>NZUQ01000011.1 GCA_002697225.1 Candidatus Poribacteria bacterium
GTCATAAACATCAATGCCTGCACCGCTAAGACGTCCAGCATCCAGTGCCTCAACCAATGCATCAGTTTGAATAACCTCACCACGTGCACAATTTATTAACAATGCTTCCTGCTTCATCAACTCTAATTCTTTTTTGTTGATTAAATGTCTGCTCTCGTCGGTCAATTTAACGTGGAGACTGATAACATCTGCAGTCTGGAGCAATTGCTCGAAACTGACATACTGAATACCAAGTCGATCTGCTTTTTCCTGAGAGGGATGGAAGGTCCAAGCAATAACATCCATTCCGATTGCCTGACCAAGTTTAATCATCTCAGATCCTGTATTTCCTGTACCCACGATTCCCAATATTTTGTTACGCAAGAAAATATTATCTATACGGTTCCACCGTCCAGCTTTTGTTTCCGCAGTATGAAATGCAGTTCGTTTTGCCAAAGCAAACATCAACCCAAAAGCATGCTCAGCCACAACAGGTGCCGTTCGCCCCGGTTGATTACAGACAACAACGCCAAGTTCTTTGGCAACCTGTAAATCAATCATGTCAGTACCTATTGAACATGTGGTAATCATTTGAAGCTTAGGCAGTTGACGAAGAACTGGAGCTGTCCAATTCACCATTCCGCGGCTATTAATTAAAATATCGGCTTCCTTTGCCCGATTCACTTTTTCCGCGGAAGTGATCGGGCGATCAGTATACAAAACAACATCCCCGTAAGGAGCTAAGCGCTCTAAATGTGGGGATGATTGTATTTGTGGAGGATCATCTCCAGGAACCACAATTTTTAGATGGCTTAAGGCATATGTTTTAGACAATTAACTTCATCCTTTCATATTACTAAGAGTCACATTTTTCTATATGGAGTTTTAATGCCAAGCTAACTCGTTGAAAAACATCACGCCAATCATTCATCTGACTTTGCCGGAATAATTTCATAGTTGGATACCAAGGCGTATCCTCTCGTTTCAACATCCATCGCCAATCAGGTACATAAGGCAACAAGGTCCAGACTTTCTTGCCCAATGCTCCGGACATATGTACTGTTGTATTAGATATAGAGATTACCAAATCGAGTGCCGATATCTGTGCAGCAAAATCATCTAGATTTGTTAATGGATTTATCTCCTGATCCGTGTATATCAGAATTCCTGTTGAAGAATAATATTCACCAATTTCCTGCTCTATATCTCCATATTGCAAATTAACGAAAAAGCAATCTGGTTGAGATAGAATCGGTGTCCAATTTTCCAAAATAGTACTTTTTTCCTTTTCAATGCCGTGATTGATGCTTTTCCACGAGATACCGACGAGAAATCTATCATCTGTTAGCCCTTTATACTTATCCCGTAACTGTGAGGCTTTCTCTGATGAGGCCGATAAATATGATTCTTTTTTTGGAAACTGACTTTCATTTCTCCTCAACCACTGTGCCAAACTGCCTATCGGAACTTGATAGTCGATATCCCTATCCAGCAACATTGGGTTGGGCTTTTGTTCTCGAGCAAAAAATTGGATTTTAGGAAAGGAACGTTGGAACAGAGGAACGAGTCGTTCTTCACATTCAGTAATAATCTTGTCCGCCATCCAAGAGAGAGTATCCAACATGTTGGCAAACATGATTTCATCACCAACTCCCTGTTCGGTCCAAACAAGGACAGACTTATCGCTCAGGCCAGTTCCATCCCAAAGGGGTTGAGGGAAGTTCCGATTCTCGGAAGGAAAATCATGGCATTTCCACCGCCACTCATATTTTTCCCATCCGCGCTCAAGCTCTCCGGTCAAAAGCAATAACATTCCAAGATTCTTATGCGCTTCAGAAAACTGTGAATTGATTTCTAAAGCCTTCTTATATACTACCACGGCATCCTCAAAATCCCCTTGCAACTGAAGTACATTTCCCAAATTATTGTAGGCGTCCGCATAGCCAGGAAAAATCTCAAGTGCTTTACAGTAGGCATCAATAGCTTCTTTGAATTTCCTTTGTTTTTGATTTGTGACCCCGAGATTGTTGTGTGTCCTAGCATCATTAGGATTGATTTCTAAAGCTTTCTTATACACTACCGCAGCATCCCCAAAATCCCCTTGCAACTGAAGTACATTNCCCAAATTATTGTAGGCNTCNGCATAGCCAGGAAAAATCTCAAGTGCTTTACAGTAGGCATCAATAGCTTCTTTGAATTTCCCCTGTTCCTTTAATANAATACCAAGATTATTGTAAATNCCCGCGTCTGTAGAATCAANTTCCANAACTTTGTAATAAGCNTCAATAGCTTCCTCTAATTTACCTNGCTCTGTTAATAGCATACCGAGACTGCGACAGACTNCAACATCAGTGGGATCNATTTCCAGAATTNTATAATAGGTGTCGATNGCTTCTGCCAATTTNCCTTGTTTCTGNAACACTACACTCAGATTATTGTANGTTCTGATATCATCAGGATTNATTTCTAGAGCTTTTCGGTAAGTNTCAACCGCTTCTTCTAATTGTCCAGATAAACCAAGTATNTTCCCAAGGTTGTTATAAGCGTCAGCATTTTTTGGTTCAATTTCAAGAACTTTATAGTAGGCATTAATGGCTTCTCNCAATCTGCCCTGCTTTTTTAATGTAAGACCGAGACTAAAAAAGCATGACGATTGATTTGGATCTACTTTTACCGCTTGTTGGATCAAATCAACAGCTATCTCGAAATTTTCTACCTGATAAGCAATAACACCTAATAAGTGGAGCGCGGTAAAATGCTGTGGATGAATCTGTAGTATCTGTTGANATATNAGCTCAGCTTGTTGCAATTTTCCNGTCTGATGAAAACCGATAGCTNTCTGTAAATCTCTTTCAACATCCANCTGATTAGGATCTTTCTCAGGTCGTCTATCATTCTGTTTACTATTCACGAAAAAATATTACCTTTTGCCTAATACCANTTTAAATTGANAATACATCCAATAAAANCTATACCCAGAGAATATTCTTGGTGATGTTAAAGACTNGTTTACNTAACCTAGGTTCANATAAGTATTAAACAATAGANCATGAAGNAATTTAAGTANAAAATGTTACCAAGGAAATTCCTGAATTGATANTTGATATTTGTATTCTTTCACTNGCCNTTTGCAGATGTAATGCTAATCAGCCGCCTGTAGGTTATTTGCCTCCAGTCGTCCAGCAAACACTATTATATANGAACATTGTTCTCACGTACTACTGAGAAACCAAAAATCTGNCAGGGAATCATTGTTGGNTGTTAATTCTATTAATATGGGGCTAAGTCTTAGAGGAACAANNTGTNCTTTGAGCCAAACGAAAGATAATCTTGAATTAGCNTCTTAAACAAGCGATAATCCTACNAACAAGAACTTTGGNCATAGAAAANATTAATGAAAATCAGTCTCATTTTTAAATTAGTCTTNNTCTTAATTTTNNTAGTTCTGGGCTTNNTTTATTTCCCTATTCCTAGTTTAAAGATCGATAAATTAGAACCTTTTGAGTTAACGGAATCCCACTTCAGTNTNATCCAAGCCAGCCATAATTTANATCGACCTTTTCCGNAGATGANTACNAGAAGTGACAATCCGACAACCGCTGAAAAANCTGAATTGGGACGACTTCTTTATTTTGACTCTGTCCTATCNGGNNACAACGACATTTCCTGTGCTCACTGCCACCATCCAGATCTCGGGTTTNCCGATAATCGNGGTCTGTCTATGGGAAAAGGCGGAAAAGGACTTGGTCAANCCCGAAATGGTGGNACCATCATCCGACGAGGTTCGCCCACTATTTGGAATACAGCTTATAATCATCGGCAGTTNTGGGATGGTCGGGCTCTTGATTTGGAAGATCAAGCTCAAAANCCNATNCAACACAAGGATGAAATGGCNCAAAATCCAGAAGAGTTGATAGGAGAACTACGTGCTCTGCCAGAATACNTTCAAAGATTNGATCAAGCCTTCGGAGGGGAAAANGGATCTGGTNTTACTTTCAAAAATCTAACTTATGCCATTGCCGCTTTCGAACGNACCATTATTTCTCAGAATTCGAGATTTGATCGATATGCTCGTGATGATCAAGCNGCCCTCAATTCATCGGAACAACGGGGGTTAAACATTTTTCGATCCCTGAAAACGCGTTGCTTTGAATGCCATAATTTTCCCACTTTTGCTAACCCTGACTTTAAAATTATTGGTGTGCCTGATATACCCAACACAGGTCCGGATCTGGGTCGAGGNGAGATTGCTGGGAAAGCGTACAATCGCGCCTTTAAAGTGCCTACTCTAAGGAACATCGCTTTAACAGCACCCTACATGCATAACGGTGTTTTTCAAACTCTAGAGGAGGTTATTGACTTTTATTCTCAAGGAGGTGGACGGGGTCAAGGGCTTGATATCCCAAACATGGACGATAAAATTCGTNAATTCAAATTAAGTTCCAGCGAAAAATCTGATTTAATTGCCTTCCTTCATTGCCTCACAGATGAGTCGGCAAAACCGAAGTTTCCCGATNCAGTTCCATCTGGCCTTTCCGTTGTANCNAGATTAACAAATCAATCACCAGAGTTGGCNGCTTTCCACCAACACACTAAACCACATCCCANATCANAAGTACANAAAGTGGAACGAACCATCACTGTGNCTGNCGGACAATCAATCCAAGNTGGCATNAATCTCGCGGTCTCGGGTGACNTGGTGCGAGTCATGCCAGGNCACTACCACGAAACACTTTCAGTAGATGTCTCAGGTATTACTATTCAAGGNATAGAAATTGATGGNAAAAAACCCGTCTTAGATGGTAAGCAGGTTCTGGCTGATGGGTTAGTCGGATCTGGGAGCAATTTGGAGATTCGCAACTTTAATGTAGTCAACTATACTGCTAACGGTCTGATGATTAACGGTGCCTTAAACGTTACGTTCGCTGANATTTATTGTGAAAATACAGGCTTATATGGAATCTATCCAGTCGANTGTGTTGGAGTTAAAGTGGAGANATGCGAAGTAACAAGGGNCAGAGATGCTGGGATNTACGTTGGACAATCAAAAGATATTGTAGTGANAGACTGCATTGTTTATGGAAANGTAACTGGTATCGAAATCGAGAATTCGGTAGNGGCAGTCGTTGAAAACAANGAAGNGTANGACAANGCTGGAGGCATCTTGGTGTTTTTGCTACCGAATAACCCTTCCAAAGTTTCTAGAAACTGTAAAGTTATTGGAAACCGAGTACACGATAATAATCATGAGAATTTTGCTGATCCAAATTCAGCTGTTAGTGGAGTACCTTCGGGNACAGGTATTCTAATCATGGCTGCAGACGAGGTGGAANTTACACAAAATGAAATTCAANACAACAATTCTTATGGNGTCGCAATTGTCGGTCTCGATATAGACAGTAAAGAACCAACTTCCTATGATGTTAATCCAGTTCCTCAAAGTTGTTGGGTACATNAAAACACAATGAAAAANAACGGTCTAGATCCTGATCCTTCCGTTTTAAAACTAGGACTNCCAGGAGCAGATTTGCTCTGGGACTTAAGTGGATANGACAACAGTTGGGATCAGCCTAGTGCTCGTTCCATGCCTCCTATTCTNCCNAACAAATCATGGCCNGATATTTTACGTCGAGCGAATTGGCGNTTGTGGAAAATCCTCAGTAGCATTTAGTCTGCCGAATTTAGGCTCAACGCAGGGGTAGAATCTGAATTAGATTAANTTTTTATCTTGNAGATATGATATTAATTTTCTCATTTCTGTAATNACTTCGTNTTCCCTNTCTGCAATCANATCAAAAAGTAGAGAACTNATTTTGTTTTTTCTTTTTGCCGTACCATTAGCAGGTTTTTCATATCGTTCAGGGCTTATCCCCAAATATTTAACAGAAAGATAGCATTCTGGATCNCCAACCGTAATTTTGCCACTAAGAATACTACCAACTGCTCTCTTACCATAACTCACGACATAACATCTGCCAGTTCTCTTGTCGATGATAGCATATCCGCCTTCATCAATGGTTTCGTTCCAACATTTCTCGAACCCACTAGTGGGAATTAAAGACCGTAAATCGCCTGCGGACCGCATCAGAATTCGTCTTCCAGTTGGTTCTCTAATAANAGCTAGTCCATCTATGTTAACTNTTTCGGATGAGGTGGACTGCATAAGATAGATATTATCTAGAGTATAAATCACATTACCTTTCAGTCCTTTTGCTAAGTTTAGATATCTTTCTATAATATTGNTATTGGAAGGATGTAGTTGGTATTGNTCTGCGACTTCAAAAATCTGNCTGAGTCTTTTTCTNTCCTCTATANTGGAAAATCTATTACTAGGTAAAATAATCTCCGTTTTTAAAACATAATCAACAAACAGNTCATTAANTACATTTAGTTGTGATTCTTGTACATCTGCCAAGANNCTTAATCCTGTTTTGCTTTTCGACAGAATTCTACCAATCAAGTATTGGTTACGCAGAAACCGNATTTCCCGAGAGATTANGTCCAGAGTTGGACGANCCATCTGATCTATCATAATTTTGTGCTCCCATCTAGTCCCTCTCTCATGACGTAGGATTTGGAGCTGTTGCTCAGACTGATCTGTTTTTATATGTCCTAAGACAGTCCATGGGTCGAAGGTCGTTCGGTAACCNTCACTAACCTGCGCATTTGTACTAGCAAACACACAATCTCGNCGNTCATACCTAGAATATATCCCAAACTCAAATTCTAAATGGCTGAACGGCNCTANTACCTCTAAGAGATCTTTGGCAAACTCNTCNCCNTTTGGGAAAGGTTTGAAGATTGCTTCCGTTTGTTTGGGNTGATTGAGTGCGTCTAGGAATTTNCCGATTGGAATTCCCTGCATNTCAGNTCCCATTCCAATGATCTTNGTTTTCGTTTTAAAGGGNGGTTGGCGNAGAAACAAATCACGCTGAGAGACAAATTGCAAAGCCGGATAGGTATCTAAGTCATGNATTNTGGGAGCATCACNNAAAAACTNTTCCAGTAACTCTANATNAACATCTTCACCTGTAGTACTCTGTTTTAACTCGGCAAAATCAACAGTATCATCCAAACCAAATCGAAGTGGTGCGCTNGAAGAAAAATTATCGTAATTTGATCGCCGAAAGCGTATTCTGGGCTTAATNCGGATAACAGGAATCAAACCATAGTTTTTNAATAAAATATATAGGGTNACCGTGTAGGATTCAGCATGCGTTTTCCGNTGCAAAATCCTATTTTTTTCAGTAGCTTTTCCGTCCCTGACNANGTGTTCTTGAACCAAGTCACTGTCATTACCGAAAATCATCATTCGGTGTTCTTCNCTACTATGGTCGACCATGTTTAGTTTGCNGTTTTAACANTAACTCAGTTTTTTTAAGNCCTATCGTTTTCGATAGGNNAATTTTGAANAATTAACCGAACTATCGCTGCCGTTCCNTGCCACNAAGCCTCATTTAANTNAACAATTGTATNTTCATAGTAAAGAATTTTCAACAATTTAAAGGCTTCCAAAAGCTCATTTGGCTTGATAAGATAATCTGGATTTCTAGGACCTCANATGCTACGTTCAGGGTGATCAATTGAAANTTTCTCAAGGANAAACATACCCTGTGGTTTCAAAAGACTAATTATCTTAGGTAACAACAACCTATCGAAANAATAAAAACAAGTAATCAGATCATATTTCCTTTTCCCTATCCNATCCTCATCTAGATCTGCTACAATTCCANTGACGTACACTTCCTTTTCCTGCGCGAGTTTAATGCATTTCCTGATTGCAAACTCCGAGATATCTTAGCCACATTGAGCCAGATAGACTGCGTTACGTCCTTCACCCATAGCAAGAACGAGTGCGTCTCCTTTGGTGAGGATATTGATTTTTTGTCTTAGAAAAAGCGATGAGTCCTTTCCATAAACATACTTCTTGCAATTGTATCTTCGATCCCATTTTTCTTTATCTTTAATTGACATAATTTCTTCTTACCAATCCAAGAATTTTTGCAAAATCAAGTATGCACAGTATCATCTCCAAAACATTCTCGACCTCAACGGATAGTCAGCATCTTTTTTGTTTCCAATGTGAATTGGCTATAAAAACCGGGTTACTTCTGGTTCAAAGACATGTCTTTGAAATGGTATTCTCATAAACTGAAAAAGTACCAATATAGAGGACGCAAATATTATTGGATAAGTACTGAAATCAAAAAAACTCGCAAAGATTATCAGCTAAGTATTTACCACCAATTCTCGCTTGTGCAATCGAAAGATTCTACAGTTACTCTTAGCAATAATTTTCAGAACACCCTCGCAATACTAAATCCACTCAATTGATGAAGAAAAAGGGATTGCCTAAGGCTAAATATAGATCTCACGTTTACTTAGCATTTTGTGAATTGGTGTAATCTTAAGACAAGGCAATTGGTCGCGTGAAACAAGCGAAAAAGAAAGATTTTGAATCTATCTATACCAATAAAATAAGGCGGAAAAACAGTCGCAACGACCTAACATACCCAGCTCAGGTCGTTAACTTTACTATAAATGAATCTATTGAATTCTATGAACACCCACTTGTCGCGCCGCAATTTAAACATCGGTAGCAGGTNCCATTTCGCACCATGATNGANCCACANGCCTGACAAGGAGGTGCATCNGACTGCATNGNAGCAACCTGTTTTTCACGCAATTCAAGTTGNCCTTCTAATGGCANAATACGAGAAACAGCATTCAAATCTCCTGAGNCTNNTTCATCGGAGTAGGATCGCGTAGATTCAATTTGNTTTCCGAATGTCTCCNGAACTTCTGTATCAACCTGATTTTGTGNNAGGAATTTTTGTCCAAGCCAACGGAAAACGTAGTCAATAATTGACTTGGCGATTGGNATNTCCNGATTACTAGTNAATCCGGAAGGCTCAAACCGAACATGGCTGAACTTATCAACAAGTGATTCTAAAGGTACCCCGTATTGCAATAAAATGGAAGTCATTGTCGCAATAGTATCTATCANGCCAGAGATAACAGANCCTTCCTTAGACATTTTGAGGAAGACTTCACCGGGACTACCATCATCATAAAACCCAACTGTGATATANCCATCATGACCAGCCACACTAAATTTATGTGTTACCGATTGACGCTCATCAGGAAGTCTTTTCCTAATAGGCTGAAGTGAATCATGGCTCTCCAATTTCTCTTCAAGTGTGTCATCCNGACTNTTAGATGACAAAGGTTGGCTNCTCTTACTTCCATCACGATAGATGGACATACANTTAACACCTAGTTTCCATGCTTCAACATATACATTTTTTATGTCATCNACGGCTGCTTCATTTGTNAGNTTAACTGTCTTTGAAATTGCNCCTGAGATAAATGGTTGAACAGCGGCTATCATTCGAACATGCCCCATTGGTTCGATGAAACGTGTACCGATNNTGCCACACTTATTGGCGCAATCAAAGATAGAATAATGTTTTTCTTTNAGGTGCGGNGCCCCTTCAATCGTGCCATTTCCGCAAATGGCTTCGTCCGCAGCATCAATCTCTTCCTGACGAAATCCAATAGACTTCAGCATGTTGAATTCTGGATCTTGTGTCTCTTCAGGATTAATTCCTAAACGCTTTAAGCACTCTTCATCAACAATGCCGGGAACAAAAGCTAGATTCAAGTCAAAGGCACTAGACAATGTGGCTTCTATCTTGGCCAGATCTTCCTCTGTAAACCCTTTGCTTTTTAGTGTTTCCTCATTGATGTGGGATGCCCCTTTAAGTGTTCCGATACCAATAATGTAAGCAATTATTTCCTCGACCTGTTCGTCAGCATACCCAAGATGTTCTAACGCCTCAGCAACACTCCTGTTAACAATTTTAAAGTAACCACCNCCAGCTAATTTTTTGAATTTCACCAAGGCGAAATCCGGTTCAATGCCNGTTGTATCGCAATCCATCAATAAAGCTATTGTGCCCGTTGGAGCAATAACAGAAATTTGCGAGTTNCGATAACCAAATTGTTCCCCCATTTGCAAACAAACATCCCAATCTTCACGGGCCGCATCGAGCATATAATCCGGACAATTTAAATCCAATTGTCCTCCGATGGAGGAAGAAGAGACCTTGTCAATTCTATAAGCTGCATCGCGATGCAAATTCATGACTTCCAGCATTGACTCCCTATTTTCTTCAAAACAATCAAATGTTCCTACGTTACCAGCGATCTCCGCGCTAGTTTGGTAACCATGACCTGATAGAATCGCCGAGAGCNCTCCNGCCCAAGCTCTGCCTTCACTGCTATCATAAGGAATCCCATTCAACATTAAAAAGGNGCCNAGATTAGCATAACCCAATCCAAGTGGACGGAAATCATGGGACCTTCTGGCAATCCTTTCAGTTGGATATGAAGAAAGATCGACAATNATTTCCATTGCNGTGATGAATACTCGGATAGCATGNCTATAAGCCTCAACATCGAACTCACCATCCTCACGCATAAATTTCACCAGATTCAGACTTGCTAAATTGCACGCTGTATCATCTAAGAAAACAAACTCTGAACAGGGATTTGTAGCNTTGATTCTACCCGTACCTTTGCAGGTATGCCACCGCTGGATAACATCATCAAACTGTACACCAGGATCCGCGCAAGCCCAAGCAGCATATGCAATTTTATCCATTAACCATTTGGCATCATATTCATCCGCAGATNTTCCGNCCATCCGGTAAGTNGTTTGCCATTTACCATCTTNAAGATACGAATTCATAAATGAATCAGGTATNCGAACAGAATTATTGCTGTTTTGTCCGCTAATTGTGTGATAGGCTTCCCCATTGAAATCGGCAGAATAACCTGCAGCTATCAATATTTTTGCCTTCTTNTCTTCATTCAGTTTCCAATCAATATAGTCTACAATTTCCGGATGGTCCATATCGAGAATAACCATCTTGGCNGCTCTACGCGTTGTCCCTCCAGACTTAATACTACCTGCCCAACGATCAAAACCTTCTAGGAATGAAAGAACTCCAGAACTCNCTCCNCCACCTGAAAGAGGCTCACCTTTAGCTCGCACTCTGCTAAAATTTGAACCAGTCCCGCTACCATATTTAAACAGCCGAACTTCAGATTTCTGCAGTTCAAGCATAGTATCAAGAGAATCATCCACTCCTTGGATAAAACAAGCTGAGTTTTGAGGATGTTCATAAGCATTTTTCGTTATCTGAACACTTTTTGTTTCCATGTCCCAGTAATAGTTTCCACCACCACCTTCAATACCATATTCATGCCAAAGACCACAGTTAAACCAAACCGGTGAGTTAAAAGCCGCATACTGATGAGAAAGCAAATAAATTAGCTCGGCTTCAAACGACTCAGCGTCTTTGGAACTAGCAAAGTATCCTCCAGANGCCTCACCAGCNTGGCGAATTGTACGGGCAACTCTCTGAGTTAGNTGACGTACACTTGTTTCCTGATCCACTTGAGGAACACCAGCTCTGCGAAAGTATTTCGANGCAACAATATCTGTAGANAGTTGAGACCANCTGGCAGGAACTTCGACTCCTTTNTTCTCGAATATCACCGCCCCTTTTTCATCGTAGATCGCAGCATCTCTCACCTCCCATGCAATTTCGTCAAACGGGTCTAACTCCGGTGTAGTGAAGTGTCTTTCGATTTTCAACCCTTGTTGCTGGATGCCATCTTTACAAACGGCTGATTTAAGGTTAGAGCCTTCATCTGACGGCACAGCTATAACCTGGTCACCATGGGGATCACTAGTTTTGGACATTTCGTTTCCTTATTGAAAGTATGGCAGAAAAAATATTCAGATTTACAATTTCACAGTTTCCAAAAGAGTCAAGTATTTTTAATATTNAATTCTAATCGTCGTCCGAAATCAAGTTTCAATGTCAGCNAATTCCNANGAGACCTNATTTCTTGNTTTTAGCTGAGCACACNAAATAACAAGTGTGAAACTCTTATNTAAAGTATGTAACATTATTGGGAAAAAGTGTCAAGGNNTATAAACAAAAAATNNGGTGAATTTGNCCACCATANAATAATNNTGAGAAGGGATTTAAAAATTACTTCAGATAACTTAGGATAAGNTCAATAAGAGNTTTTAAAAATTGTTCTGTTTCAATCGAAGACTAGTATCATTGAAATAACATAACCTAAATTTCTTNAAGCAAGGATACAATATCTTTTGACAGTTNNCTCATTTTTTCCTGATNGACGCCATCATAATACCCNCGGATTTGCATCTTTTGGTCAACAAGAACAAAGTAGGTACTATGGTTGATNGAATCNTCAACAGAACTAACTTTAAATCCNTTAAAAGCAAGTTTATGTATAGCCTCTGATGGACCGGTTAAGAAATACCAGGTGTTGGTGTCAGCACCATAACGTGAGGCATATGNANCNAGAACTTGNGGCGAATCTCGACTAGGATCAACAGAAACCGAAATCATTNTTACCCGATCATCCTTTTGAAANTTCTTGTGNAATTCTGCCATCTTCTGGCTCATGNCCAAACACGGTCCAGCACATTTGGTAAATATAAAGTCAGCGACCCAAATTTTTCCTTTCAGTTGATTAGAGGAGAATTCTTTAGTGCTGGAATCGATGAGGGAAAAATCAGGGACTTGGCCGTAAACAGCAAGTTCTGAAGATTCAAGGGGAGAATCTCGAAAAAGAATGAANCTGACTGTGAACAATCCAAAGACTATAAGCAGAAANGCCACAACTAGCGAGGATTTTGACATAGGTTCCAAGTCTANTGTTGGATCAAATACTTCTAAGCATTACACCAAGGAAAACAGCNATGGAGGTTGAAACTAAGGCCAGAAGCCACATCTTTTCTGCTGCNGGATAATTTTCTTCTCGAGCCTTCTTTGATCCGATTCCAGAAAATGCCCCGACAGCAATCAGGAGCACGANTTTGGTCAAAATAACATGAGTTNNTCCATCTNTAAATATNTCACCCAGCGAGATGCCTGCNTGAAACGAATTTTGCACCTGAAAGTAAAATAAAGCAAAGCCACTAATTAAGATCAGTCCGATAAAGAATTGGGTTATTTTCAATAAAGCGTGGATGACTCCCTGATAAGACTGATCAGCCGAGGCAAAAACCAGCCGCCCATAAAGAAACCCNCCAAATACACCAGCCATNGCCAGNAAATGAACCCAAATTAGAAGATTTTTTANTAGTGACATTTTTTTATTTCAAAAAAAAGGATGAACAAAGCANAAATAACTATAACTAGCNATTCANAAGAAATGAAGAGAGGTACGGTTGGATAAACCAGTCTCAGAGAAAACAAGTTACTTATTCGTCTTCTGCANATTCAGCAACTTTCTTAGCCATCCATTTTNCAAACTCTTCCTCGGGATGAACCACCATATCAGCACGCATNNGATAATGCCCGATACCACATAGTTGCGCACAGGCAACTTCCCACGGACGAACGATTTTAACGATTTTCGATCCANTCAGGTCTTTTGGGGAAGACACTTCAAATGNACCATTTTCCAAATTGATATTTTTCACAACCAATNCCTGCCCACGTGGACCNAGTNTNCCACCANTAAACAAAACTTTAGNGGCGCGTCCTAATATACCATAGAAGTCTTTTTCNNCTCTGCCGTAGAAATCCTTAATATGTTCNGGNCCTANNGTAATCACAGAATTTTGATCCCCTTTAGNAGTAACCGTAAAGTCAGTTATGTTTACNAGGTCATAACTAGATTTATTTGGNTCAAAATACACGGGAACTTGTATTCCNGGGATTGTATCTTGCTTTACACGCATTACAGGCANNGAAAACGNGTGTATAACATCTTTACTCATCAGTTGGGCAATTACAGGCTTGTTAACCGGTAGATGTAACTGATTNACAGTTGTAATNTCATCCCTCGCATTTGGATCGCTTAGATCTAAACCAACGGGATTGTCTCGATAGAAACTTTTGTTTCCTTTAACCGTTTTGGGATTAATGATGCGGCCAAATTTACCGTCTGGTCCTGGATAGTGAAAATTCCAAGCAAACTGTTCTGCCAAAACACGAACCACAAGAGGGGCTTTAACGGATTTGACATTGGCATCCNCAAGNTGNTGTGACCAGAATGGCANCGAAACACCTATCAGCAAAATNCCCTCAATAACTGCAACCCCGATTTCCAAGTAGCTTGAAAGNTGNCCCCTTACTCCGTCATAACTTGCAGTTGGATTCTTAGATNGTCTAAAACGCAGTAGCGTNTAGACCAAAAAAANGCCCCAGCCAATCCCCAAAACAAACATCAGGACATGAATCAAATAAATTAGGTTGTCAGTTTCGTGTATACCACTCNGCAAAACCCCATGAGCCGTTGCATTCATTGGCATACCCGGCATTTTCTTNCCTAGATCTAAAAGATCCCNCATAGGNANNANAATGCTGACTATAACCACAATGGCNNCNAGNCCAAAAATCACCAGAAGGAACGATCGTTTTGAGGCGGATTTCTCCATTTATGAATTTNCTCCCTTTTTCTCGTTTAAGCTGTTGGCATGGACTTTTGCTCTTTTTCGAAGGTTCAGAAAAAACACGGCAAAGCTAGCCCAGATTCCAACAACAAAGACAAGCAAGGTCAAAATACCCATGTTCATNCCAATTATCATNGGAGATTCTGGGTCGCCATAGCAGACGGAACAGGCGACAGATATTTGCTGAACAGATAACANTAAAAGAAAACTGCAAGTAAAAGGCAAATAGTTTATGCGCTTCACGGAACCCTCAAGTCTTTAGTCTTTCGAAGAAACAGAAAAATATAGTANATTAACCCAGCACCGGCGGCAATGGAAAACAAGCTGCCAAGTAAATAGATNACGGTAGCNTTTGCNAAATAGAACCTTAAACACCANGCACCAAAACCAAATGAGAAAATAGCAGAGATAAGAATCACAATGATGTGAAATGCTTTAAGTGACATGATTAGAGACTTTTACCACCAATTTAAGATCTAGAGAAGGCAAAGTCAGATGTTGAAGTTTCACCCTCGTTAACCGTAACCGTTGCGGTTTGAGTCCCCAATTTCTCATGCCAAGCTTCAATCCGATAAGTACCAGCCGGTAAATCCCTGATTTCAAATTTTCCGTTCGGAGCAGTCAGGCTGAAAAATGGATGGGGCAGAACACTAACGTACCCACCCATCCAAGGATGAACATCACATTTAATTGGGAAAGGATCCTGTTCTTCTTCTTGGAAAGTATAATCGATTTTCTTGGTCATTTTCGGCATGGCTTTATTGAATTCTGAGTTTATATCTGGCATGGCATGAACATTGTGCATGATACCATCAGAGTTTTTGATGGTTATTTTTTGGCCAGTCATCACTGCTAGAATATGTGGTTTATACATACACCCATATTGATCTAGAGCGGCTGGTTGAATACGACCAGCCGAAACCTCATCAGTTGCGTCATAGACCCGACCAATAGGTGGACCTTCTGTAATACGAACCAATATATTCGCCAATGTATTGCTTGGTCCAATAACTACAGTATCAGATGTTGGTTCGGTTGTTGTATATTTTCCGTAACAACCGACATCAACCGACATCTCTTCTATCAGCGATTTCACTCTGGGAACAGTGCCTTCAAAAGTAACCAACCCGGAAATCACTGAGGTGCCATATATGGCGCCACCGGATGAAGCAGTTGTTGAACCATCGCCTGTTTGTTGAGGATTAAACACTTTATTACGCCAATAAGCACCAATTGGACTACCTGTTGGGGCGGTAAATTCACCACTATGTTCGTCATCATGGTTCCCATGGTCCTCTTCATGTTCCTGAGGCTCATGAATGTGGGTTAAAGACTCATTATACTTTTCTTGGAATCTGCGTTCATCTTCATCATTATAATACGGATGCCTGTTTCTTGTCGCACCTAATGCAATGAATACTAAAATCAAAAAGCAGACAACCGTTAGTCCTAGAAGCTGGTAAATGGACTTCTTTTCGTGGTTCAAGTGCATGAAATACAATGCTACTAACGACCCCTTAACTGCAGCAACGATTAAAGCAATCATAATACCACCAGATATACCGAAGTCAACGTAGCTAATCCCAACGGTGACCGCTGTCAGTATGGCTAAAGCCAAGAAAACATATAAATACTTCTTAACGTCTTGGCTGACATCATGTATATGACCTTCCGACATTATTTAATTCCTTCCTAACTTCCAGGTAACAAATAGAGAACAGGAAACAGAAAAATCCAGACCAGATCGACAAAGTGCCAGTATAATCCAGCACACTCAATTCGATTTATAAATCTGTCCGGCTCAGTCGCCCACATTTGACAACCCGGAACTGCTGATACAAATGTTTTCACCAATCCCGAAAGCAAAAGAAAAACGTATAAAATAATGGGACTAACTGCAAAAACAATCCCAGATTTGTGATACAACAAGAAAGCACTTAATGCTATCAATGCAACAGGTATAATCAGGTAATATATGATTGCCCAAAATCGTGTTAACAGGGATTTCCAAGGTAATAAGAAGTATCCATTGACTAGGACACCGCCGATAATGTGAAGCGCATGTAATCCGGTCAAGGTAAAGTATATAGCGTAGAAATTATGGGTTTTGGGATATATACCGTGAGAAAATTTGTAGTTATATTCATAAGCTTTTGCGACTAAAAAAACCAACGAGAGTAAAACGGTAAGTCCCATAAAAAGTTGGAATCTTTTCAAACTCTCAGCTCGGATTTTTTGAGGATTAGACAGAGCCGATACCGTAATCCTTTCCTGAACATCCTCCAAACCCAATTCCAAATTGGCTATTTCTTTCTCCCTTGCCCGACCAATTGCTAGAGATGCCCAAGCCATGACAATAGTAACACTGGAAGCAATCAAGACGAAGGTGTTGAAGGTCGCTAGCGGAACATTGAGACCAGCACCACCTTTTTCAACCGGAATACTACCTTCGAGCCAACTAACTGCTCCAGTACGTAACAGAATATAAGTAGAGAAAAGACCTCCAAACAGCATCACTTCAGACGCCAAGAAAAGCCATATTCCCATTTTACCGTTATAGACTCCCGTATCCGGTCGACTTTCTACTGTGTAAGGAATTTGCAAAGTTAAGCCTCCAATTCCAGTGCCTGATTTTGTGGTGTAAAATCTTCGTCCATGCCCGGCAGACTATATTCATATGGCCCCCGAAAGACTTCAGGAATTTCGGCGAAATTCATGTGAGGTAATGGAGGAGATGGCGCAGCTGTCCATTCTAGTGTCGTGGCCTGCCATATATTATCCTTAGCTTCCTCACCCCACCAGATGCTACTGAAAAAATTAAAAATAAATGGGAGTTGAAAAATCGCTAGTCCCCAAGCGCCATACGACATCACTTGATTCCAACCTAAGACATCCTGAGCATGAGCATATGTGAGACCTCCGTCAGCCAATCGTCTGGAGACACCAGCTAACCCCTGAATAAACATCGGCATAAAAATCACGTTCATACCAATAAAAGATCCAAGAAAATGAATTTTACCTAAGCCCTCGTCCATACGACGACCTGTAATTTTAGGAAACCAGTAATAGATTCCAGCAAAAAGGGCAAAGATAGTACCTGGAGCAACAACATAGTGAAAATGACCAATGACATAATAAGTATCGTGAAGCGGAATATCACTGGTGTTCAGTCCCAAAGGTAAACCTGTCAGCCCGCCAATACCAAACATTGGCAAAAACGCCAAGGCGAAAAGCATCGGAGTATTGAAACGGATCGACCCACCCCAAAGTGAAATCATAAATGCTGTTAAGATAACAACAGATGGAATGGAGATAATCATGGTTGTGGTTTGAAAAAAGGCACTGATGGCTGTACCCATACCAGTCAGGTACATGTGATGAGCCCAAACGATAAAAGACATAAAGCCAAGAAAAATCACAGCATAAACCAGAGATTTATAGGCCCAAAGTGGTTTCCGTGTGTTATTGGCGATAATCTCGCCAACAATCCCCATAGCCGGTAATATCAAAACATAAACTTCTGGGTGGGCTAAAAACCAGAATAAATGTTGCCAGAGTATCGGACTTCCGCCGCCAGCCACATCAATTGGTTGACCACTAACCACCAAACCTGTTGGCATAAAAAAACTGGTTCCGGCAAGACGATCCATCAATTGGAGGATTCCTGCTGCTTCCAACGGAGGAAACGCTAGCAAAAGCAGAAAAGATGTAACCAACTGCGCCCAGATAAAAAACGGTAGACGCATAAAGCCCAATCCTGGCGCACGAAGTTGAATAATGGTAACAATAATATTGACAGAACCAAGCAAAGACGATGTAATGAGAAATACCATGCCAACAAGCCAAAAATCTTGTCCATGTCCAGCAGCAATAATAGATAATGGAGGATAAGATGTCCAACCGGACTGGGCAGGACCAAGAGGAATAAAAAAGCTAATCAACATAATAAGACCACCGACAAAATAGACCCAGTAGCTAGTCATATTAAGCCGAGGAAAAGCCATATCCGGCGCTCCTATTTGAATCGGAACAATATAATTACCAAATGCTCCGACACCGAGTGGAACAACCCCTAGGAAGATCATAATAGTACCGTGCATAGCGCCAAACTGGTTGTACACTTCCGATGAAATCGCAGCACCAATTATAGGCAGAGGATTATCGGGAAACGCCAATTGCCAACGCATCAACATCATCAGGACAAAACCAAAAGAAAGAAAAACCAAGCTAGTAATACCATACTGGATACCAATGGTCTTGTGGTCTACCGAGAAAAAGTACTTTCGCCAGAAACCCTCATCGTAATGATGTTCCTCATGGTGAAGCTCCTCATGATTTTCATGAAGGTCTGAATCGTTCTGATGTTCCATTTTCTTATCCTGTGTAATGCTTTGCTTCTAGGAGATTAACTTAATAATTAAGATTTACTCAAGGTAAAGTTTAATGTATGGGTTTTACCGTCCACAACAGTAACAGCTTGTGTTTGTGTCCCCAGTTTTTCGTGCCAAGCTTTAACATCATAAGTACCAGCTGGTAAATTCCTAATTTCAAATTTTCCATCTATGTCAGTCACATTAAAAAACGGGTGATTTGAAATGCTAATGTAACCTCCCATCCACGGATGTACATCGCACTTAATAGGGAAAATTGGTTCAGCTTCTTCAAAAGTATGCGAATATGTCTTCCTGGTTTTCGGCATGGCTTTATTAAACTCGGTATTTTTTGCTGGCAACGCATGGACATTATGCATNATTCCATCCGAGTTTAAAATNTTNATTTCTTGTCCNNCCATGGCTCCNACCACNTGAGGTNTNTACATNCAACCNTNNTGNTCTATCACTACNGGNTCNGATGGNGTAGCATANTNGGCATTGGTTGGCACCCCTTTTGNNANATGAACAAATACATTNGCNAATTGNNTTTCTTTNCCNAAAACAATTGAATCTGATANNGGATNATCGGAGTACTNAGCAANACAGGCNGANTCNACAGCCATNTCTTCAGCNAGAGATTTAGTCCATTTCTTGGGAGCTTTGCCTTCAAAGGTAATTTCTCCAATGATNACCGCAGTTCCTNTTGAATCCACNGCGGCTGTTACGNTTTTGCTANCAGTAGACGCAGATGGTCGTTTAGGAACAGGCCTTCGTCTCTCTGCTGGTTTATCACTCCCGCTACAACCNATTAAAATTGAAACTGTCGTAACCATAAATACAATAGNAACAAATCTTTTTCTCATTATTGTTTATGTGTTTTCCTTCTCAAATTTTTCAGCCAGAAAATGCTTAAACCCTTCCATATCCGCAGGCACCTCAAAACCACGAAACTCGCTACGACAATCGTAACAAACAACCATGTTTGGCACACGTCGATACAGTAACCAATCAAAAAACGACAGAACTGGCAAGCTNAGACAATAAGTGAAGGGTGCCAAGCAAACACCCACGAACATGATGGCTAACCCCAAGACCTTGTTGAAATCCTTTTGTCCGTAAAAATATGGACAACCACATATAGGACATTTCTTAAAGATGCTATCCCGATTAATCTGCCATGTTGTCTTGCAACTCGAACACTGAATACTTTTGACTTCCTCACCAACTTCAATTTGTGAATCATGACAACAGCGTTGGCATTCAACACCGATCGACGGTTTCATAGCGCAAGGCCATACTGAATCAAGTAATACTTATACGCAAAATCTCCCATCAGGACTGAAATGGAGACTACATACAAAATTCCTGTTGCCGATTGAGTTGATTTTAACTTTACCGTTTCATGTACAAAATACAGGAGAATAAATGGAAAAATCGTTCCAAAAAACAATCCAACCGATAGGAGGAGACCATCAACCATCTGAATGAAGCGAAACAGCGATATCTCAACGTCCAAATACGTCACTTTTCCAATCATAATCGANAGAAGATTCCAAATTAATCGAAGAGTCACCAACCCCCAGAAGATCCTAGTAGCCTTCATCAACAAATTAATCGGNAAATTTTCGACATTCAAGTACCAATGACCAAGTACACCCGCAAATATTGAAGCGCATAATACTAGACCACTAAGAATACTGATAACCTGCAACATCCAGTCGNACGAAATCAACTGGTTCTGTACTTGAAAAAGAGCAATAATTCCTATAACTGATGTCGAAGCTATCGAGAACCATTTTATCCGATCCCGATTCCAAAAGTAAGCGGAAACGGCAAGCAATGCTAAAAACCAGAAAGTTACCAGCCCTTTTACCGGAAATGTGACAGCATCTATACGCCACAGACTAACCACTCCAAGTCCACCAATGACGCCACAAAAGCCAAGATTGAAACGATAAAACCCAGTTTTCACAACCTCTCTGTCATTAACCCAAAAAAAAAGGGGATATAAACAGCCGAAACCCAGTGAAGTTGTCACAAGCGNGTTAGTTAGCATTATTATTCGATGACAAGAATATAATCTCGCAAAGCATGAATCTGGTCTTGTTCTTCAGCTGTTAGGCTTGCTGGATCAAAGTAGGATGGCATCTTAGTTCCTGGAAGCAATTTTTGCGGATCAAGTAACCACTTGACAATCCACTCCGGTTTCAACCGCTGTTTCGCCATAGCTAAGTTAGGAGCCCAATTAGCTGGTGAGCCTCCAGGCATCTGATTCCCTTTGATATGGCACTTAATNCATTGAAACTCTTGTTCTAGTAGGTTTTTGGCGTTGGTATATTCTTCTGTAGTGAATTTTGGTTTTAGGTCATCGACAAATGGAAAGTCCTGCTGGTCAAGGTAACTGAAATATCTAACTAAGGCATTAACTTGCTCTTCGGTAAAATTGAAGGTTGGCATTCGGACCTTCAGCCACGGTCGAATGGGCATAGGCGCACGGAAGAAACTATATAACCAATCTGTCTGTACTTTTTGGCCTTCGCCTATAAGATTAGGTGGACTATAACTGTTGGTTACAACTTGTGCCTCATTCTGATCACGTCCCTCAAAGTGTGCAAGCCAGTTTGTGATGCTAGGTTTAATTGATCCTCCTGCGTCTTCAAGAAGATGGCAACCAGTACAATTGTATTCGCGGGCCAAACTCTGTCCTCGCTCAACATAAACATTCTCTGGCGTCCGAGGTATCATCTTGGATGATAGAGCTTCTTCGTTGACAAAACCTAACAAAGCAGTAACCACCGCTTCAACTTCTAAATCACTAAAGCCAAAGTTAGGCATTCGAGTCTTTTCAGTGAACTTCTTGAGTTTGACTACCTTAGCATCATCTAGATTAGCAATTTTCTCTGTATTACTATCAACAATAGCGTTCGTATCCCAAATTCGTGGATTCAATAGCTTTTGGCGAAACCAACTGTGATTCGTATGACTCAAGTGTTTCAAGCTTTTAGGTTCAATGTGGCCATGCTGATCATACACGGCTTCTTGTACTGAACCAAAGTCGAGTTTCTTGGTCATTTTACTGCCGTGATATGTTAAGTCGACCCCAACCGGTTTTTGGGTTTCAAATCCAGGAATGTTATGACAACCATAACAACCATAATGAGAAATAAGTTTCTGACCAGTAAATGCCAGCATCTGATCCGAACTCATTTCTTTAATTTCTGCTTTTACCGCAGCCTCGGATTTGGAACCTTCCAAAAACTCTTCCGTGATAGTAGATAGTATCTCTTTATTCAGTGAACCGACATTCGTTTTCTTGAAAGTCTGACGTAGTGTAACGAGATAGGAAGTGAGATCGGCCGCTTCCTTGTCCGTCAGTCGCAAGTTAGGCATTCGCGTATCTGGATTGTATTGGGTGGGATCTTTTAACCAGTTATATACCCACTTTGGAGAAGTCTTGACACCCGTGCCGATTAAGTTTGGTCCCTGTTCAACGCGCATCGTATTCCGATGAGCTTCGATTTTAGCTTTTTTCTGTGCATCTGTATCGTTCGATGAAAAATCGGTTGATTCAATTGATGACTCGGGTGAAATTTGGTGACATCCCATACAGCCAAGCGAATTGAAAAGTGTTTCCCCCGTTTCAGCATCACCCCTAACCGGAACCTCGGCCATCTCAAATTCTGAGCTGTTTTGGTAGAGATAGTGGGCAATGGCATGAACTTCTTGGTCATTTCGTTCATCGGCATGCCTATTGTTAAGAAGTCCATAAAATTTCGGCATCCAAGTATTATGACGAAAATCTGTCGGGTTTTTAATCCAGTTGCGTGTCCAATTTTCATCTTCAATCTTTGAAGCCACTTTGGTTAAACTCGGCCCAACGGGTTTTCTTTCCTCATATTTCTTTATATTATGACAGCCGTAGCAACCAGCTCTCTCGATCAATGCAAGGCCAAGAGTTAGCTTCTCCCCACCGTCGATCTCTGATTCACCAGAATGACATTTGAAACAACCTGCTTCAGCATACTTGGTTGGAAACATCGGTCTTTGCCAATGGTGGAGAGTAAACCAATCTGGATGAGTGTTTTCTGTTGGATAGTTATGAATTTCTCCCCATTCCTCTTCTTGGTGATGAGATGAAGGTTTATGCACAACTGACGAGAAACTTGTCCCTCTACCACGACCTGCATGACAGCTTGAACAACCAAACTGCTCGATTGGATGTGGTGAATCGCTGCTGAGGAATAGGTCCAGTCTTGGGTGTGCTCTAAATGGTTTTTCCACCGTTTGCAGAAGATCATCTTGGTTACGGTCTTCCTCAGGATCAAGCAAACCATTTCCGTTATCATCTTCATGTATATAATCTTTACGCTGGATACCTAGATGACAGGTAGTGCATCTGTCAACTTTTGGAACCCTAGAAAAATTTAAGTCCTCAATCACATCAGGAACAACAATTTGATCAATTTTATAGTAGGGGCTAGAAAGATCAAGAACAGGCAGGTCTCGAATATGGTTACCCACTGTATTTATTACTCGAGCTATGGTCGCCCCAAATTCCCCTCGGCTATCAACTTCGTATATATCGTTTTGGAGATCAACGTTATTTCCTATACTAACAAGTTGAGGATCCACTTTTCTCAATTTACTTTTTAGGACATTTACATCTGACATCAGAGCCCTAGCTTCTTTTTCCAAACGTTTTTTCTCTGCTTCATATGGCTTTAACTCGTCACGAAGATCCTTGAGATTTTGGTTGGCACCTTGCATTTTTGGTGCCAACTCATTCATCTTTTTCTCTTTATCTTGCATTTCAGCCTTCAGCTGTTCAGCATTGTGATGTTCCCCATGATGAGCAACGGCCTCTTCATAAAGATATTTGATCTCGTCATACAGAGATTTCCTTCGTTGGTATTCACCGGTATATCTAAAACTATCTGCTTCTTTTTCAGCAATTCGTGCTTTAAGTGCTCCCACCTTTTCGTATTTATCATCTAGGGCACGCTCTGCTTCATCAAGTGCATACATTGTTTCTGCATATTCTGCTTGGCTTAGCAGTTTTGCCTCTGCGACCAAGTATGCATCCTTGGTCTTATCAATTTCCAATTGGCGAAATTCTCGCTGGTATTCCTTCCATTTTCGAGCATAATCATCTTGAAACATCCAAAGAAGAGTTAAAACAAATATGATGCTGGAAATAGCAAACCATTTATTGAGAAGAGAAATTTTGTAGTATCGTTCTTCTTGTTCTGCCATTATTGATGGTAACCTTCGACAATCATGAATAAAAAAACCTTCTACATTTCTATCCGTAAGACATTAGAAGAATAAATTAAATGTTAAAGAAATATTCTGGTATAGCAACTAAGTATTTCAGGTTAAACAACCACCTCAAATACATTTTTGCTGGGAGGGAAGCGAGCGAAAGCACTAAAACGAGGAAAACACTATATCGCGCAGTTCCAAGCTTTTCAAAATATTTTTTAAAAACGGTCAGTGTTAGAATCGGTGGCAAGAAAGCAAAATACCCCCCAATTAGCAAGAACCCGAAAATTTCCCGTTTAATAATATTTTTAGGCAATCCTTGTTCCAGCCATTTCACCCAGACATACTCCGANAAATTAACATTAGTCAAAGCNGGTAATAAGTGCGGATCCCAGTATTGGAAGGGGCCAAAGAAATTCCAATTAGGACCACGTAAAAAGGTCCCAATGATTATCATTACAACCCACATTCCTAACCAGCCAAACATAAAGATAGAGATCTCTGCCTTACGCTCAGCATAACTGTAATATCCCGACCCTTTTGGGTTAAGATCAATATAAGGTATAGCCATCAAGCCGACAATTATAAGTGTCGGAAACACCACACCTGCTAACCATGGGTCATAATAAACCAACATTTCCTGCAAGCCTAAAAAATACCATGGAGCCTTTGACGGATTAGGNGAATCGGCTAAATTCGCAGGCTCTTCAAGCGGGGCTTTCAAAACAATCCCCCAAATAGTTAAGAAAACAGAGCAGAGAATGAGTGCAATGAATTCAACATAAATAAGGTCCGGCCAAACAAGCACTTTATCTTCGGGATCATGATACTCATCCACGGGTTCATTATTGGCTATCCGTTCATCATTTTCATATGCCTGCTTCATACTTAACCATAAGAAGAAAGTAACTCCGAAAATCAAGCCTATGATCGGTACATTGTCTGGTTTGAAAATAATCAGTTGGAAATTACGATCGGTCAACCCTCCAAAAAGAAAGAAAGCCANCAAAACTGAAAAAAGGACAATCCCTCCCTTATTGCTCCAAATTTTATGGATCCCCAACTTTCGATTAACTTTCATAAACCAATTATTGGGTGGAAAAACAAAGAAAAATGTAGCAATGACAACAGTGAATAGAACTGTTGGCCGAGAGATGTAATTGATAGAGTTTTTTATTATTTCCATAACGAACTCAGATTTTCTTCCTTACCCTACTCTAAGTTGGGCCAGAAATACCTCCATCTTTTCGAACTCGCCAAAAATGAACAGCCATAAAAATCATGATGATAAAAGGCAAACCTATACAATGTAGAACATAGAACCTGAGGAGAGTTGCTTCTCCAACAAAGCGCCCAGCTTTTAGGATAAAACTCGCATCAGCTCCTGGATGTACCAATTTAACATCACCAATCTGCATTAAAGCAGCACCTGGACCTTCATAACCAAGGAAAGGTGAAGCTCGTCCCATGTTTGCTCCGACTGTAATAGCCCATATGGCCAACTGATCCCAAGGTAAAAGATAGCCAGTAAAACTCAATAACAGAGTCAAAGTCAGAAGTATGACGCCCACAGCCCAATTGAATTCTCGGGGTGGTTTATATGATCCGGTCAAAAAGACCCGAAACATGTGTAACCATACGGTAATGACCATCAGGTGGGCCCCCCAACGATGGATCTCACGCATAACACCCAATGGCACCTGTTCACCCAAGTCAATCATATCCATGTATGCATGTTCAACAGTTGGTCGATAATAAAACATCAGCAAAATGCCAGTAATCGTCAGGATAAGAAACACAAAAAAGGAAAGTCCTCCCATACACCACGTGTATTTAACTTTAACAGCATGCTTGGGTAATCGTACAGGATGCAGGTGTAAGAAAACATTGTTCAGTACACCCATCATCCTCTGTCTTCTGGTCGTTGGTATCCCACCTGTACGGAAGATCGATCGCCAAATTTGTGTGCTACTCACTTTCTGAAAGAGGCTTTCTTTACCCCCTCTTGAATCTTTCATTAAACAGTTTCCTCTCGATACACTACACAACTAGATAAGACTCAGGTTTTTCCCATTCACCTTTTTCTTGTTGAAATTTCTGCTCTTTATCAATCAAGATTTGACCATCATCAGCCCAAACAATACGGTACCGTTCTAGTGGTCTTGGTGCGGGACCTTCAAAATTAATTCCTGTTTTTCGAAAACCACTGCCATGACATGGGCACTTGAATTTGCTTTCACTACCTAGCCAATTGGGAGTACAACCCAAGTGTGTACACGTAGTTGACAGTGCATAGATGTATTCATCAGTTCGGCCAATCCAAACTCCATACTTTTCTTTCCACCTTTCATCAATTGCACCGATTGAATAATCACTTGGAAGACCAGCCTTAAAGGATTGTGGAGGTTCAAATAGTACATTCGGAAATAAAAAGCGTCCTAACATAGTTAAAAAAGCACCGGTTGCCATAGCAAAAGCAGTCCAGCCAATTCCCAACCAAGGTATAAAGGATCGTCTATCAATTGGTTCAACGGTAATCGTGCCTCTCGGTATATCGAAGACTTCGGGAACTGCAGTCCCGGTAACAAATGGGTGGCTGTCTACCTCTTTGGTTGTTGTTCGAGCTGCCTTGGTCGCCGGTTTCTGGGCAGATGCCTTAGGAGCAACAGTTTTTTGAGGTGTCGCGGCAGATGCACCAGCACCACCGCCTTGTTTGGCCCTTTTACGAAGAAGCATCTTACGTCGGGATGGTGATAATCCCTCCAGTTCGGCATCGTCGAAATCGTCTTCTGGAGGTGGTGAGGCTTCTTGATCTACTAACTCTTCCTCCGGTTGAGGTGTCGCGGCAGATGCACCAGCACCACCGCCTTGTTTGGCTCTTTTACGAAGAAGCATTTTCCGTCGAGAGGGCGATAATCCTTCCAATTCAGCATCGTCGAATATATCGTTTTCTGTACTCATTTTAATGCCTCCATTGCAGCATTACGAACTTTCATGTTGGGATCGTTTTTGCTCAGTTTCTTGATCACTTCACTCAGGCCAGAATTCCTAATGCAAGATGCCGCTTTAATTGCCACAAGAATGATCTGATTTTGTTCGTATGGGTCAACCTCAGGAAATTTTTCCAGATATTCTCGGTTCAGCAAACGAAGGATGACTTGCTGTCCCGAACTATCACCCATCTTCGCCAAAGCAATGGCTGCATCCCACCTAACATTTTCCTCTGCATCATTTAAGGCTCCTTGCAAATACTGGATGGAATCCAATTGACCAATATTGCCAAGCGTGATGACGGCAGATAACCTGACTTCGGGTTGCGGGTGATCAACATATTGATGAATTCTGTCAACCGCAGCTAAATCTCTTAGCAACCCAAGTGCAGATATAACGGAAATTAGATTATCCAGATTATCTTCTTTTGCAAGTGCTTTTCGCAAGGGCGGCGCAAACTCAGGATTTCCCGTATGCCCCATTGCTATGGCGAGGTAACTTCGAACACGCTTGTCATCAGCCTTCGTGATTGGACTGTTGAAGATACCAATCATCTCCGCAACAAAGCGGTCTTCAACTACAATTGGATTAGGTTTGGATAGAAGCTTAGATAACTCAAACGCAGATTGCCAGCGTACTGTCTGATTTCCAGTCTTGATTTTGTTTATGTGATCGTACACATCTTCATTCTCCCAAGTCAGGAGAAAAAAGATGGCAACCACCACTACACAGAAACAAGCAATTATAAATGGGATCACAAAAAAAGAGTGGATGATCACACCCACTACACTTTCTTGTTTCAACTCTACTTTATCTTCTTCCGATGAATCTCTTGCTTCGTCACCAACAACCGGATTTTTCTCTATTTCTTGATGAATTGTAGAAATCGAATTTCCCACCAGCAACTCGTTAAAACCCTATCACTTAAACTCAGTTCAAAGTTGATAATAACATTACCAAAAATACTAAGTCAAGAGTATTTCTGAGGTAAAGCTACTTAACAAAAGAACCATCAATTTCCTAAGCTATATTCGGCAGAAAATCGATAAGATCCAATTTAACCGGAGATGGTGGGACGTACCGGATTTGAACCAGTGACTTCTACCGTGTGAAGGTAGCGCTCTACCCCTGAGCTAACGCCCCATGATTGATGGGCCCACTAGGACTCGAACCTAGGACCGATCGGTTATGAGCCGATTGCTCTAACCACTGAGCTATGGACCCCNATAAGCTGCACAAGCTAAGGATTATAATTATAACGCCCTCATTTGTCAATGCTATTTGGAACAGATCTCGCTATTAATCAAGTAAACCTCTTAGCCAATAACTGCGAGTTGGATGTCGAAGTTTTCGCAAGGCTTTTGCCTCAATCTGGCGGACTCGCTCTCGAGTTACGTTAAATTCCATTCCAACTTCTTCCAGTGTACACGGACAACCGTCTTCAATACCAAATCGAAGCAGGATCACACGCTTCTCTCTTTCTGTTAATGTCTCGAGAATTTCATTCACTTTTTCCTTAAGCATTACCAAAGCCGTTTCATTGACAGGAGAACTGACCTTTTTGTCCTCNATAAAATCACCAAGATGAGTATCGTCTTCATCCCCAATCGGCGTTTCGAGTGAAATCGGCTCNTGTGCGACTTCGAGTATCTGTCGTACTTTTTCAACGCTCATNCCCATTTCCNTGGCNATCGANAANGGATCGGGATCCTGACCANTCTCTTGGACAAGATGGCGAGAGGTGCGTAGTACCTTGTTGATTGTTTCAATCATATGCACAGGAACACGGATAGTACGTCCTTGATCNGCAATCGCACGCGTAATTCCCTGCCTGATCCACCAAGTTGCATAGGTGCTAAATTTATAACCTCGCCGATAATCAAATTTATCAACCGCTTTCATAAGTCCAATATTACCCTCCTGAATCAAATCNAGGAACATCAAACCAGAAGCGCGATTTCTATATTTTTTAGCGATGCTAACCACTAATCGCAGATTAGATTCTACAATTTCCATCTTCGCTTTCTGCGANAGGTTTTTCCCCTTATTTATTCTATCAACTATTTGACNCAACNCTGTGTNAGATANCCCTNNTTCCGACTCGATANGTTTAATTTGACGTTTTGCCCTAACAATACCTCGATTGTATTCAACCAAATCCTCATTAATCTCAGCATTGTCATCCCAAAAATGATTTTCAACGACTTTTTGAATCTGTTCAGATGACATACCGACAATATTTTCAATAGCTACTATATTATCTTCAAGACTTTTTACTCTTCTAGACAATGCTCTAAACTCATCACAGATTGCAATAATTTCGTCTTGATTAATCTTGACAAATTTCAATTTCTCCGAGATTTCCTGATGATNCAATCTTAAGGCGTCTTCAATCTGTTTTCTAGNCTCAGGANCAAGATCATTTTCCGCCAACTGTGCTTCTTTTTCAGAAACCTGACCCCCAATTCCTTTTAACTCACCTATCAATTGCTGGGTAAGTTCAAGGTATCGTTCATCTTTTTCATCTATAGAGGAAATCTCGACAGGAAAATCTAAGAGNTCTGACGGCCTCTTCCTTCCAGAAACAANGACATAGAAAATCCTTTTAATTCTCACTACCCCATAGGTACTTGAAAAAATAGAATCGNGAACAATATCATGCCCTTCCTTAATTTTTTTAGACAGATCAATTTCGCGTTGTTTCGATAGTAATGGAATCTTACCCATCTCCTTCAAGTACACCTTAATTGGATCGTCTGCTTTATCAAGATCCCCTGCACGCAAATCAAGAAAGGTCTCATNATCTTGATTTTGGTTATGATCCTCAGAACTAGATTCTAAATACTGATTTATATTAGTAGCTACTTCCATCGCTGCGAAATCTCCTTCATCTATGTAAGCGTCAGAAAGGCGAAGTTGACTAGAATCACCCAACAATGTTTGACCAAAATTCACTGGTGATAAGGCTCGATCATCANCAATCTCNGGATAATTANTTCNNTCGTTTGAAAANCCAGCTGGATTTTNCATTCCTCTATATCTTAACTNCTGTTTTAGATNAATNAATACTCTATAGAAAANAAAAATTTANAACTCATCTTNTTCATAGATTGAATCGCTTTCTCCTTTTCGANAGCTCAACAAGTTCCATCAGNGTNTCAACATCATCCTGACCTTCTGCCAAGGCTGTTGTGCGNATATTGTGCTCNAGATCCAAGAGCACAAANTGATTAAGTTTTTTTAAACAGCCTTCCAATCTTATTTTCTGATTTGGCANATTATTCTCTGTCAGCGCAAAACTCGAAACTACGTTNTGAATCTCCTGATCATTNCACTCATCAACTAAATCCTGAACCGAAATATTATCCTTTGCTTCACTCACCTTCCACAATACTTTGGCAATCTCTGAGAATACAGGATGATTAAAATCATCGAAGCTAAAATTTTCTTTGGCAATTGGGATAAAATCAGGATTTTGAAACAGAACTTCTATTAACTGTTGTTCAATCGAGTAACGTGGACTAAGTGAGGTTTTATTCGGTTTAGCCTTTATTCTAGACGATTTGCTTGCATTCGGTGGTTTAACACCAAGCGCACGAAGTTCCTGCCATATGACGGCCCGATCTAAATCAAGTTCCTGTGCAGTATAATTGATGTATTGATCCAACTCAACTCGACTTTTAATATGTGACAGAGTATCAGCAATATCCTTTAGCACTTGAGTCTTGACGTCTATCTGCCGAAGTCCTCCTGTCTCCACAGCCCGACGAATTTGAAACTCAACTAAGTTCATTGCTGAAGCGAGACGTTCATTAAAAGCATCAATTCCATGATGTAGTACAAATGCATCAGGATCCTGACCTCCAGATAGCATCATTACTCTAACCTTCAAACCTGCTTTCACCAAATGGTTCAAACCACGTACTGTCGCTTGAATACCAGCATTATCACCATCAAAAACAATAAAAACCTCGTCCACAAATCGCTTGAGGAGACCTGCATGTGATTCGCTGAAAGATGTCCCAAGCGAAGCAATCACATTCTCAACACCTTCCTGGCTTAAGCGGATAACATCAAAATACCCTTCCACCAAAATTGCCTGACGTGTTTTCTGCATAGCAGATCTCGCACCATACAGATTGTAGAGAGTTTTACTCTTATCATAAAGCACGGTAGATGCCGTGTTGAGATACTTCGGGACAGCATCCGGTGAAAGCACTCTACCACCAAAAGCAACTGGTACGCCACGTTCATCAATTATNGGAAAAATTACGCGATCCCGAAAACGGTCAGTTGTTCTGTTTTCATTATCTTTGATCAATCCGACATCCAGAAGTTGTTGCTTGGATGACCCCCTTCGTATTGCATCTTCAAGGAGATCTTTCGAACCTCGGGTAGCGTATCCAACCTGAAAGGTTCGAATTGAGCTGTTTAAAACCTGCCGGTTTTTCAGATAAATCGAGGCTTTTTCACCTATTTTGGAATCGAGCAGATTACGATGGAAATATTTGGNCGCTAACCGGTTAAGTTCTTCCAAATTAAGACGTTTCTTTGCCCGTTCTTTTGATTTTTGATCCTGTGTGGGTAACGGAACTCCAACACGGTTTGCCAACCACTCAACCGATTCAATAAACGGCTTATTCTCGTACTTCTGAAGGAACGTTATAGTATTCCCTCCCATCTGGCATCCAAAGCAATAAAACATCTGCTTTTCGGATGATACGGTAAACGAGGGCGTCTTCTCATCATGGAAAGGACANCATGCTTTGTAATTTTTTCCCGATAACTTCAAAGGAACCCCACACTCCATAATCACTTCGGCAATGTCATTTCTTTGCCGAACTTCATCAATTATTTCCGAAGGAATGTGGTTAAAAGATCGAGTTGCCATTAGTATTTATTCCCTTAGTTTGACAACAGTTGCACCTCGTCCGCCTTCTGATCGAGGTGCAAGATTAAAATCCAGGACAGACGGATGACCACTCAGAAAATTCTGAATTGCATCACGCAAAACCCCCGTGCCTTTGCCATGAATGATTCGTACAGACGATAGGCNACTAAGGAGAACATCATCCAAATATTTATCCACTTTGCTAAGAGCATCGTCCACTTTTCTACCAATGAGATTAATTTCAGATTGGACATTCCCAGTTTTGCTATGTTGGATCTCTAATACAGATGTAGAAATTTCAGCAGTGTTTTTGAGATCTAATGGAATTCCTATGTCATCCTTTGGAACGCGCATCTTCACACTACCAATTTGAACCCGGATNAAATTCCCATTGTCTTTTTCTAGTGAAATGATTTCACCAAACCGATTAAGACTTTGTATAAGAACCTTATCCCCAATCCGAAGCTTGTTAATATAAGGGGGTTGGGGTTGAGATATACTAACTTCCTTGGTTTGCTGTAGTTCTTGTTTAGTTTTATCTAAACGATGAAACACGGCGTGGACACTTTCCTTAGAAGCCTGTTCACGCCGAATTTGAGCAATTGTTTCCTCAACTGTTCGACGCGCATTTTTCAAGATACTTGCAGCTTCATTTTTAGCTTCCTGCTTTAAATTGTTCNGTTCAAGTCTAAGTGAGTCGATTTCCATTTCGTATTTCCGACGTCTTTCTTCAGTCAATTCTACCTGACGTTGTAGGGTATCGCGCTCNGTTTCCAATTCGTATCTTGCTTCTTGCATATCAATAAGCAGATCTTCAACAGTAACTTTCTGTTCGCCCATATAAGACTTTGCAGATTCAAGAATTGTNTCAGGCATGCCCAANCGTTCAGCAATATTAATCGCGTTGCTACCTCCAGGAACCCCAATCTGAAGACGGTAACTAGGGCGCAACGAACTCCAATCGAATGCCATTGACGCGTTTATCATACCATTTTGATTATGAGCATGTGCTTTCAATACACTATGATGAGTTGTAGCAATCGTTTTAACCGACGATTCCGTCAGCCAATCAATAACTGCCATACCGAGTGCCGCCCCTTCAGCAGGATCAGTACCCGCACCAACNTCATCAAGCAACACGAGTGAATTTTCAGTCATATTTTTTAGCATACCAATGATTTTGGTCATGTGTGAGGAAAAGGTACTCAGATTTTGCTCGATACTCTGCTCATCACCAATATCAGCAAAAATATGATCGAAAACAGCAACTTCACTCCCACTTTCAGCTGGAATGTGCAAACCGGATTGTGCCATAAGCGTCAACAGGCCAAAAGCCTTAAGAGCAACTGTTTTTCCTCCCGTATTCGGCCCAGTGATTACCATAGTATTGAAATCACCACCAAGGTACATATCGGTGGGAACGATATCTTCAAGGGAAGATTCTTTCTCNTCTGAGTGGATACGAAGCCCAAGTAATGGGTGGCGCGCTGCAATCAGCTTAGTAAAACCGTTTTTATTTAATTTGGGTTCTGTAGCCTTTAGTTCCAAACTTAGTCTCGCTTTTGCCCCCAAAAAATCAAGCTCACCTAAGCATTCCATTGTGTTCTCAAGTTCTGTTACTATCTCATAAATTTGGGCAGTCAAGTCATAAAGGACACGGCGAATTTCCTCCTGCTCCATATCAATAAGCTTTGCAATTCGGTTGTTAATTTCGACCGTTTCAAATGGTTCCATAAAAAGCGTCGCGCCACTAGTTGACTGGCCATGAATAACACCTTGAAAATTCCCCTTTGCATCCTGCTTAATAGGAATGACGTAACGACCATTGCGTGAAGTAATTACGCTTTCTTGGATCGATTTGTGATACTTCGGCGATTGCAGTACTGATTCAAGTTTTGATTGAAGCGCCTTTTGAGTTTTGGCAAGTTCCCTACGAATTGATCTAAGTTCAGTACTCGCAGAGTCTAAGACTTCACCTTTAGGACCAATAGCATTCTTAATTGATGAAACCAAGTGTGGAAAGTTGTGGAGAGCATCGAAAATCTCAAACAAGTTAGGAAAACTCTGCTGGCTTAACTTCGATGCTTTATGCTTAATCTTACAGCTAATGCCAATTACATTTGAAATATCGTTTAGCTGATCCGGATGGAGAATAGCACCATTTTTTTTTGCCCGTTTAAGTGCAGGTGAAATATCTTGAATTCCCTTAAGAGGAAACTCTCCTTGAGTTTGATAAAAACTTTTCGCTTCTGCACAAAGCTTCTGCTGATAACGAATAGTGCCGATGTGACGAATGGGTTCAAGCTGCTCAACCTTGCATCTACCTAGTTCAGAGCAGGTGTGTCTTNTCAGCAAAAATTTCAGCTTATCATATTCAAGAACTTTTTCCGAATAGGCCATATAGTATAGGGTTAGATCTCAGTGATGTTCAATTTTTGGAATACTGAAACTTATTTGATTTAAAAAGCGCTTTTTCATATATGGAACGGCTTGGTGCAAAGCTTAGGCCGACAGCTTGATCATAATAATACAGTGCAGTCGATATACGTCCTTCTCCCTCATTCTCTCGTGCTTGTTTTAAATCTTCAACAAATGTATTCGATTCTTTCTCAAATTTCCGAAATTTCTTGCGGATCGACGGAGCCAAACCACCTTTCAAATCTTTATCAATTTTATATTTGTGCAACTTTTTCCGATAGGCCACAAAAGTATCATAATAGGCGGCACTCACACCAAGATTAATCACAGACGGTCTATCTGAGGCAGGAAGACTATTTAGAAGAGACTCAGCATTCTCCACGAGTGTCGCGCTTTTATCTTCAATTGCCTTACCCAAATTCTCTTCGAATTTTGCGATTAAACTTTTATAAGTTTCACTGGCCTCTTCATATTGCCCCAATTTTTCCTGACACCGTGCGCAACTTAGTCTAGCAAGTTCAATGATATGGTTGCGAAATGGCATATTAGCGCCAAGATCTATTGAATTTATCAGGACTTCATAAGTTTCAATAGCTTTGGCATATTGATTTTGCTGTTCATGACAATTACCAATTGCTATCTTAGCATAAAGAGCCAAGTAAAGAGACAACACACCACTCTCAGACTTCTCACTGAAAATCTCTTCAAACTTTGACCTTGCCACATCATATTCACCACGATAATATTTGATTTTGGCAAAATTATAACGTGCCTGATCAGCAGCCGATCCTTTGTATATTTGGAAAATTTCTCGGAAGGCAGCTTCTGCTACTTGAAGCTGGTCAGCATTTGCATTGTCAGAATCAAGCCAATTATTTTCGGCTTCGTTAAACGTTTCAAAAGCCTCTGTAAGTTTAACTGATGCTTCTGCTTTTTTACTCTGAATTTGCTGTTGACGCAATGCAAATCCGACAATTCCTACAATAATGATGGTAGCGGCAATGGTGAGGTTCTTTGCATGACGCTTTGCAAACGCGCCAACACTTAATACAAATTCCCTAAAGGAATCGCTTTCAACATCTACTGTGTTTTTAGATCCTTCTTGCGCCATTTATATGATTAAGATCTCCAACGTGTATCGGCATTATATTTGGGAACAACATCGATCTAATACATGAGAAATAGGGAAGCGGGAAACGGGACTTGAACCCGCGGCCCTCAGCTTGGGAAGCTGATGCTCTACCACTGAGCTATTCCCGCAAAAAATTTGTCGAGGATTATACTGATTTACTGACTAAATTGTCAAGGTAATTATAANAATATTGCCTACAACGAAATANCGTTTAGAGTCTATTNCNCCAAATTCNGCTTAGACTTTTCGCTCAGNCGTGNAGTGCCTTCTTCTNGGCTGCTANTTGTTTGTNTTTGCACAAGAACTAACAGCCCAATTCCAGCAATCAACAAAGCCAAAATNGNNACAGCTAGTTCTCTTNATCTACCAGNTTTTTTGAAGATTCGACATGCNGATATTATNGATACGGCGATTGAAAANATNATAACAATTAAACATGACAGTAAGTGAAAATCAGCATTGATTGCTAAAAGCGCAACAAGCGAAAACATGAAACCNATCAGCGTAGATTTGCTCAAATGGAAACGNCGTTTATCATCCTGTTCCTGCCGAGNACGTAAAGGCGGGACATCACGGTATGTAGATTCAATAAGCCTGATGAATTCCAGCATCATTTTATGACCTTTAAGCCATTTGAAGAGTTCTGGATACTCGTGTCTCAGCAGAATCGAAAACTCTTGACGCTGCGCACTAAAGTCCGTAAATTCTTCCCACTGATCTTCGTCAACTGTGTAATAAGGTTCTAAACCAACCTGAAGTTCATAGCCGCAACCAACATGGTGAACAACTTTACCAATTTCTCCTCGGTCGGCAATTGTTATATACGAAACGTCTGTCGGTGTGATTTGTGGTATCTCTGATTCTTCCATCGCTGCCTCTTGGCCAGATACCACTTCGGTTTCTAAGTTACTATCTACAATGACCAAATCGATGTGACTAACAATTTCTTTCGCATTGGCCTCGTCTTCAAGACCAACGAATAAAGCAATTTCACGACCACCTGAGGTGTTCTGTCGTTGCTTCGTCAAGGATTGGATCCCCTCTCGATTCAATTGCGTTTGAATCAACTGAGCATTCCATTGATCAAGTGTAGAATAAATTTCAATCAGATTCTGTTGCATGGCTATATTATGGTTTGATACTTTCTTCAACCTTAAACAAATTTTTAACAGCCCAACAACATAGTTGAGCGATTATCTTAGCGATCCCCCTTCCCGGATAAGGCTACAGGTGAATTTCCCTTTCGTCACAACATAAATATTCTACCATCGCATTCTAGTCATTACCAAAATCAATTCCCCACCTTACCATAGAATTTCGACTTGGACCGTGAAACAGTTGCGAACGAATCCTAATATTCTTCTATTTGATCGATAACTTCCTCAACCATTTTTCAATAGACTGTCAATGTCTGAGCGACGCACGTATACAATTCCAAATTTAGAATTTGATGATTTTATGTTCTCNATGACATATACAAAAATTACGGTGACAAGCAATCGAACATTCAGCGTAGATTTTGATAATATTTGGACGCTCCTTAAAGGTTACATTTTAGGAACCCNTTCCTGCTTCCGCTATTTAGATATTATATTTCGTCCGAAAGAAGTACAAACACAACTGGCCCCAACTTGTGGGCCAACAAGGTAAAATCCTAAATTCTGATCAATTTTCACCGCTAATATAATCTAACCTCTCCCAGAAAAATTCGGATATAACGTATATTGAGCTTTTTTTATCTTACATTTAAAAAGTCTCGAGTTGTCGCTTGATGGNACATTGAACTTCTGATATAATTTTAGACCCAAGCTTGTACCAAGTGCTCTTAATACTATTATAAATCTTAAGCATCTAGGACCATCGAAGAATTGATCCGAAAAAGAAGTTCTCTAGTTTTTATCCTGCTACTTTTCGCCTCAGTTGCACAAGCAATTACTATTTTTGTCCCAAAAGATCAACCTACCATACAAAATGCCATCCACGCTGCATCAGGTGGAGATGAAATTATTGTATCCACTGGGATTTATCAAGAAACAATCGTACTTAACGGCAAAAACATTATTCTCCGATCGATCAACCCAGCAGATAAAGAAATAGTAAGAACNACAATCATCGACGGNGATGGTAAAGACTCTGTCATTACTTTAACTGGANTTGANGACGAAACATGCNTNCTTTCAGGATTCACAATTACGCANGGCANNTCAATAAATGGTGGNGGGATTAATGGAAACGGTTCTAAAGCAACNATCGAACGTTGTTTAATCATTGCAAATTCCTCAATNAGTCTGTCAGCTAATGCTAATGGAGGAGGAATCCATGGTATCAACGGGATTATTCAATACAACACAATCAGGGGAAACTCGGTAGAGACCCTGTCCAGCTCGCGTGTGACNGCCAACGGGGGAGCAATCTCCAACAGCAATGGTATTATTCGAAATAATATCATTGCAAATAANTTCGCATACGCNCCTTCTGCNAGTGCTAACGGAGGAGGATTAGCTTATTGTGACGGGATCATTGAAAACAATATCATCGCTAATAATGCTGTATCAGCTTCCTGGGGCACTTTCGGTGGAGGACTAGCTTACTGTAGCGGTTATATTATTAATAATACAATCGTTTACAATGAACTTCGATCAAGAACAGGTTTACCTANCTACCANCAAGGAAGTGGACTTTATTTTTGTCAAGGCACAGTTAAAAACAGCATCATCTGGAACAACCTTAATGCTCACTCAATAGTGGCAACAAGCACACCATCCTATTCATGCATNGAAGGAGATCTAGTNGGTATTGGCNTGATCAATGANCAGCCANAATTTATTTCGCCGNAAAGCCGNGATTTCCGGCTCAGTGCGGATTCTCCCTGCATTGACGCTGGTGACAACAGAGATGCTCCTCAAATAGATTTAATTGGTACCGCGCGGGTTTCCAAAGTTGATATCGGCGCATACGAATGGACAAACCTGCCTCTTGTGCTATGGAGTTCAAGTCAAGTTAGCAACAAAACAGTACAATTAAAGGGAGAAATTAATCCAAACGGTAATGTCACTACATACTATTTCGAATACGGCAAAACAAACAGCTATGGGCAGACAACAGAGGTCAAAAAATTAACTGATGAATCTATAATTCTGAACGTTAACGAAATAATCACCAATCTAGAACTAAATCAAACTTATCATTTCCGTTTAAATGCCCAAAATAATGCTGGATTTGTCCACGGGATTAACCAAACTTTTACCTCTAANNTGNCAGTNATNTATGTCCCTAGAGACCAACCGACAATTCAGGATGCTGTTGATNTTTCCAAAGCTGGGGACACAATTGTAATTGCAGACGGAATCTATATAGGATCTCGAAATCAGAACATCAACTTTCAAGGCAAACCAATTACTGTTAGATCAGAGAACGGAGCCAATCGTTGTGTGATTAACTGTGAAGGACTGGGACAAGGTTTCTTATTTCACAATAACGAAACCGCTGAATCAATTATCGTTGGTCTCACAATCACCAATGGGCGCGGAAACGGTGGAGCAATATCGTGTATTGGTGCCTCCCCTACCATTAGGAACTGTAGAATTGCGAATAATACTGCTACAAGTACTAATGGTGGTTACGGCGGCGGGATTTACTGTCGTGACGCGAATCCCATCATCTCGAACTGTGAAATCCTCAATAATGATTATGGTGGCGGGATCTATTGTATTCAGTCATCACCAAAGATCACTGGCTGTAAATTCTTGGCCAACAATACCAGCATGAGTGGTGGTGGAATACGCTGTGACTTTTCTTCGCCCGTGATTACAAATACCATCTTCGATAGAAACACTTCCGAAAGTAATGGTGGCGCCATCTATTGCCAATCCTCTTCTCCAATAATCACCAACTCAGTTTTCACGAATAATTCTGCTACGTATGGAGGAGCAATCGCAGGACTTATCTACTCAATGCCTTCCATTGTCAACTGCACGATCACCGCGAACACGGCAACAACTGCAGGTGGAGCTCTTCATGTCAAAGCTACGTCATACCCACAAATTAGCAATACACTGATTTGGGATAATACACCCAACGAAATTCATTTCGAAGGAAATCCTCTTCCCATCTCTTACTCAAACATNAAAGGTGGNTATAAAGGAACAGGCAATATCAACACAAATCCAATTTTTGTTGATATTGAATTGAATGATTATCGACTCATGACATCAAGTGAATGTATTGGTTCTGCTAGTTCGATCTTTGCCCCACCAACCGACTTACTAGGTGATCTAAGAGACAGCCCACCAACAATAGGTGCCTACGAGGTTGGTGTTAACATACCATACCAATACAAAATCCGGGTAGAATCAGACTTGGGAGGCTCGATTCTGCCAAGTGGAGAGGTGGCTGTAGATCGTAAAGTAGACCAATTATTTACCATAAAACCGAATGATGGATATTATCTTTCAGATGTTGAGGTCGATGGAGGTTCTGTTGGAGTGATCACTGAGTACACTTTCAATAAAGTGCGATCAAATCATACCATTCGTGCCAAATTCATTAGTTTGCCAAAATCACTATCAATCANAAGCGAAAGATCACTCTATAAAGGCAACACTACTAAACTTCGCATCGAGTTATTAGACATCAATGGCAATAAGACCAACGCTGTGGANCCGGTCGTTATTAAATTGAAGTCAACGAATGAGAACACNACTTTCAGCGNNGATATGAACAATTCCATTCCAATTAACGAAATTACAGTACCAGAAGAAAAAGATTCTGCTGAGTTCTTTTACACAGATTTAGTTATCGGCACATCAAGTNTCACTGCAACATCAAGAGACCTGNGATCTGCCACACAGGAACTTGAGATTAAAGGAGCTATTGACAGCATTTTTGTTGAGGGAAACCCAGTAACATTCCATCAAATAGCGACTATTATAGCACAAGGACGACCGGCCCAAAAGGCTGTATTTTCCATTGCTAATTTAGTCACTGATCAAATCATGGTTGAATCCCCTAATACAAAAGGGAAATATCTAGCCCAGTTTACTCCGATCGCTAATAAGCATCCGAAAGGAAACTACGATGTAACTGTTAAAATTGGGAGAAGTTTAAAAACACTGAAAAGCGGAATCGTTATTGAGACAACACCAATTATTAAAAACCCGATAATTAACCGTACCCAACTTCGGAACGGTCAATTATTAGTAATACAGGTAGAAGGAAACCGATCTGGGCTTTTAGTAATCGCCGATATTTCTNNATTGGACTCAACCGCAAGCAGTCCAATAAAGCTTTCCGAAAACCGGTCACTGAAAAGGNTATATTCAGCAAACGTTCGCGTCCATGATGAAAATGAACATGATGANGGAATGAAAACTATTAAGATCTCCGCACAAGATCCGCAGGGCAACAAAACAAGTAAACTTACCCAAAAGATCGCATTACGCAATATTGTTGAATTTGAATTAAGCATTCCCAAGAATATCGGTTTAATCCACATTCCAATACAAATTAGNCATGTGAACGGACAACCGACGGCAGTTAAAACTATTGGTGATTTATACNATGTCCTCGGCGGATTCAAAAATGTTAACTTCTTGATCGCTTACGATCACAGCTCTCTGATCTGGAGAAGTTTTCTNGGAGANCGAAGTTATGGNAAACTAGCCAATCAACTTATTTCAGAAACTACAGGTATTATCAGCGTTATGCGAAAACCCGTGAACCTGAAACTTGTTGGNAAAGCCCTCGGCAAGCGTGGGGGAAGTCGAGTCAAACTGTACAAAGGATTAAATTTAATTGGTCTTCCTCTTGATGATGATCGTTTTCAATATTTGAGTGATTTCCTTGAAGTTAATGGAATTGGGAACATTGTCACAGGGATTGTGGCTACGGAAAATGGCACTTTTAGGACAATTGCTCGATCCAATGAACAGAATGAGCTAGTCATTGTCCATGATATCCCCATAGAACCAGGAAAAGCAGTCGCGTTTATCTGCTCCGAAGAAGGAGCAATAGATATTACAGGAGAAGCCTGGAACCAGCTAGAAAAAGACCAAGAAATTTCTGCATCACCAACCNCTGTGATAGAACCGAATTTTAGTAACACACCCATCTTGATNGTGCACGGCCTTCTGCCCTATGAGAGGAGNGTGACACAATTGACTGTCACGAATNTATCAAAAAACTATGCGCTTAAACCTATGGTTATCAACAACTATTATCAGGCTTCTTTCATCAATTTGAATTCAGAAATTATGGTCGAGATTGGAGATATTATTGAAATTAGCGCATCGAAAAACCATGAAAACACAGCAATTGAGTCCACCCAGCATATTATAACACTCCAGGATATCCGAAATAAGCAAATTCATGTGGATTTAGNNGNAGNTGCGGTTCCAAAAGTATCGAGTCTCAGCCAAAACTTTCCTAACCCATTCAACCCGGAGACTTGGATTCATTATCAACTACCAGAACTATCAGATGTTAAAATTCTGATTTATGATGTATCAGGTACTCTGGTTCGACAAATTTTAGTTGGTTTAAAACCCCTTGGAACTCACATAACACACTGGGATGGTCGATCAACCACGGGTGAGCAGATGGCAAGTGGAATTTACTACTATCACCTTGATGCAGGGAAGTTTCAATTCACGCGAAAGATGACTCTTCTCAAATGAAACAAACTGTTATAATATATTTAACATCCTGATTCTACAATATTAGGATTTAGAAGGTAAAAATGCAAATTGTTCGTCTGTTATTTATTGCCGCTTCACTACTCCTCCTGATTGGATGTGGTACGGACTTCGANGATACAGTTGATGTCAACGAGTTAGTCAGTTCAGGGTGGTCGAAGTACGAAGCAGGTGAATTTGACGAAGCTCTCAATCTATTTAACCAAGCAATATTAGCAGACAACCAAAATGCGGATGCTCAGATTGGAATCGGTTGGAGTTTTTTCGGCAAACAAAAAGCACAAAGTGCAATCAATGAGTTTGAAAAGGCATTGGTATTGAAATCGGATGCAACCGATGCATATGTAGGCCTTTCCGGTGCATACCTTGCAGTTGAAAACTACAAATCCGCTATTGAAAATGCTCAAGCGGCACTCAACCAACAACCAGATTATACTTTCGAACACAATCCTTTAATTACTAGTAGAAACTTACATCTCGTCATTGCCAAAAGCTATTATTTCCTTGGAAATCTTGAGAAATCTCTGGATTCTATCCGTACTATTGATGAATCAATAGAGATAGAAAAATCCAACCTCGAATCCGAACTGCCGAAGGTTTTAGAAAAATTGACTCAAAATTTGGCCCAGAACATGTCTAACGAATAAAAGAGATGACAGGAAAAATTGGTCTGTTTTCTTACGTAATTTATGTTGTATTAATTATGGGTTTTTATCCTATTTCCATGTATGGAGAGGAAAAATCTGTCCCACGCAACTATGTNATCAAAATAAACGAACAAGAAATTTACTTTGATTTGGGATATAACCATGGGGTTCAGAAAGGAATGGTTTACCAAGTTCTTCGGAGAGGCGATAATGCTGAAACAGTTCAAATCGCAAAAATTTTTGTAACTGAGACTTTTGATTGGGTGTCCAAAGCAGTATTAAAAGAAAATGTCGCCGCCTCCGTCATCGAAGTTGGTGATTGGGTTGAAATTATTTTAGAACCCGTAGTTGGAACGGTACAATCCATAGAAAAAGCACAAAAAGGAAATCACGAGGAAATCAAGTCGAAACCATCGATAATTCCAGCAGCACATGAAGTTGAAGAGGAGATCAAAACAAAATCTAGTTGGACGAAATGGGCGACACTAACCGCGGGCATTGCAACAGGACTAGCATCTGTTTCCCGCTATAGATTAGTCAATTCGACTAACAACGAAATTCAACAAACCAAACAAAACCAATACGACGTTANGAAAATCAGACAACTCATNAGCAAAGGGAAAAAAGCTCAGACAAGATACTATATTTTCACTGGAATTTCGACGGTGTTACTCAGCTATACNAGCTATAAATTNTTATTGGGTAGTCGAACTGCNCCTACAACCTTCAACNTTTCACGTAGTCACANGGNNTTTAGATTTCATCGAAGCTTTTGAGTAGATGANGGAGAAAAATAGAAGTTGAAGAAGAGAAAAGATCATTATCGCACGCTTGGGGTGCGTTTCGATGCAACNTTCGATGAAATCAAGAACGCCTACCGTAAGACAGCTGTTCAATACCATCCAGATAAAAATCTTGGTGATAAGNAATCGGAAGAAAAATTTAAGGCTTTATCGGAAGCATATACTGTTTTAAGCAATCCAGATCAGCGTAGAATATACGATCAAACNGAAGGGATCTGCTCGGATTTGAATTATTCCACTTCAAACCGGAAAACCACCGAACATAGTNCCACCGATTTGAATGACATTTTTAATGACATTTTGAAACCCAATAAANCAAAAGCACAAACGAACGAATACACTAATTCACATAAAAACCGCCAGCAAAAAACCTATCCTACAAACAACNCAAATATTAAAACAAGAGGCACATCGGGCAACGATATNAACANTGAAGTAGCTATTTCGTTTGATCAGTCTATCTTAGGTACAGAAAAAAATATCAAGCTAAAGCGTAATGAAACCTGCAAAACCTGTGACGGGACNGGCNTCAGCGAGGATTCAATTCAGTCTATCTGTCCTAGATGCATGGGAAAAGGNCAAAACTCGCAANCACAAAGCAAAATNAAATCCGATCCGATCTGCAATCGCTGCAACGGAAAAGGAACTCTAATTCATCAGCCATGTGGAAATTGTCANGGTGTTGGNGCAATAAGAAAAGAACGGACGCTGAAAGTTAAGATTCCNCCAATGACTGATNATGGGAGTTTACTTCGCTTAGCAAACAAAGGGCATGCCGGCGAAAANCGAGGAAATCCCGGGAACCTTTTTGTCAAAGTCCTAGTCGAAAAGCATCCTGTCCTTGAACGAGATGGATATGATTTAAAGTGCCGCATTCCAATTGGATTTGCTACGGCAGCGCTGGGGGGAAAAATAGAAGTACCGACGTTGACCGGTCATGCCAAATTCGAGATTCCAAGTGGAACTCAGNCAAACAAAACATTTAGGATCAACAATTTGGGNATCAAGAAGAGCAAAGACGAACAAGGGGACCTTGCTGTTACTATTGAAATTCATGTACCCACAAAGCTAAGCAAAAAACAGCAGAAACTATTGAAAGAATACAAAAAGGCTGAACCAGAATATGAATTTAACGGGAAGAATTGAGCCAACTTATATCCGCAACAGCAAAATTACGGCAAATCAGTTGTTCCCATCAAATAACGGTCTACCTCACGTGCTGCTTCCCGGCCTTCCTTGAAGGCCCAAACAACCAAACTTTGGCCTCTACGTATATCTCCCGCTGCAAAAACCCCTGAAACATTGGTCGTATACTTGCCTTCTTCCGCTTGAACGTTTGAGCGTGGGTCACGCTCGATATCAAGTTGTTCCAACATAGCACCCTCTGGGCCGAGGAACCCCATAGCTAGCAACACCAAATCAGCAGGTCGCTCCATTTCGGTACCTTCAACTGGTTTAGGAAATTGTCTTCCATCATCACCTGCCACCCATTCGTATTGACTTGTATGTAATTCTTTAATGTTGCCGTTTTCATCACCAACAAATTTGGTTACACTAGTTAGGTATTCACGAGGATCCGCATAACCAAATTTGGCTGCCGCTTCTTCCTGACCATAATCCAGTTTGTAGATTCGGGGGAACTCAGGCCACGGGTTATTGGGAGCTCTTTCATCTGGTGGTCGAGCAACAATTTCGAACTGGGTGAGCGTTTTGCAACCATGTCGCATAGAAGTACCAACACAATCAGTCCCTGTATCCCCTCCGCCAATCACAATGACGTTTTTGCCTTTAGCCGAAATATAGCTACCATCTGCATGCTTAGAATCTAGCAAACTCTTGGTATTCTGGCTCAAGAATTTAACAGCAAAATGGATACCGTTTAGATCGCGACCTTCAATCGGTAAATCCCTTGGTTTTGTGGCGCCACCACAAAGGACAACTGCATCAAATGATTCAACCAACTCTGTGGCTTGAATATTTATACCGATCTCGGTGTTAGTGACGAAAGTAACGCCTTCTTCTTCCATCAAGTCTACTCGACGCTGGACATATTTCTTATCTAACTTCATGTTAGGAATTCCNTACATCAGTAATCCCCCAATNCTGTCGGCCCTTTCGTAAACTGTCACCAAGTGTCCAGCCTTATTCAGTTGAGCTGCACAAGAGAGCCCNGCGGGGCCAGAACCGACAACTGCAACCGCTTTTCCCGACCGGCGTTTGGGGGGAGAGGCCACAATCCAACCTTCTTCCCAACCTTTATCAGCAATGGAGACTTCGACGTTCTTGATCGTCACAGCCGGCTCAATCATACCTANAACACAAGCCCCTTCACATGGCGCTGGACAGACTCGTCCAGTGAACTCTGGGAAGTTGTTAGTTTTGTGCAAACGATCCAATGCCTCTTTCCACAANCCTCGGTAGATCAGATCATTCCATTCCGGGATCAGGTTGTTAATCGGACAACCTGATGCAAATGGAGTGGTCTCTGGCAATCGCGTACCAGTATGGCAAAACGGAACACCACAATCCATGCAACGAGAACCTTGTGTCTGCAATCTTTTTTCATCAAAGTGCAGGTGGAATTCATCCCAATCTTCAATACGATCTAACGGTGAACGATCATCCGGAAGTTCCCGATTATACTCCATGAATCCTGTCGGTTTTCCCATTTTATCTCCTTCTCCTTAAAACTTTTTAAATTTCGCGTGTATTTCAAATTCACACAGAAGACNCCATTTAGACATTTGCTGAAACTTCAATACCACGCTGAAATGCGGCCAACCACGCGTCATCATCCTGTAGACCTTCTTTNTGAGCTTCTTGATAGGCGTCAAGGATACGTTTGTAATCATCCGGCATCACCNTGACAAATTGAGACATGATTTCGTTCCAATCGGCTANAATTTCCCAAGCGAGGCTACTGCGTGTATACTCAGCATGCCGATGTATCATCCCTCTGATATCTTCAATTTCTTCGGCATCTGTTAATCCTGTGAGACTACACTGATCTTGGTTGCAACGAATATTAAAGTCCCCATCGCGATCAAGGATATAGGCGATCCCTCCCGACATACCGCCAGCAAAATTACGACCAGTTTTCCCAAGAACGACCACCCTACCTCCAGTCATATATTCACATCCATGATCCCCAACGCCTTCGACAACTGCGTTAACNCCGCTATTCCGAACACAGAATCGCTCGCCAGCCAACCCACGAATGTATGCTTCACCACTAGTAGCNCCGTAAAAAGCCACATTACCAACGATAANGTTCTCTTCAGGTTTAAACGTCGACCCTTCAGGCGGGTATAAGATCAGCTTACTGCCAGAAAGACCTTTCCCAAAGTAGTCATTCGCGTCACCTTCAAGACGGAAGGTAATACCAGAAGGAGTGAAGGCAGCAAAAGACTGTCCTGCAGATCCTTGAAAATGAATGTCGATGGTATCCTCTGGTAAACCCTCAGGTCCAAATTTTCGAGTTACATCGCTCCCCAGAATTGTTCCAACTACTCGATTTGTATTCTTGATCGGTAAAGTTCCTGTAACCTTCTTTCCCTCTTCCAAAGCTGGTTCGCAGAGATCAAGCAGAATTTGATTATCCACCGAGTTTTCCAAACCATGATCTTGATCAATTTGACAATATCGACCNATTTCTGAACCAACATCAGGTTGATGGAGAATCGGCGTTAGATCTAACCCCTTTGCTTTCCAGTGCTTAACAGCTTTCTTTGGTTCAAGCAAATCAGTACGCCCAATCATTTCACTAACAGTNCGTATGCCAAGACTAGCCATAATTTCACGCATGTCCTCTGCAATGAACCGAAGGAAATTGACTACATATTCTGGATCACCTATAAACTTTTTCCGCAGTTCCGGATTCTGTGTGGCAACACCAACAGGGCAGGTNTCGAGATGACAAACTCGCATCATAATGCAACCAAGCGAAACCAAAGGAGTTGTAGCAAATCCAAACTCCTCAGCACCCAACAACGTTGCCATAACTACATCACGGCCCGTTTTTAACTGACCATCAGTTTCCACTACGATGCGGGAACGCAGGTTATTCAANACCAAAGTCTGGTGGGTCTCGGCCACGCCTAACTCCCAAGGTAATCCTGCATGCTTAATACTGGTCTGAGGTGAAGCCCCCGTACCACCATCAAGGCCACTAATTAAGACCACATCAGCATGTCCTTTGGCCACACCTGCAGCGACGGTTCCAACGCCGACTTCGGAAACAAGCTTGACATTGACCCGTGCATGATGATTCGAGTTTTTCAGATCATGGATTAACTGAGCTAAATCTTCAATTGAATAGATATCATGATGAGGTGGTGGTGAAATAAGTTCAACACCCGGCGTAGAGTGTCGAACCTTAGCAATCCATGGATAGACCTTACGACCAGGTAACTCCCCTCCTTCACCTGGTTTTGCTCCTTGCGCCATTTTGATCTGCAATTCCTTAGCATGAACCAGATAATTACTGGTTACCCCAAACCTACCAGAAGCAACCTGTTTAATGGCACTATTTTTCGAATCACCATTTGGCTCAAGAGTGTATCGAATGGGATCTTCTCCCCCCTCTCCCGTGTTACTTTTTCCACCAATACGATTCATGGCAATTGCCAGTGCTTCATGTGCTTCCTTGCTTATAGATCCATAGGACATAGCCCCAGTTTTAAATCGCTTAAATATGATTTCGACTGGTTCAACTTCTTCGATCGGAATCGGGTCGGTTTCCAACTTTAATTCTAGTAGCCCACGTAAAGTGCCAATTTGCTCGGAGTGTTCATTGATTAGTTCAGCGTACTCTTTGTACACCTCGTAGTTATTGGTACGAGTAGCTAATTGCAACTTGTGGATCGTCTTGGGGTTGAACAAATGGTATTCACCTTCCTGGCGCCATTGATATTGACCACCAACATCCAGAGTTCGATTATCAACTGGAATATCGGGATATGCCCGACGGTGCCTCATCAATGCTTCACGGGCGATCACGTCCAAGCCAATACCTTCCACGCGGGTATCCGTCCAAGTGAAGTATTTATCCACAACTTCCTGCTTAATACCAATTGCCTCAAAAATCTGGGCACCTCGATAGGACTTAATCGTTGAAATCCCCATCTTGGCCATCACTTTGATGACACCTTTCGTAGCTGATTTGATATAACCTTTTACTGCATCATAGTAGGCAATATCTGTAAGTTGTCCCTCTTGAATCATGTCAGCCAAACTCTCAAAAGCCATATAGGGATTGATGGCTTGCACACCATAGCCAACTAACAAACAGAAATGATGGACTTCACGCGATTCACCGGACTCAAGCGCAATTCCAACTTTTGTTCGAGCTCCTTCTCTAATTAGATAGTGATGTAAACCTGAAACGGCAAGTAAGGCTGGAATTGGCACATGATCCTTGTCGAGTCCACGATCTGATAAAATCAAAATATTATGACCGTCTTCAATAGCCTGATCAGCCGCTAAAAACAGGTCATCCAATGCTTTTTCAAGACCATCTTCATCAGTTCGGGCAAATAAAATTGGCAACGTTATTGAGCTAAAACCGGGTTGGTCAATTTGACGGAGTTGTTCTAGCTCTTCGTCCGATAGAATCGGTGTTTGCAACTTAATTTGGTGACAACTTTCGGGTTGTGGATCGAGAAGATTCCGTTCTGGCCCAATGGTTGTTTCAGAAGAGGTGATGATCTCTTCCTTAAGCGGATCTAAAGGTGGATTGGTTACCTGTGCAAAAAGTTGCTTAAAATAATTATAGAGCAGATGAGGTTTATTGGACAAAACTGCTAAAGGAGAATCGTTGCCCATGGACCCAACTGGATCTCTACCGATCTTCGACATCGGTCCTAGAAAAACTCGTTGATCTTCAAAAGTGTAGCCGAAAGCTTGCTGACGTTGTAAGATGACATCATGATCTTTTTCCGGTTCTTTCGGTCGCACTTCCGGTAAGTCTGACAGCACAACCATATATTCGTCCAACCATTGCCGGTACGGATGTTCAGACGCAATCTGATTCTTGACTTCCTCATCACTGATAATTCGACCTTCCTCAGTGTCGATCAGCAGAGTCCGGCCTGGTTGCAAGCGACCTTTGTAATCTACCATCTCAGGAGCAACTTCCATGACCCCCGCCTCTGAAGCCAGAACAAGCACATCATCTTTTGTAACGTAGTAGCGTGAGGGCCGAAGACCATTTCGGTCGAGGCAGGCACCAACCACTACTCCATCGGTGAAAGCTATGGAAGCAGGACCATCCCAAGGTTCCATTAAACAACTATGATATTCGTAAAAAGCGCGTTTCTCATCGCTCATACTCTCATGGTTTTCCCAAGGTTCAGGAATCATCATCATAGCAGCATGCGACATTGATCGTCCAGACAAAGAAAGAAACTCCAAGCAATTGTCAAAAATGGCAGAGTCGCTACCATCCTCATCTAAGATCGGAAAAATTTTCGGCAAATCCTCACCAAACAATTCTGATGCTAACATAGCTTGCCGAGTTTTCATCCAATTCTGATTGCCACGAACCGTGTTAATTTCGCCATTATGGATCAAATATCTGTATGGGTGAGAACGATCCCAAGTGGGGAAGGTATTAGTGGAAAATCGAGAATGAACAAGAGCAATGGCTGATGACATAAGTGAATCCTGTAGATCCGGATAGAATTCCTTAACCTGCATGGTAGTGAGCATACCCTTATAAACAATGGTACGGCAGGATAAGCTGGGAATATAGAAATTTGGATCCAACCCATCATACCGGATAATATTGGAGGCCCGTTTCCGAATGACGTACAACTTCCGGTCGAAAGCTAAATCATCTTGTATTCCAGCACTACGACCAATAAAAGCTTGCCAGACGGATGGTTCGGCCGAACGAGAAGTCGGCCCCAAGTAAAAATTGTCGGTTGGGACTCTACGCCAACCCAGAAAATCCTGACCTTCTTCGGTAACAATTTCCTCAAACTTCTTTTGGCAATTGTGACGTAATTCACGATCTTCTGTTTGGGTAAAGAAGAGCATACCCACACCGTATTGACCGCGATCAGGCAAATTTATGCCAACTCCCTCACAAGCATGTCCAAGAAACTCATGCGGGATTTGCATCAGAATGCCTGCCCCATCGCCAGTATTATCTTCACAACCACGAGCACCTCGGTGATCCAAGCAATCTAAGGCATCAAGTGCCTGACGCACGATGTGATTCGATCTTTCACCTTTTATATGAACGACAAAACCAATACCACATGCATCATGTTCATGAACTGGATTATAGAGTCCCTGCTTTGGGGGAAGACCAAACAATTTTGTCACGATGAAACCTCCTATGTTACCTTTTGCCTATTCCGACACACATCGTCTTCGGGATTTTAAAATTCAGGTAGAGAGTCACAGACAACAGGCTAATACACAAGGGGCACAATCCCAAGAAAAAAGCCTTTTTGGTATCGACCATACCTAACGGGTGGACTGTTTGTAGCGGCTAATCAGGTCTATTGAAGATAGTCATAATATTTTGATTTCACCATCCTAAAGTCTTGGCAGACACAGCGGTAAGGTACAGGAAACATACATCGCTAATCGCACCCCAACCAANATACCATTCGGCCGAGGGGTNGATTATACATTNAAATNGCCCTGCGTGTCAAGCACTTTCTTTAGNGNTAAAGACTACAAACAAACATAACAAACACAAGGATTTCCTTGACAGCCTCTTCAATTTTTTGCTATGATATTNATGTCGATTTTCCGTGAATCGGTGGTTGATANNGCTATTCAGTCTTTTTTCGCCACCGCAAAATCTNGTTCCTCTAAAGTCNATCTATAGNTGATGTTCAAGCCTGATTNAATACATCATGTGGCTAATCATGCCCGAAATTTCATTACCCATTTGAAAAAACTTAAAATGCGACAAAACGATTCACCAAATATTGAGTTTCAGTGCCATTTCCGTTTAAGACATGGGGGATTTTTGAAAGTTTTTCGTTATTACAGACAAAACACTCCTCTAAAAACCATATAGAAACGCTAATACCGCAATGATTAAGGAAAGCCAGATCCAACTGAGGATTTTGATCACAACCCAGTTATGCTTAGTCNGNTGTTTACTTTANAAGGAGAATTTAATGGCAACCAGCCAAACACAGGCTTCTCANGTAGCAATAATCCGAAAAACNCTGTCGGAACTCCCCGCNCCNTCGGATTACNCTCCTGTNNCAGAAGCAATAGNCAGAAGTACCNANTTAGGTGAGNNNGAGATNACCANNACCNTAANNGGGTTANTNTCAATGCCTCANTCAACNACNGTCTTCGCCAATCCCCCCTCTNCACNCAGCTAANGTTGATTGCAACGGTACNANTATCGAATTNNAAATNCGNAGTTTNTCNATTCGNGGATTGNTGAGTGANAGNGAGATNGTCGCCGGNAATNTAACACCCTCCCACCTCATTTTTGTTGGTCTGTTTGGNCGTNNGCCTCAAAGAANTAATTTGNTTGACGAAGAATTATTANTTCAATCTNTAATAGATAAGAAATTTTATCAAATTGNACATACNAAACAGCATGGNATCTCCGGNATAAANCCAATAAGNNTNCANGTTGCNGANTTNATGAAANCTTTCTCNCANGCNGGCCCTGAGATTGCCATNCAACATNTTGCAANGCTTCACAAAGCNGAATANTCAGAAGAAACNGAGNCAACCTNGNGGNTTTGANGATCANCGGAATANTGGATATTTTNTAATNCGGAAAATTCATGTNCACATGATGAANGTGGCNGTGGGNGGAATGTCGACCTATATGCGGTATTTACTCAACGATTCACCNAATCTAAGNNANCAGGANCTTGCAGANGAAACTTGTAATTTTATTGAACAACATAAAAAGGAAGGTAAAACCGCTTTTGAAACTTGTTANAGCCTNNTATTAGGGAGAAAAGCNAACNANGTCGAAACCAAAATTTTGGANCGAATGGGAATAATTCAGACACANCATGGNTCCGCCGCTTCNAATNTGNTCGCGCGNTACATGTCNACTTTNCANGCAGTTACCATCTCNGATTTNTTCAGTGCNGCTCAGATGATTCTNGACGGTAAACGNCANTTTGGAGCCATACATGACATGACCGCATTTATCAAGGAANTNGAAAAAATACCNGAGGNNGATCAAGTTCNAATCATCAAGGNNAAAGTAATGANNGGNGGNCTACCNACTTTCGGNCACCCNGAAATATCAGCNGCTGGCCGNGGAAATCAAATTCAACAGGATCCNCGCGCAGCAATNTATCTGTCACCATTTTTTGANGCTATAGATCAAAAGAGTCTTCGACTCTCAGCNANGCAACTTGAGAGACTCAAGATAGTCCAGCGAATTTATCAAATTGCTTTTATTGAAGGGCTAACAAAACCTGACCAANAAGACCGTCCTCCACTTAGATTAACGCCAAACACCGATTTCGGGGCTTGGTGTGTTCAGGAAGGTTTAGGCATTGATGATCCAGACCGAACTCTATTAACCTACATTTTCAGAGGTTTCGGCTGGATAATGGATGCGAGAGAACAACTTCAACAAAGGATTATACGCCCAGTCGTTGCACCTCATCCAGANATTATACCCACAGTTGATAATGATCCCACGGTTCCAGANCAAGTAGTAAATGTTCACAAGCGTCTAGCAAGAAATGAGGCATTCAGCCCCTCAGCCTGAGATAAGAAATTAAAGATCACATTATTCAAAAGGAGTTGAAATGAACACGTTTGAGAAACTGGAAATCCCGAAAGACGGGGAGATTATCAACGGGAATAATGGGAGCCTGTCTGTCCCAGATCAACCCATTATTCCCGTTATTGAAGGTGACGGAATCGGTCGTGACATCATGAAGGCAACGCGGCGCGTTATAGATAAAGCTGTTGAAAAAGCATATGATACTCAGAAAAAGATTGTCTGGCTTGATATTTACGCGGGTGAAAGTGGACATGAAAAATACGGTGAATGGTTACCACAAGATACTCTAAAAGCTATCCCGTTTTTCCGTGTTGCGCTTAAAGGACCTCTTACAACACCAGTTGGTGGTGGATTTCGAAGTTTGAATGTGTCACTTCGACAACAACTTGATCTTTACGCTTGCATTCGGCCAGTACGTCACTTTGAAGGTGTTGTAACTCCTGTACAAAAACCAGGCGATATGGATGTTGTTATATTTCGGGAAAATACGGAAGACGTTTACGCAGGAATCGAATGGCAACAAGGTACTGATGAGGCCAAAAAGGTAATCAATTTCCTAAAGGAAATGGGAATCGAAATCCGCGAAGACTCGGGAATAGGCGTCAAACCGATTAGCATCACAGGCACCAAGCGAATTGTCCGTATGGCAATTCAGCATGCAATCGATCACCGTCGTGAGAGTGTAACGATGGTTCATAAAGGAAACATAATGAAGTACACGGAAGGTGCTTTTAGGGATTGGGGCTATCAACTCGCCCAAGAAGAATTCTCGGAACAGGTGATAGCCGAATCTGACTTATGGGAGAAATATGATGGAGAAATTCCTGANGGCAAGATCGTTATCAAAGATAGAATTGCCGATAGCATGCTGCAACAAATTCTGACAAGAACTAGCGAATACGACGTAATTGTTACTCCTAATTTGAATGGAGACTACCTNTCAGATGCGTGTGCCGCTCAAGTTGGNGGGATCGGCATGGCTCCAGGTGCGAATATCGGAGANGAAGCAGCGTTATTTGAAGCGACTCATGGAACAGCACCCAAATATACGGATCAAGACGTGGCCAACCCGAGTTCCCTTATATTGTCTGCAGTCATGATGCTTGAGTACATCGGTTGGCAGAAAGCCGCAGATTTAGTTATCATCGGTATTGAGGAATCAATCTCCCAAAAAAGAGTTACTTACGACTTAGAAAGACTAATGGAGGATGCAACCAAACTCCACACTTCTGAATTCGCATCAGCAATTATCGAAAACTTTTGAGGAAAACATAAAATGAGCAGAAAAAAAATTAGCGTTATTGGAGCTGGTAANGTTGGAGCAACAGCAGCGTTTCTCATAGCTCAAAAACAACTTGGAGATGTCGTAATGATCGACATCGTNGATGGCATACCTCAAGGCAAAGCACTTGACATGGCGCAGACAGGACCAGTTGAAATGTTTGATGCCAATATATCAGGAGCACTTAGTTACGAAGAAACCGCAGGATCAGACGTAGTAATTATTACTTCCGGATCCCCACGGAAACCAGGTATGACACGTGAAGACCTCTTAAATATCAATGCCAAAATTGTTGNGGACGTTACCTCGAATGTCATCAAGCACTCTCCCGATACTATACTTGTAATGCTGACGAACCCTCTTGATATTATGACATATCACGCTTGGAAAGTTTCTGGATTTCCTCAGAATCGGGTCGTTGGACAAGCTGGTGTTCTGGATTCTGCGAGATTCCGCACTTTCGTTTCCATGGAACTTGATGTCTCCGTCGAAGATATCACTGCAATGGTAATGGGTGGTCATGGCGANACCATGGTACCTTTACCTCGTTATACAACTGTTGGCGGCATCCCAATAACGCAACTCATTCCAGAAGACAGGATCGAAGAGATCTCAGACCGGACACGGAATGGTGGTGGTGAGATTGTGAATCTGCTCAAAGTTAGTGGTTATTACGCTGCTGGCGCATCACTAGCCCAGATGGCTGAAGCAATTGTTCTCGACAAAAAGCGATTGATCCCCTGTTCTGCTTATCTCACAGGCCAATATGGTATTAATGACTTGTATATTGGTGTTCCCGTTAAATTAGGAGCAAACGGGGTTGAAGATATTCTTGAAATTTCGCTCGAGGAAAACGAATTGGAAGCCCTTCAAAAATCCTCACAGACCTATCGTGAAGGCATTCAGATGATCGGTTACTAAAATCAGCTTGAAATCCTCTTGATTTTATCCTTTACCTGCTAAGCAGGTAACTTCCGATCCCATTATTCCTACCAAAGGTAATTTTCAAACACTGGATCTAACTGACGTCCATCAGCACNAGTANAATGCAATTAAGCACANGCCAATCATTTTGATATAGAACCAAGGGTATGGGAAGCAAGGCCGCNGATTGTGAGTACCTTATCAATTCAAGACCTGAATTACTAAAAATAGAGAGATGGATTGAAGAATCCTTAAAAGGACTAAGGAAATGAGATTCGATCCGATTAAGCTAGAGCTCTANAGGAACATCCTGAACTCGATCGCTGAAGANATGGGTGTCGCACTTTGCCGATCAGCCTTATCAACAAACATCAAGGAGAGACGGGATTTCTCTTGTGCCATATTCAATCGACATGGAAAAATGATTGCACAAGCCGCCCATATTCCAGTACACCTCGGATCAATGCCACTCTCAGTTTTGGCAGCAATTGAAAAAATCGAGATGTCAAAAGGTGACATGATCATCCTAAACGATCCATTTCGCGGTGGCACCCATTTGCCCGACATTACACTGGTTGCTCCAGTTTTCATTGAAACAGAAACACCAATTTTTTTTGTTGCTAACCGCGCTCACCATGCAGACGTTGGCGGGATAACGCCAGGCTCAATGCCNCTTTCAACCCATGTAATTCAAGAAGGTATTCGCATTCCGCCAATCAAGATTGTCGAAAATGACGAAATTCGAGGTGATGTGTTCGATCTTTTGCTTTCTAACGTTCGCACACCGGAAGAACGATGTGGTGATTTGGAATCACAAATATCGACCAACCGAATTGGAAAGCAAAGACTCATTGAAACTTCAGAAAAATATGGTATTACGGAAGTCAGCGATTACATGGATCAACTTCAAGAATANTCAGCTCGGATAATGCGACAAAGTCTTCGTCACCTCCCAGATGGTTCATACTCCTTTTCGGATTTTCTTGATGATGATGGTATCGACAATCATCCTATTGAACTCCGTGTAAAGATAACCATTGATGGTACAGAAGCAATTATCGACTTCACTGGAAGCGCTAATCAGGTCAAAGGGAGTATGAATGCAACATATGCCATCACAGTTTCCGCTGTGTTTTACGTGTTTCAGTGTCTTGCCAATATCAACATCCCTTCAAATTCGGGATGTCTTGACCCAATTGAAATCATTGCCCCTGTAGGTTCTNTCGTAAATGCCCAGTTCCCCGCAGCTGTTGCAGGTGGTAATGTCGAAACATCCCAGCGGATTGTAGATGTCCTCCTTGGCGCGCTAGCNCAAGCATGTCCGGATCGCATTCCTGCGGCAAGTTCCGGTACAATGAACAATCTAACTATCGGCAATCAAAACTACACCTACTACGAAACGATTGGNGGTGGAATGGGGGCTAATCCAAATCAGGATGGTATTTCAGCCATTCAAACCCATATGACCAANACACTCAATACACCAATTGAATCAATTGAAACGTCCTATCCTTTGCAAATTGAAAAGTATAAGATTCGGTCCCAAAGTGGTGGGTCAGGAAGATTTCGTGGTGGTGATGGCATCATTAGAACATACCGCCTGCTCTCACCTGCGCAAGTCACAATTCTATCTGAACGGAGAAAGTTTGCCCCATATGGGCTCAACGGGGGGGAATCAGGAAAAACTGGTCACAATACACTAAAACGAAACAATCAAAATATCAAGCTTGAGGGAAAAGTAAGCTTCTCTGGAGACAACGAAGATATTATTGAAATCAAAACACCAGGCGGGGGAGGATTTGGCACTTTGAAGTAATCCTTTAGCCTTGACTTCTGCACTACTATCACCCAAATGATAAAAAAATCGACGAACCGTCAGAAACATGACAAATTCGTCGATTTTCCTTCGCTAATGCTCACGAACGCGAATATTCCGAAATGAAACTGGACCGTGATCACCCTGTAGCATCAATGGTCCTCTAGACGGATCGTCATCACCTAGTTGCCCGCCAGTAGGTCCGCTAATAGTAACATCATCATGAATTTTTTTGCCATTTAGTGTTACCGTCAACACCATCCCCCTGAGTGTAACATCCATAATTTGCCATTCACCCGCTGGGTTTGTGGCTTCCATATCAGGACGTTTTTGATTGTAAAGAGCTCCATTCTCCGCTGGATAATCATAGGTATTCCCTAAGCTGTCTAAAATTTGTAATTCATAACGGCCGCGTAGGTANATACCACTGTTGCTTCCTTCAGGAAANAGATACTCAATGTGTAGATCGAAGTCACCAAATTCATCCTCAGTAATAATATCAACAGCATGCTTTGTATTCTCAAGAATACCATCATGGGCGACCCAAGCGTGCTCTCGGTCGGTGTGGCGCATTCGCCAACCAGTTAAATCTTTACCATTAAAAATTTCCGTCCATTCACTGTCCATAACTATCTCCAAATTGACAAATATTTGTAACACTCTAAGACATCAATCATATTGTAAAGAATCAATGAATAAAACACAAGCGAGGATATCGTCAATAATAAATTCACGGCCCCAAAAAATTATGTATACAATTAAACAAATCTGACAAACAGTAGGTCGATATCATAAAATTATTGGTCGATCCATTAATCTAGTAATTTTATGAGGATGATAATTCTACATAATTAGACGATGTGAGGCAAACTTTAATATGTACTACAAAATTATCGAGAAATTCAGTCCTTCAGATGAGGAACGATGGCAGAACTATCTCAACTGGCGACAATTAGATTTGACCTGTTTCGATTCTATTGACGGCATTCTTAAGCCTGATTTGTTCAATCCCAAATCCCAGGAAGATTGGGCAAACTGTGTAAATGAAGATTTCAAACTCCACCTGATTACTAATCTCAACTATGCCAGGAAAATTTTGCATCGGTACCACAATGCCAATATAGTAGGTGTTGAAACAGAACTAGACGAAGACTATGAGTCGGAAGAGGGTCTACTGGGATACGATATAATCGATGGTTCGATATCAGTACTCACCAATTGGGGAACCGATACAGAAAACCTAATCAATCCACACCTAATGCCCAACGGATTAATTGGCGATTTGGCCCAAGCTTTGCGCATTCGTAACTTATTGAGACAAAAATTCCCTGACGACCCACATGTGAAAAAGAGTGAAGTTTGGGCAGTTTACTGTGTTGATGAATAGGTAAGCTGCACGATCCCTATACTTAACTACTACTGGATAATTTCACCAAATATTGCAGTCCTCAACACCCCAAATGCAACAGTTGAACATAGCAATTC
>NZUQ01000012.1 GCA_002697225.1 Candidatus Poribacteria bacterium
AGACGGCCAATGTCGCAGGTAGTATCATGGCAATACCACAGAACCCCTTCGTGTATAGTCATACCATGAACTTCGGTCGGTGCCTCGACACGAGCGACGTCGTAGACGCGTCCTGAGGTCGAATCTAGCAGGCAGATAGTGCCAGCCGAGGTGTCTGCCGCCCAAAGTCTGCCGTCGATAGCCCAAGCTAATCCGTGCACTCGCAATCCTGGAGCACGAAAAGCGTATTCTTCCTGCCAATTCTCGGGGTTCATAACATGGATCATCTGGGAAGGCGGTGACGCCACGTAAAGCTTACCTCTATGCCATTCTAAACCGTGGGCACCTGTAGATTGAGGGTTTTCTTGATCTTCATTAAAGGCAATGACACCAGAGCCAGGCGAATCATATTTAGCTATAGTAGCACCAGTTTTCAAGTCTAATTGGGCTATTTTGTTCTCGTAGGTGGAGGCAACCCACAGATAACCATTTCCTACAGTTATGCCGCTGGAGCTCACAGTATCAGTTTGGGCTTCAAAAAGGGTTTCGCCTGTCTGGTAATCCAAACGGTAAACTTTATTATCAGCTTGGTCGATGCACCACAGACCGTCAGGAGTGGACTGAAGGCCGTTTGGGTGGGAACCAGGGCTTTTAAACAACTTCTCTACTCTGGCGAATTTTATGGACATGATCTAACTTCCTCTATTTTATTGATCTATTGATGATTCTAGCTTAACAGGTCTCTCTTTTCTTAATCAAGTTGGGGCTTGATATCTGAAGTTTGTTTCATGCATTTCGGTGACCTCTGATAGCTTAAGAATGCAGTTTTTTAGAATCAACTTAAGATACGAGTGAGTTGTTAAGTGCTAAATTACCTTAACTTGTTTCAGTATTCTATCACCGTTTTTTTAGAGGTCGAATTGTCAACAAAATCAGTCAAGAAATGAGTTTGTTGATTATATTTTTCATCTATTAGGCTACATTATTCTGGATAGTGGGGTTCATGTCTAGTAATTAACTCGATATTATTCCAAAATCTCATCGGACACATTGAAAAATATGGTTCTTTGGATTGTGAAATGGATCAACAAGTGGTTAAGAAGATATTCGAATGACTGGTGTGTTATGTGTGGGTAGGGTTGATCGTATTCCTGGTGAAAATCGTAAATATAGCAATGCTTTTAAGTTTTTGGCAATCCTAAGTGTTTCCTACTTACCGAATTAATAGNCAATGACTATNCAATTGATTATTTAACTTGCATTTGNNCTTGACTTTACCATCTTTCGTGTTAAGATAAGCGGGATTTATTTATAAAGAGAATAAATGTATGACTNANCAACTCTTNCNTTCCTACCAATTTACAGAAACTGAANGCCAGCGGATGGATTTAGATGGGCACTTAGCTTACCCAGGTCTGTTAACCANAGAGGCCCAAGTACATTTGACAGAAGCCTTAGCTCATATTCACTCTTTAGAGAGTGTTGAGGGTTATGAACCTAACCGATTTGCTGCCGAGTACAATGCATATTTGGAAGACCTGATTACTCACCCACANATGTTGGAACTGGTAANTCNGGTGCTTGGCAAGGAAATTCGTTATGATCACTGTGTCACCCTCAACCGCCCAGGTGGTAATGGGGGATCTCACTGGCATAGCCATGGGTATGCTGAAGACGATCCCCATTTGGGTTTCATCCGCATCTTCTTNTATGTCAATGGTTTTGAGATCAANGATGGTGGATTGGCTGTNGTTCCTGGAAGTCATCTGTTTCGAGACACGAANATCCATGCTAAGTCAGATTCTGAACTCGANTNAGGTTGGATGCTAGGCAAACANCANNCAANCACGGGGCANCCATTGAAAATTGAGCATTTGTCTGTTCCAGCAGGGACAGTAATTCTGATGTGGACGCATGCCGCACATGGCGTATCGGCTCGCCGACCTGATAGCGATACTCGGTGGACGGTTGTGTATGCTTATCGAAATCCCGGTAAACCGTCCGGGGCACGTTGGATCAGTCAAGAATATGAAGATCAAAGGCGCTTTGNCCCAAATAGCCCACTCAAAGATTTGATCANCCTATACTAGATTTGCCTATATATAAAATTGGCAGGAACTCAATTTGCGAATATTCAACCNAACTAGGCTGAATAAAATAGAACGCGTTTCATTCGGCGAATACGCCACACTNTTGAAACAGTATCTTCGCCACCTNAAATCCCGTTTNTTCTGGCTAATTNTTTTTATGGCCANTAGCATCGTCCTGTCNCTACTTTCGCCACANATCCTGCGCTTTTTTATCGATGTGGCTACCAACAAGCTAGAAGACTAGTAAAGATCTCCTNCGATCGTTTCTCTTTCCGCTTGCTGAGTCGTTGGGGCAAGATCCGTTGGTTACNGCANCCCTCCTTTTNATTGCTCTTAGTATTNTGGGGCAATTTATTTGGCTTGTTACCAGCTATCTGAGCCAAGATATCGGTTGGAAAACGACCAATCAGATTCGAGGTGACTTGGCNCAACACTGTCTGTCTCTGGACATGACTTTCCACCACCAAAAAACACCAGGNGAAATGGTCGAACGGGTGGANGGTGACACTACTGCTCTGGCCACCTTTTTTTCGGCTTTANTCATAGACGTTTTTGGTGGTTTAATCCGTTTAGGCCTCATTTTGCTGATGGTTTTTCTAGAAGATTGGCGAATTGGCTTGGCAATGACCGCCTTCACTGCTATTTCCATATACGTTTTTAATCTGACTAGATCGGTAGCGGTGCCGATCTACGCTGCCGAACGAGAAGGGTACGCCAAAATGTTCGGTTTTATTGAAGAACGGCTGGGCGGTATCGAAGATATCCGTACCAATGGTGGGGTACCCTATACTATGAGTCGATTTTTCAAAGTGATTCAGGAAGTTTTTCAACTTAACCTCAGGAGTGATATCTTCGGTGAATGCCTCCGATCATTGACAAGAGCCTTATTTGCCTTGGGTTACGCATTAGCCATGGGAATTTGCATCTGGTTATACCAAAATAACCTTTTCACTTTGGGGAGTATTGTCTTAATTCTTGCCTATATGAGGCAATTACAGTTTCCACTTGATACTATCAGCCGACGAATCAACGAACTTCAGCATGCTACGGCAGGTATGAAGCGGATTGAAGAGTTATATCATACTAAGTCAAGTCTTAAAGATGGGATTCAGTCTCTAGTACCACAATCTGAGACAGATCTACACCCTGATGCAACTCCTGCGATTTCTTTCAGCCAAGTGACGTTCAGCTATGTTGGGGATGAAATTGTTCTTAACGATGTCTCTTTTGAACTGCGCGAAGGAAAGGTTTTGGGGTTGCTTGGTCGAACAGGAAGCGGAAAAACGACTATTACCCGCCTATTATTTCGCCTCTATGATGCTAACCAAGGACAAATCCAGATTGCTGGAACTCCCATTCAAAATCTGAAACAGGCCGATCTGCGCCGCTACATCGGTTTAGTCACACAGGATGTACAACTATTTAATGCTACAGTGCGACAGAATCTAACCTTGTTTGACGACCAAATTAGCAGCGAAAAAATCATATCCGTCATTGACAATCTGGGATTGACCAGTTGGTATCAGTCATTACCTGAGGGCCTCGATTCCATGCTGTCGGCTGGAGGTAGTGGGCTGTCAGCGGGCGAAGCTCAGTTACTGGCTTTCACTCGGATTTTCCTGAAAGACCCTGCTATTATTGTGTTGGATGAACCTTCATCTCGCCTTGATCCGGCTACGGAAGCTCGGATTGACCTTGCGTTACAAAAACTATTACAAGGCCGAACTAGCATCATTATTGCACACCGTTTAGGAACCCTACAACGTGTAGATGAAATAATGATTTTGGAAGACGGGCATATCCGAGAATACGGTGATCGGCAGGCGCTCGTAGCAGATCCACAATCCCGATTTTCCCAATTACTGAGTGCTGGACTCGAAGGCAAAGATCTACCAGACGAACAAGTCCAAGCGTTTAAAGAGGTGCTGGTGTGACCACATGGCAGTCTGCTTGGCGGTTGTTACTATATCGACCCGGTTTGTTTTTGATTACTATTCTTTTTAGGGGTATTGATGATTTGGCTCCGTTTGTCGTGGGCCTGTTGATGAAATACTTTTTCGATGCCCTCTCTGGTGATGGGAACACAGGGTTGAATGTTTGGACCATTGTGGCATTTTATATAGCTGTTGATTTGGGAGATCGAGGTGTTTTGATTTCCTCTGTTTTCTTTTGGACTCGCTGGAGATTTTCGATTTACACTTTGTTGAGGAAAAACCTAGTTCAGGCCATTTTAGACGTCCCAAATCCTCAACAGGTTGCTAGCTCTTCTGGTGAAATTACCAACCGTCTCCGCGATGATACGCGTGCCATTGTTTCTTATTTGGAGCAGTACATCCATCTTTGGGGAAATATGATCTTTGTTGGGTTAGCCGTCTACTGGATGGCCAAAACAGATTGGACTATTATGTTGGCTACTGTTATTCCAGGGATCATCATTGTTACCATTGTCAACGTGGCTCGAAGATTTATTGGCAAGTACCGGAGAGCACAACGCGAAGCCACCGAGCAATCAACTAATTTTATTAACGAGATGTTTCAGTCGATTTTAGCCATTAAGGTTAATAATGCCGAGAAAGACGTTGTGGACCAGTACGGACGGTTGAATGATGCTCGCCGCAAATCGACCATCGTCGACAATATGTTCAATCATTTGCTGATTTCTATTAACCACAACATCGGTCAAATTGCAACAGGAGTAATTTTGGTCTTGGTAGTGGAGAAAATGCGGTCATCTATCTTCACGGTTGGTGACTTCTACCTGTTTGTTTCCTATGTTGGTTCGGTGGCCCGCAGCGGTTCATTGGTGGGGACTATAATGGCACAGCACAAACGGGCTGAAGTTTCATTCACCCGCATGGTTGGTACGGTAGAAAACATGACTTCTGAAGATCTTGTGGCTCATAGTCCTGTCTTCTTGCGCGGGGCTTTACCACCTATCGTGATTCCCGAACGCCAACCTTCAGATCGGCTGAACAATCTTACTGTCCGAGGTTTAACCTATCTATACCCAAATTCTCCGAACGGCATCCGGAATTTTGACTTAGAGCTGTCTGCTGGTTCCTTCACTGTTGTTACGGGACAGATAGGGGCAGGCAAAACTACCTTGTTGAAAGCTTTGCTAGGAGTTCTCCCGATTCAGTCGGGACAGGTCTGTTGGAACGGTAAAACCATTACCGAACCGAAGAACTATTTCGTTCCACCNAGATGCGCATATACACCGCAAGTACCNCGCTTGTTTAGCGAATCTCTAAAAGACAACATCTTGATGGGNTTATCGGACGATACAGAGTTAATTGACCAAGCTGTTAGACTAGGTGTTATGGAAGAGGACTTACNGACTCTGGATGATGGTTTGGAAACAATTGTNGGTCCACGAGGGGTCAAACTCTCTGGGGGGCAGATGCAACGGACGGCTGCCGCGCGAATGTTTGCCCGTCGAGCTGAACTCTATGTTTTTGATGATTTGTCTTCTGCCCTAGATGTCGAAACCGAACAAAAATTGTGGGAACGAGTATTCACCACTGCTGATACCGCAGATGCTCAGCACCAAGTCACCTGCCTAGTCGTGTCTCATCGACGACCGGCGCTACGCCGAGCCGACCAAATCGTGGTACTAAAAGATGGTGCAGTCGAAGCCGTCGGGAAACTAGATGATCTTTTGCAAACCAGTTCAGAGATGCAAAGCCTGTGGGCTNGTGGTATGAGTTANGCCGAAAGTGAGTCGGACTGAAATTTTCTTATCCTCGAGGACCTGNTCCGGTTTGAAAGTTGATTTAACCAATTTCNTTTCGANTGAGATNGATTGAAGGATGTCGNGCTATAATNATGNTGTCCGANAATCTGTGTTTTCCGATTAAGATTATCTTCCGCTTTGCATGCATGTATCCTTTCTATCNATATTTATCTCCNAATTTCTATTAAGNAATTAGGAGATAAATACATTGNATATATNATTAGCTNAGAGATTGTAATGCAATNCCTAAATTCTNNANTTACAGACGNTTTCGTCTGAGCAAGGTTATAGNCTTCGACTGACCATGGGTGCTNGGGTTAAACTCCTGCACNTTGGAGNCCTTCCCATTTAATGGTTTTCTAACAATTGGCGCAGATAGTTCGCTGCAAGGCGTATCTGCTCAACTCGGTCTTCCTTTTGGCCTTCATAAACAATGGAGATGCATCCATTGTATTTTATATTTTTCAATATGCCTATGATGCGCTCATAGTCTAACCATTCCTCTCTACCACTTTCAATCTTGTAGAATTTTGTGCGAATATACATGGCATAAGGTACAGTCTGTTCCATGAAATGATAGAAGTCGACGTCTGTGTCTGTCTCACCTCTGGGTGAAGCCCCCGGTGATCCAACCCACTGGCCGGTGTCTACGATAAAGGCAAAGTTTTTTCGATCGGTTTCACGTTGGATGGATAGCATCTCATCACCTGTAGATGGGTGATTTTGTAGTCCAACAGCAATACCTTTTTGGGAAGCGTAATCAGCGACTTCCTGATAACCGATGATCATTTTCGACCACACATTCCCATCATCTGTATCCTTTTCCGGTGACGTTGCGCAGAACACTCTGATAATTGGAGCTCCTAAGAAAGCCGCGAGATCAATCGCATCCTTGCACCGTTGTAAATGTTCCTGCCGTTGGGCATCCGTGCCTATAAACAACCCACTCACACCTATGTAGCCTATCGGCAGTCCGTATCTCAGGCACAGCATCTTGATATTGCTCAAATACTCCGGGTTTGTTGAAGCAAATGCTCGCTGATGAAAGTCAACAATATCTAGCCTTAGATCATAAGCAACCTTAATGAATGCTTCAACATTTGTATTCTGTAGACTTAGATAGTTAGAGCCTATTTTGATCATGACTGATATCTCCTTATTTTCATAGTTAACCTTGAAAGGATGGGTAACGATGAAAAAATTAGATAGTATCGTACAATAAAATGCATAATATGGAAAACAATAACACATACATGCCTAGGGTACGGAAATACTAACATTAACTGGAAACAGAACCAATTGTTGTGACAATGCTTTAGTATTTACTACAATGATTGTGGGACTACTGTGTTTTGGAGTTCAATAGATATCCAACTAAAAATAATAATCTTGTTGCATTATCAAGAATGCTTCCATCTCAGAAAACTAGAACATGTTTCTTACGTACACCGAATCCCCAATGGATCAACGTATGTGAGAACTGTCGATTTGAACAGGAAACTATTTAGTACATTATGTTGATTGAGTTAGTAACGGGTTGTTCTTTCATAACCTTAGACATTTTTTTGCAGATTTGCCATTAAACCTACTGTTCATTGAAAAGTAGATTTCTTTTGTTGACTAATTCATTTATATCGTAATTTATTCTTATGTATAGAAGATATCATGTTTTTATTAAGACCTATAAACTTCTCAGAAATTAATAAAGTATAGACAANATCCTGGTTCTTTGCTACTATGCCCGCCTATAAATCAGAATCCTTTGGTCGGTGGCGGAACTTCGACTTGTCGGATATAAAAATNATGCTGGTTTGATCACTAAAAGGCTTTTTAGAATGAACATCTCCGAATTGCAAGCCAAAGCCGTCCGTCTAGAACGAGAGTTGCAGGATATCCNAGATCTCTTGGCAAAAACAACCCATAGCACAGAGACTGGTACCGACAACCTTGCCCGTACCCGGGCTTATGCGTTTAATGCCTCGACAATTCCATTTGAGGAAGCAGTGCAGGGTGGTGCCGATTCTCTCAAGAGATACGGATTCTGTGTCATCGACAATGTAATACCAACCGACCGTGTGGATGCTATCTGTGAGGAGATTCTAGCAGCGCAATCCACTATAACTCAAAACATGAAGGGCCTAAGGGAACTGCTTAGTAAAAACGAGTTTAGCGNACAGGAATCACTCGAAAAACGGGCAGTAGCNAACAAAGTGGANTTGAGGCCGGTACGCCGTGTTGGGCATCCTCCAAAACCACCCAATGATATTGTCTGGATGCCACAGTATGCGCANTATTTGGCGAACCCTNTTGTTACTGCTGTGGCACGCCNGATTTTAGATGACCACTTACGGATTGCCCAGTTNCATACTCGTATTATTGAGACTGATAAGCCTGACGGNACTTTAGGAGGCTTNGGTGCGGTTAAGTACCGAGGTCGTGTAGATACCCGTGAGTGGCANACGGACTGGCCCCACGATCTGTCNGCATATGGAAGAGACAANCCTGGCGAGAACGTTGGTTGCATCCGCCAGCCTTTTCCTGATATAGCTATGTGTTTGGTAATGATCTGGTATTTAACAGACGTGGATGCAAATTCGGGTGGTACATGGGTCGTTCCCGGATCGCACAAGGATAAGCGGAACCCAAGAGGGCCGTCCGATGGTATTATGGTTACAGCGCCTATTCCTGGAGACATGCAAATAACAGCACCTGCNGGGTCCGTNTATATCCAAGACTCGCGAAGCTGGCATGCGTCTGCTATGCATAATCCTAGTGGTCGAGATAGAGTAGCCGTGGTAAACCGATGGTGTCCTTGGTGGTTGTCTGTTGATGACTATGCCCCAGGTGGTATATACAACACTGTCTGTCGGCCATTGGCTCACTCAGAGTATCTTGCGTTGCCCGTCGATTTGCAGCCGTTGATGAGACATCTCTGTCCTGATGAACAGGACACATTGCAACAGCCAGTGCTTGATCGGGCTAAAGCAGCTGCGATGCGGACCCGTTGGGGGTTTCAACAGCTAGAGGAAAATCCAGCCAGTCTGGCACAGGCAAACGCCCATATTCGCGTATTCTTGGAAGAGCAAAGAAGAACAAAAAAAACTCAAAAGGTTGAATGACATCACAGGTGTTAGCCTCAATGGATTGAAGGCTTTATGGTGCTGTTGTATTGGTAGTTGCTTGGTATGCCTATATAGCGTCGATGTTAACGAGGATGAAAGTTGTTGCTAGGTAGAGGACAAATTTCTTGAGATCCATCCTTTTTTCGAACTTGGTTTTCGGTGCTTTCTCGATTAGTTTAAGCAAATCAGCTAACTGTCGGATTTAGTTTATGTTCTTTTTTCCTGTCTGGGTTTTTCCTGTCTTGGTATTGTAAAGTGTGTAAGCCTATGGATCATTTCCCAGTCATTAATTGAATCCAGTTTCATCAATAAGCTACCTCTTGATGCCTTGCCTAGTTTGCTTTCGAGGTAGCGATTGTCTATCTGTTCAACGACAACNTAGATCCCAACATTTCCTTGTTTCTCNCTCCCTCGATTGTCAGAGTGACGTTGNNCCAACCTGCACCCACGTGTAGCTAACTTAGCAGAATGATACAATTCGTAGCCCAGTTTCTCCTTCATCAAGGCTTCGTCCAGAAAGACAGGAGAGAGTTAGCTTGGTTCGACCGTAGAGTTTCTGACCTTTGACAAAATGGTNAGTATCGATCTTAAACTGGTTTGAAGTCAACCTGCNGAGCTTTTTTACCTGTACGGTGTTACGTAACNGTTGCATTGCATCCCACGCCTCATGGATTAAGTGTAATCTGAATATCGGGCACTTGGTTCTGAGAGAAGACCGAATCCCAAAAAATTGCGTCTCCTTGCTCACCGGTGGGNGATCCTTTGTCTGTTCAAACTGTGGGAACCACACAACACAAAAGCGCCACNAGAAAAAAATAAATTATGTGGTNCGACATTAAGAAATTATCTTTACTTACATGTTGGTTTTTGAACCGAAAGACTTTATGTTGATTGGTAAACAAAAATTTCACTGACTGACCAGCCGCAATCTACTTAGATGCTACTCAAAGTAGGNACTTAAGCTTTCCAGTATTTGAAGAGTGGACCATTTTTCCCATAAACTGGATCCTNTGATGGCAAGCTTACACGTTTAATATTCTTAATAGCTTCCAATCTATCACGTTCACTTGAGTTAGATATAACCATTTCCTTACGTAAATCAGGTGTTTGATTAGGTGGATAAGCCCCAAGGACACATAGATCTGAGCTAGCACCCAGGTTTTTATGCCCTACCCCTGCTGGGATGATTACAACATCACCCGGTGAAATAGAGCATATTATACCTCTTCTGCCACCAAATTTTACTTTAGCTTTGCCTGAGCAAATGCCGAGGACCTCGTGTGCTGTACTATGGTAATGATGATAACTGAAAATGCCGTTTCTCCAACATCCTTGCCAGCCGTTTGCTGCGAATAGTGACTCACACATCGATACCGGATCGTGAACCAAAATATCAAATGCATTCGGGTAAATCAAAAGCGGAAGTTTTTGATTGTTTGGGATTTGTCCATCGTCTGTCAACATCTTACATATAATTTTGTTATCATTGACAAACTTATTAAGAGCCAAGTCTAGAATAATGTGAGTTTCGTTTTTCATCTTTAATTGTTTCTTAATCTCCAATTTGTGTTGACTTTACGCAATAACCCAGCTTGCTGGTAAAATTACGAAGGCAATTTCAGTCACCAAATTTTGACTGTAAATAGTGAGACATAATTTAATCTATGGATTTAGACTTCGAGCATCAATTTTCTAAAAGAAAGTAAAATTTATTATGTTTAAATCGAAGGACAATCAATTGTGGTCATTATCTTAACAGAAAACCACTTAGTGTTTAGACGGCATATCGAAGAATCACCGGAACTATAATGTTTCCAAATAGAGGAATACACATCAAGTGNGTAAGAGTTATTAAGAAGTAAGACTATTATTTCAGTAATTTAATATGCNCAGTTTCTAATTCTGAAGATCATTGGCACATAAAATAGATTGTTACTTACGTTTAAGGACTTGTAAAATTTCATGAAAAGAAACGTGGTTGAACAGACATATTAGTGGCTTTGGTCGGGCCGTTTATTTCAACCTTGACGATAGTAGGGAAAGATATGAAGGTAACTACTTCAAGTAAAGACAAAGTATTATTCACACCAGGTCCATTAACAACGAGTTTCACTGTAAAACAAGCAATGCTAACCGATCTTGGTTCTCGNGATATCTCATTTATCGAAATTGTCCGTCAAATTCGCCAGAAATTATTGGCAATAGGTTCATGTTCCTCGGATGTGTATACTGCAGTACCTATGCAGGGCAGTGGTACTTTTGGAATCGAGGCTGTTGTTTCTTCAACAATCCCATCAGATGGAAGATTGTTAGTGATTGCCAATGGCGCATATGGAGAACGGATTGCTAAAATAGCGAATGTATTAAATATTAATTGCCATGTTCTCAGAGGGCCTGAGGAAAAAACGCCCGATCTTGGTGAGATCAACAAAGTNCTTGAAACNAACTTGGGATTTACCCATGTGGCAGTTGTNCANTGCGAAACNACCACTGGTATTATCAANCCCATTCAAGAAATTGGGGNAATTGNCAACGATTTTAATTGCAAATTTTTTGTTGATGCTATGAGTAGTTTTGGTGCTGTTCCTATGNATCTTTATGATCACCATATNGATTATTTGGTCTCATCNTCNAATAAGTGCCTTGAAGGAGTTCCAGGATTTTCGTTCGTCATTGCTAANATAGATGCCTTAGAAAAAACTCAGNGATATGCTAGAAGNCTTAGCTTAGATCTCTTTAGTCAGTGGCAGGGGCTAGAACGAAATGGNCAGTTTCGGTTTACNCCNCCAACACACGCATTAGTATCNTTTCACCAAGCCTTAACTGAACTTGAAGNTGAAGGAGGAGTTGCTAGNCGTGCTATGCGTTACCGACAGAATCACGAAATATTAGTTGAGGGTATGAAGGATATTGGTTTTGAACTGTATTTGCAGCCTACTAATCGAAGTTATATCATCACATCCTTTGTTTCACCCAATCATCCTAATTTTGATTTTNGCGGTTTTTATCAACATNTGAGCAATCGTGGTTATCTAATTTACCCAGGTAAAGTAAGTAACGCACGATTGCTTCAGAATCGGATCTATTGGTTANATCTTTGAGTCGGACATACATGCACTTTTATCTGCTATTCAGGANACTTTAATTGAGATGCAAGTTGACCTNTCANGGATCTGAANTNGTTTGCAAATACTCAGTATCATTTCCAATTAAATTCNCTCCTAAATAATCTTANAAATTGTCTGANATTGTATACCATCTTTTTTTTNATCCTGCTATAATACTATGCTGAAGATAGAAACATGCGTTATTGTTATAATTCAAGGNAGTTTTTCCAAACGTCNAGCATTCATNGCGTTTCCGNNTTTTCCAAGGTTCAAAAGGTATTTCCCAAAAGTTAAGTGTTATTCAGAATAAAAATACTATCCTTTGTTTTTCTCATTTTTGCGCTCTCTCCGTTTGCATCAATTGCCCAAAATAACACCTTTATTTTTGCTGTTACTGGCGAAGTTAAGCAACCTGATGGGACTCCTGCGGCAAGTGGGTTGACCGTTTCGGTTACAAACACTACTAGAAACCTGACGCGTACCACAACATTGGGAAAACGTGTTGAAGGGGAATATATTGTAAATTTCCTCAGTACAACAGGGGCTCCTGTAGCTAAGACCAACGATTCGTTGAAGATACGAATCACGGATGCTGATGGAGGTCTGATTGTTGAAGGAAACCACAAAATTGTCAGCACTGAAATACAGGCTTTGAGTGCTGTAGTTAACCTGCAAATTAAGCTTCAAGATGTATCCTTGTCTCGATCNCTTTCGACAGTTGAGCTTTTTCCTCTCAAATCAGTTGTTGCTGATGGGAAAGCAACTGCAACAATATATGTGACTTTGAAAGATATTCGAAATATACCCGTAGTTGGACAACGCTTTCTGGTAACTGCAACTGGATCAAATAATACGATTTCTCCGACTTCTCCCACTAATGTAATTGGCGAAGCTGTCGCGGAGATTAGCTCGATGAAAGCGGAAGAAAAAATTGTTACGGTTACCATTGGCGACATTGCTTTGGTCCCAATTACTATCCAATTTGTTGCTGGAGATCCACATCCTGATAAATCAACGGTCCGTGTTAACGAAATTCAGGTGCCTGCTGATAATAAATCTGTGGCCAACATTGAGGTTCAGGTAATAGATTTATATGGGAACCCAGTTGTAGGTAGAATTATCGAAATTATAAGNACTGGAACTGACAATACAATTACGATAGCCAANNCNACAGATATCAATGGACGNGCCAAAGGAACAATCACCAGCAAAAAAGCAGAAATTAAAACTCTGACTATTAGAGAAGCCCGTAGCGGTGTTTCTCTAATAGAAAAACCACAAATCACCTTTATTCCCGGTAGGCTCAGTCAAAGTCAATCATTGATTACAGCGTCATCACCAGTTGTTGCTGATGGGAAAGCCAAAAGCCTGGTGACTATTACCCTTATGGATCAATTTGCCAACCCAATCAGTGATGAAGAAGCAAAGATAAATGTTAGTGGGTCAAACAACGAAATAATACAATCCGCAACTTTGACTAATNCGTATGGTAAAACGGTAGCACAGATTACATCAACAAAATCGGANACCAAATATATCACTGCAAATGTGCGAGGTGTTCCTCTCGTAGCCACGGCAAAAGTAGAGTTCCTACCAACATTTTTAGATACTACAACTCTTACAGTAGACCCGAACACTTTGCCAGCAGACGGGGTATCAACTTCGGTAGTAGTGGTAAGCGTTATTGATACTTTTGGTAATCGTATTGATTTTCAAAAACCAACTTTAAAGGTCACCGATGGCGCAGTTAGTGAGGCTCAGTTTCAACCGGATAAAGGTGTGTGGCTTGCCATGTATACAGCAGGTAGGCTTCCNGGCCCTAATGTGNTAAGTGTTTTGATTGATGACGTGGTTCAGACCAGTATGACTATTACTNTNACCAAGCCTGATCAAACGAGCCAGAGAATTAAGTCTACTTCAATCTTACCTGCATCTGGTGTTACCAATGATGTTGTAGTTTTTCAATTGGTTGGGACANGCGGTGGNACGGCAACTGTTTCTATNAATGGAATTGNAGGTGTNAGCAATTTGTCGATGGCTGAAAGCACAACTTCNTCTGGTATATACACCATACCATATACAATCAAAGAAGGAGATCAAGTTTCCAATGTACCTGTCATTTTCAGGCTCAATACGGCAATAGATCAATCTAATACTATCTCTATCAATGCGAGTGATGTTTCAGTCAAAATCGAGTTTTTAGGTGAGAAAACCGCACGGCTTGGGGCTGTGAAAAAAATCCGAGGTAAGCTTATCCCCGAGATTCCTGATCAATTGCTGCAATTTACAATTAATAAACCAGATGGTAGTGACAATTTCATTAAGGATGTAAAAACAGACAAATCAGGGCAATTTTCTTTCAACCTGGCATTTGATTTGGCAGGCGGTTGGTTCGTTAATGCGAATTACGGTGGAAATGCGACTTACCTGCCAGTATCAGGATCTGCTGTATACGTTGCCATGATGAATGTTGGTAAGGCTATTATTGTTCTTGGGGGCAATTCGCAGACCAATCCAATTTGGGATGCTTTCAGAGTAAATGCGGAATTCGTCCATCACACTTTCACTACTCGCGGACTTGACCCTGATAGCGACATTAAATTTTTCTCCTCAGAACCAAATCAAACAGCTAATGCTGATGATTTCGCCACGCTTGTTAATCTTGAAGAGGCAATTGATATTTGGGCCAAACCGCAATTAGGTTCACAGTCACCTCTTTTTCTCTACCTCATTTCTGCAAACCTTGACCCTGATTTTTTAATAAATGATAAGAATATCCTAACGCCTGATCTTCTTGATAGTTGGTTGGATGTTGTCCCTGTTGAAACGCCAATATTTATCATGGTTGAAGCGAGTTATAGTGGTAATTTTATCACTCAGTCACGTAATGGTAGGCCTGTACTCGCATCTGCAAACCGCACGATCGTAACGAGTTCACACAGTAGNCGGCAAAATCGCATTATGGTTAACGGTTATTCTTTTTCGCGCCTCTTCTTCGATCAAATCCAAGCAAATAAAACTGTCGGTGAGGCNTTTATCGCCGCTCGTAACACCATGCAATCCACACCAATTTATCGGCTACAGTACCCTCAAATTGATAGTAACAGCAACGGCTTAGCCAATGAAACTCGGGACTTAACAGTCGTTTCTTCACTATATATCCCCATGCCTATNGAAGTCAAATCTACGTCTCTCCCTCTAGTAGNAATGATGTCAAAAAATCGTACTTTGCNGCCTGAGACCAGATTGCTGACTGTCGAAGTCGAGGCGCCGAATCCTGATATTACTGAGGTGCGAGCAACTATCATTCCTCCTTCATTTAACTCCGAAAAAATAATTAATCAATGGTCAGATTTGAAGTTTGATCAAATTTCGCTCGTAACAGGGGGGAGCGAAGTGTATAGCGGCATCTATGATAATCTTTCTACTCCAGGTGATTACANCATTTATGCTCATGCTGTTCGGAATGACGGAGTTGTTTTTTATGCTGATTCACCTATTAAGGTTAGGTTGAAGGCAACCATAGACCCATCCAAGCCAACTGTTTTGTTAGATAGGTGCTACACTACTAGCCAACTCTGCGATCANCCGGTCGAAATTGGAAGTGTCTTTGAACTAGTGATGCGGGTTGAAAATATTGCGGGGCTTCAAGGTTTTGGCACCATAGTCCGATACGACCCAAGCCAAGTTGATGCAGTTTCCATTTCCGAGGGGGAATTCCTTAAGCGTGGAGATGCTGATACACGACCTGCCCAGTTAGCCATTGATGAGAAGAATAGTAATATTAAAATTACAATCTATCGATTAGGTGGAAATGGTATGAGTGGTAACGGGATATTGGCCAATATTAAGTTCCGTGCTAAAGATGCAGATGTAGCAGCGATTACCTTTGAAAAAGTAGATTTTTCCGATGTTGAAGCAAGTCCAATATCTGTTAATTTGGTTGACGCTTCAATTCCAATTAAGGGTTTTTTCCCATTATGGGACATTAATCGGGATGGTACTACTAACATCTTTGACTTAGTTTTGGCTGGAAATCAAATGGGACAAAAGGGAAAGGGGTTGTCAGGAGATGTAAATCAAGACAATCAAATCGATATTTTTGATATTGTGCTAATCGGTAACCACTTGGGAGAAGGCAGTATGTTTTCCTCACCTGAGCTTATTCGCTCTCTACCAATTGCTGGCTCGCTATCTATTCTCAGGAAAATACAGTCTGAACTTCAGCTCAAATTGGCGTGGTCTGATTCGGATCATGGCTTTCTCGCAACACAGAGTGTNGTTGACTATCTCATTGCATCGCTTGAAAATCAGAATCCAAATACAATGCTTTACCAGAACTACCCGAATCCTTTCAATCCAGAAACTTGGATACCATTCGAGATAGCAGAGGACTGCTTAGTATTAATACAGATCCACGACACAAACGGAAATTTAATTCGCGAACTCAACCTAGGTTTTTGTTCAAAAGGAATCTACACAAGTAAAAGTGGGGCAGCATATTGGGATGGTTGTAATCAGCAAGGCGAAAGTGTATCAAGTGGTATGTACTTTTACTTGCTGAACAATGCAGGNCAACCNCGGAAAATGATAATCTTGAAATAGATTTATNCAAATTTTAATATGCGTNCGATGNTTCGCACATTTTTTTTTGCTTTTGTTATAACANTTGTGAATTTTGTTTTCAGGTAACGTTAATTTTTCTTAAAAAGTATAACAATTGGTAACAAAAGCGTAACAANCAGTATTATTATATGCCAAATCATGTCATAAATCGAGCTCTTTTTTCAGATTATTATCTGGATTTTGTTGTTCCAGGTTTTTTTGATCAAAAAAACTCCCTTGAACTTGAATTTACCTTCAATGAGATTCGGCGATTGTATAAAAAGATTAAGTTGATCAAGTCGAATCTTCTTGAGGCACAAACTGAAGGAAATTTTATTCGTCCGGTGCTTGAACTGCTTGGACACCATTTTGCAGTTCAACCAACACTTCGAACATCTCAAGGGGTGAAGAGGCCAGATTATGTGTTTTTTCCCAACTCAGATGCATTTGAATTTTCTCAATCCCGCATAAACACAAGATCCTTTTTTAAAACAGCTGTTGCTATTGGTGATGCAAAAGCATGGTCGAGGGATCTGGACCGCAAATACAAGAGCAGTTCAGACGCTTTCACCAACATGAATCCAAGTTTCCAAATTGATTTCTATCTGCGTGAAACCGATAGGGTTTGGGGAATTCTAACCAATGGTCGTCAGTGGCGACTTTTTCACCGGAATACTAGTTATCGGTTGGATCAATTTTACCAATTCAATTTGGAAGACATACTGGAGTCAGACAAATTTGATCTTGATTCATTCTGCTATTTTTATTACTTTTTTCGGTGTGAAGCCTTTGTTTTTGATCATGAAGGTAAGTCTTTCCTTGATCAAGTTTATTCGGAGAGCAAAGAGCACACAGTAGGTGTTTCCGAGGATCTTGAAATCCGTGTCTATAAGGCATTAAAAATCTTGATGCAAGGTTTCTTGGATTTCTCGCGTAACCAACTCGAAGCCTCACCAGAATTAATCCAACAAGTGCATGAAAATAGCTTGATCCTATTGTACCGAATTCTGTTTGTCCTCCATTCAGAAAGCCGGAATCTTCTACCGATTGATAATCCCCATTATGCCAACGATCATAGTTTATCCAAACTGGCAGCGGATGCACATCAGCGTATTGAAGAACAACGATACATTTTGCCCACTATGAATGACTATTGGTCACGCCTGCGTGGCTTGTTTCAACTTGTCAATGATGGCTGGGAAGAATTTATTCCCCAATATAATGGTGGACTGTTTAGTCCCAAACGTTATCCGTTTCTAGAAACATACGAAATTGGAAATCAAGCATTGGCTAGTGCTTTGGATCTTGTAACTTACACTCAGGATGGCGAGCGTATTGCCTATCGGGATCTAGATGCTCGCCATCTATGGAATGTTTATCAAAGCTTGCTTGACCTGAAGCCTTTTTTTGAAGGTAGTAATATTGATTTCATCCGACCGAAAGCAAAAAAACGTAGTGTTCGCAATGGTCAGACCCCTGACTATATTAGTCGATATATTGTTGAACAGACCCTCGCCCCTTTGTGTAAAGGAAAGAATGTTGAAGAGATCTTGCAACTTAAAGTTCTGGATCCAGCTGTTGGTAGCGGATACTTCTTAATCGAGGTAGTTGATTTCTTGGCCGAGGAGATTGTCAGGCGTGTGGATACACCATTACCTTCTGAGATTGATTCAGAGATCAGTTACTGGCGCCGGCGTGTTGTCGAATCGTGTGTTTATGGTGTTAGTCTTGATCCCACTGCGGTTGAGTTGGCAAAACTTTCCCTTTGGTTGCATACAGTGGCAAAAAATGAGCCCCTTTCGTTCCTAGATCATCATATTCGTTGTGGAAATTCCTTACTTGGCGCTGAGATAGCAGATTTAGCTAACCCTCCAGTTGTTGAAGATAAGCGAAGAAAAGTCAAATTGAGTAATGCGCTTCAGGTCGAGCTGAATCTGTCCTTTGATTTTACAGATACTGCTGCGTGCGCGATTCAAAACTATTTAGAAATTGAGGAAACAGAAAGTAGTCAAGCAATTCACATTGATTTGAAAGAACAGAGGCTCGACAGTGCTGAAGTTATGCTTCACCCTTATAAAGAAGTTGCTAATCTATGGTTGAGTTGCTATTTTGGAAACGAAGTTGAGAGATCCGATTATCATTCGGTACTTGATATGTTGCAAACCAATGAGTTAGGAAAAATCAAGTCCATACCTTGTTTTGCTGCGGCACAGGAGATTGCGGAGAAAAGTTGTTTTTTTCATTGGGAGATTGAGTTCCCTGAGGTCTTCCGAGATAGGAGCGGACGCCTAAAGAGAAATAGAGGTTTTTCAGCAGTAGTAGGTAACCCCCCTTGTCTTAGACAAGAAGAAATTGGTGAAGAGAAAAAATACTTAGCGACTTATAAAACATATAATGGTGTAGCGGATTTATACGTATATTTCATGGAAAGATCACATTGTTTATTAAAGGATGGNGGTCGTTTTGGAATAGTTACATCCAATAAGTTTATTCGCTCAAAGTACGGTAGAAATTTGCGGAAATATCTTGAGACTGACGTGCAAATCTGTCAAATCATTGATTTTGGCGATTTACCTGTTTTCGAAAATACTGCATTGATGGCTTCTATTNTTTTGACAGAAAATGTGCCATCGAGAGATAGTTGTTCGCCGCAGTACGCGGAGATTGAAAATCTTGAATTTGATTCCTTTGAGACAGAGGTGAATCGTGTTTCTCGTTCCTTGGATAGAAACGCTCTGCAAGACGGAAACTGGATTGCGTCGCGTGTTAACGACATAGATTTTGATATTCAGGCTCGTACACTTCCATTAGGTGATTATTGCCAAGCCAAGATTCGACGCGGCGTCATGACGGGGCTAAATCAAGCNTTTGTNGTCAATGCCGAAACGCGAAAGAACTTGATCGCTCAAGATGAGAATTCTGTTGATATCCTGAAACCACTTGTGGNAGGAAATAATATTCGGGAATATCATGTTGAGTTTGAAGATTGTTTTTTAATTTGGGCGGTCAACGGAGTGGATATTCAGAGATATCCAGCAGTTTTTGAACACCTCAAGTGTTTCAAAGATTCCCTGGAGAGCAGACGAGATAAGGGAGGTCATTGGTGGGAAATAAGAAGTTGCCGTTATGCGGTAGAGTTTGAGATGTCAAAGATCTTGTTCCCTGACCTNGGAGCAAACTGTCGATTTTGTTTGGACAAAAGCGGTCTCTTTTTAATCAACAATGCTTATTTTATTGCTGAAGACGATTATTATTTGNTAGCTTTATTAAATTCTCAATTTGCTTGGGACTATTTGAAACGGATTTGCACNAGATTTAGAGGTAAGACTTTGCGTTTCAGCAAGCANTATTTGGAGAAGGTGCCAATTCGAGTNATAGACTTTACAACGCCGGTAAAAGAACGTAGNCTNTTTCATGAAAAGGCAAAATTGCTTTATGAAAAGTGCTTAGAAAAGGATGATGTTNCCTGTTTGCTTGGATTTGTAGATCATCATATTTCAAAACAGCAAGTGGATATAGTCTACGATCTTTTATCGTTTTTNGCCGAAAAGATGAGNACGGATAATTTAGCTTTGTATCANGAGAAATCCGGATTTCTAAAATGGTTGGAACGCGAGATCAGTTTTTCGGTTGATGACCTTAAAAATAAGAGAATTATCGAAAATTATCAGCATGCTAATTTATCCGAAGTAATCTCAATNCTCAAAAAAAATCANAAGNTGATCCCCATAGAAGTGTCGAGTCGNAATTTTCAAGAATCNGTTGAAACCGAATTCAGTATCAGTTGTGAAAGGCTACGCCCCCTTTCACGCCAAGTTGTAAAAACAAATCANTTGATCGACGCAATTGTTTTTAAGCTTTACGGCATGAAAAGCGGGCAACATGAAGAGGTTAAGACTGAGTAGTTGCCAACTTTANGGTNTTTTCAAGCAAGATGGCACGCGTCATCGGTCCAACGCCCCCTGGTACGGGTGTTATAAAACTAGCGACTTTGGATACTGCTTTGAAATCGATATCTCCGATCAGGGAGTCACCAGNNCGGTTTATGCCGACATCGATAACAATNGCTTCTGGTTTTACCATNTCTTCTGTAATAAACTTTGGTTTTCCTACCGCGACAACGAGAATATCAGCTTCCTTAGTTTCTAAACCAAGATTTGTCGTTCGGGAATGACAGAATGTGACAGTTGCGTGTCTGTTCAGCAGAAGCAAGCCGATTGGTTTGCCTACGAGTCTGCTGCGTCCAACACAAACAACNCGCTTTCCTACAAGTTTNACTTTTGTTTTTTCGATTAGNCGAAGAATCCCTCCTGGTGTNCAGGGTAGTATATGCTCTCGTCCAATCAGCAAATTACCCAAATTCACTGTTCCNAGNCCATCCGCGTCTTTTTGGGGCAAAATCGAATCAATTACCATTTGTTCATTGANATGNCTAGGCATTGGCATCTGCACCAAAATGCCATGAATGCTNTTTGATNGGTTNAACTGCTTGACAAGATCGATTACCTCTTCCTGTGAAGTATTTGATGGCAACCGGGTAACTTNAGAATGGAANCCAACNCGNTCACAATCCTTNTTTTTATGGTTTACATAAACCGTTGAAGCGGNATCGGTNCCAATCTGTATAACAGCTAACCCTGGTTTAAAGTCAAGTTTTTTTACCTGGAGGCGNATATGATTTCGAATCGATTTTGCAATCTGTTGACCATTAATAACCTGCGCTGNCACATTNTCCTTCACTAAGGGNTTTTCCTGATTTNCTNGNTCCAAGTTTTGTATTCCAANCTATGCTGGATAAGAACTTGGTTGATTTTGTTCGACTGCACTAATAAAAATATCTTCNAAAGANCGTTCTACCAAGCCNAGATGGCGAATCTGTACATCTGTTTCAATTGCTAATTGAAAGAATAGATTTTTGTTNATTGGAGTTGAGTCTTGGGCAGTAACACGAATTTCTACGCTGGATCGGATATCCACCTCACAATCATTTTCTTTCAAGGCAAGNATATAAGCTTTCTGATCCCCTTTGATCCTGAGTTCATAGCTGAATCGATGTTCTGATTTTAATTGCTNCATGTTTCCTTCAAGANCAACTTTTCCTTGATCTAAAGCTATTACATCTTNNCATACATATTCAACATCATCCAGAATATGTGATGATAAAATGACATCTATTTTTTTATAAGTTGAAATCTCACGTATCAGTTCAAGCATTTCCTGACGACCAGCTGGGTCCATGCCATTGGTTGGTTCGTCAAGTAACAGGACGATTGGATCATGAATCAGTGCTTGTGCTAGTTTGGCTCGTTGTTTCATCCCAATTGAGTACGCCTCAATTTTGCGGTATCGTGCTTCGCCCAAATTGACGTATTGNAGTACTTCATGTGCTCGCTGTATAGCATCATCTTTAGGCATNCCTGCTAATTCCCCCATGTAGGAGACAAAATCGAGTCCGGTTATATCAGGAATATAACAATCATTTTCAGGCATATATCCAATTTNCTGCCGNATTTTAATGGGGTTATCGTGAACAGAAGAACCAAAGATTCTGACAGAACCNCTNCTAGGAACCAAAAAGCCAAGAATTGTNTTAATTAATGTGCTTTTTCCTGCACCATTTGGTCCTAACAATCCAGTAGATTTGCTATCAATAGACAAATTAACATNNTTTAAAGCTCGCGATTCACNGTAAAAAANGGANAGGCNCTCAATTTGAACAAGCATAATGCATNCTNACAANNAGCANTNNAAANNACCCAAAATTAGAATTCCANAAAGATTTTCTGTGTAGGTAATNTTGAACGANACTANCATTAGGAAAGCTACCANCAATNTAGCACACTAACCAAATAAATTCAAAACTATTATCTTTAATTGTGTNGTGANTTCAAAGTGTGTATAATTGGATTANCAGNTTGTTTCNACGATGGGAGAATGATGTATGAGGATTCTTGTGATTGGTATGGGTGGACGTGAGCATGCGATTGTGTGGAAAATCGTTCAAAGTCCACTTGTTGAGCAGGTATATTGCGTCCCTGGAAACCCAGGAATCTCAGATATAGGGGAATGTGCTTACGTTTCGTTGGAAGACGGCTTTAGCCATGTCGCTGATTTCGCGGAAAACCATCAGATTAACTTGACTATTGTTGGACCAGAAACTCCCTTAGCTAACGGATTGGTTAATGTTTTTCAAACGCGTGGTCTTCGTGTATTTGGGCCAACCCAGCAAGCGTCAGTAATTGAAGCGAGCAAGGATTTTGCTAAGAATTTGATGGTTGAAAATTCGATTCCAACGGCTGATTATCGAACATTCGTAGATGCTGATGCCGCAATCAGTTATGTAAAAGCTTTAAACCAACCAGTCTTTGTCAAAGCTGACGGTCTCGCAGCTGGGAAAGGTGCGATTCCTGGCAGGACAGTTGAAGAAGCAATTACTGCCATAAATCGCATTCTGGTTCATGGCGACTTTGGAACTTCGGGCAAAAAAGTCATTATTGAAGAATTAATGATAGGAGAAGAAGCGTCATTTACNGTGTTGACTGATGGCGACTANTGNTTGCCATTAGCTACAGCNCAAGATCACAAGATGTCTCACGATGGNGANCAAGGTGAAAATACCGGTGGAATGGGCGCTTATTCACCCGCNCCTGTTATTACAAAGTCAATCGAGAAAGAAGTAATGGAAACGATTGTGTATCCAACCATNCGTTCAATGAAGGCAAAGGGAAGANAATTCAAAGGGGTGCTTTACGTCGGATTGATGATTACCCAAACTGGCCCAAAGGTTGTTGAGTTTAATGCNCGATTCGGAGATCCCGAGACTCAGGTTCTTTTGCCAAGACTAATAAGTGACTTAGTGCCATTATTGAATGCTTGTGTTGATGGNAATCTTAATCTTTGTACGNTTGAGTGGNAACCAGAAACAGCTGTTTGCACAATTATGGCTTCTGGAGGNTATCCCAGCAACTATGAAACAGGGAAAGTAATCCATGGAATCGATGATGCAGATGCACTAAATNATGTGAAGGTCTTTCAAGCAGGAACAAAACGTATTAGTGATAAAATTGTTACTGATGGTGGTAGAGTGCTAGGAGTAACTGCGCTTGGNATAAATGTNGAATCCTCAATCAATTTGTCATATCAAGGGGTGTCAAAAATNAATTTTGAGCAAGCACATTANCGNCGTGACATAGGATTTCATGCGATCAATCGGAAGTANCGTCCCAATTTTTCCAATATAGTTTTCTCANCGGTCGAAAATATCATCAATCCATTCCTCAAGTACTTTTCTTGTGGNTTTGCGCACCCGATCAACATTTGGCATGCTTTTTCGGGAATCGGATAGCCAGACCTGCTGGCATATTGACTGCCATTCTCTAAATTCCTGATCGGACACCCCAATAATATATTGTTTGATACACAGTAGTATTTCCTCTCCCTTTCCAGATATCTCTTCATCTCCAGTATCCATTAGCTGTCCAATGCCATTAATGAAACTTCGGCAGATTTGCAAATGGCGATCCCTGTCAAAGTTGAGTGGCAAAAGTATATCAAACACAGCAGTCAACGAACGAAATAGNATTTCTTCAGGAAAAGTATGTAGTTGCCAAGCATCAACAGTCACTTTTATTTTTGAATGTGGTATATATCGGATAACCGGTGCTAATATTAACCAAACACTAATTATCAAACGGGATTTCAGTTTTAATGCCTTATTGAATTCNCCAGATTGTTCATGAAGGATAGAATGGAGATAGTCAACATCTGNCTGTGTCTCCGNAATCTTTAGTAGTCCTCTTACGTATGTTAACTGAAGTGCTTCATGATCTTCGATGTACGTGTCTGGAATTTGGTNGCTATACTCAATTAAATGTAGTAGGAAATCAAAAATTTCAGGTGCATAGTACAGGTCCTCGACAGAAAGCTCCTGCTGTAACAAAGTAATCAAATGAGCTTTAAAAGGTTCAACTTCGTGCCTGAAACTATCAATAATTAAACCTAAAGCGCTATTTAAATCTTTGGATTTACNGACGAACGACATCATCTTCTCCGCACAGNGACGGGGTAATTCCTCCTGNAGCGCGGGTTGCGAAATCATTAAATCAAAAATCGCTTCATAGGCAGAAAATGTCAAGTTGCTNTCTGTNATATAATCTAGTANTTGGTGGCACAGAAAAGTNAGTCCATCGTCTGTCATCCGAATGCAGACCCANTGNATCAAGTTGATCGTATCGTCGCAATTGTAAGAATTGCGTAAAAAAGGAACTAGCTTAGAGAGTATTTCCTTTTCTAATTTTTCTTTATATGGAGANGGAAGTTCCGGCACCGAAATTGCTATCTCAACGACTTTTTTTAGATCTTGAAATGACTCACATTGACTGANTGAGTNTTGCAGTCCNTTAGCAAGAGATTTGCGCGTTTCCCAATCAATGCCAGAGGCATCATAGAGCTTAATAATTAACTCAGCAACCCGATGATTCTCTTGGTGTAACCTGAGGTCAGAAATAAAATTGGCCGCTTGGTCAATTTTGTCTCTGAGTAATTGTTTTTGTATTGACTCGGCTTGGTTGATCTTGTCTTCCGTTTGGTTATTTNNGGGAAGTAGATNNTTGATTTGTNCCTCAATCTCNTCAAGTGTCGTTGTGAGTTTATCCATAGTTACATTCTACTCGCCTNCANTAGTTATGTCAATTTGTTAACATTGATATTTATCATTGAAAATTTTGNCCTACCAGTATCTACCNGATTCTGCTTGACAACAGANCTAACCTTAGTCACAATATTTTTATTTAGAATGNTAGGATATAGGGTTTTTGAATGAGTAANANTTATAAAGTAAGAGCTTCATATTGCAATCATCGAGTTTCGGAAGAGGAAATTTATCAAACCTTAAAACGTACAACGGATCCCCTAACGAAATCGTGGCAGCAAATTGAGAAAGCTAGACAGGTCGTTATTAAGTTCAATATGATGAANCTCCCAGAACGAATTGAGTATTTTCAAGGNCGACGTCGCGAATTAGTAGATGACNCGTTTTGCCGAGCAACCCTGCGTTTGATTAAGGAGCACACTACCGCCCAATTGATTGCTACTGATACTAATCCTTACAATAATGGGAACATAATGCCAACTGGGTTTAACTATGAACATCATCTCAAAGAATTTGATGTCCAGTTTGTAGACTCAAGTCTACCACCATTCGNTGACTATGAAGTGCCCAATGGTGGTTTGATGTTTAATCGATACACTTTGAGCAGATGCTTCGAGGAAGCCGATGCAACGGTGTCGGTTGCCAAAATGAAAAACCATGCCTTTATGGGTATTACACTTTGTACTAAGAATCTTTTCGGGCTCCCACCNATAATTCCACCTGAAGGCCGTACAAGAAGCTATTATCATCATTTAGTCAGGTTGTCCTATGTCTTACCGGATCTTGCTCTAATCACGAAACCTTGTCTTAACATCATTGATGCTTTAACAGGTCAATCGGGACGTGAATGGGGTGGCGAAGGTCGAATTTGCGATGCGATGATTGCAGGAGATCATCCGATTGCGACAGATGCATGCGGCATGTACCTGATGGGAACTGATCCTAAGTCAGATTGGCCAACTCCACCTTTCAAGCGGGATCGTAATCACGTTCTAATTGCTGCCCAACATGGCTTTGGTACAGTTGACTTGGAGCAAATTGACTTTGAAAGTGAAGTCGAACCCCCTTTAGCTGATTTTGACTCGGTTGAAACAGATTCATTGGAAACCGTTCGCAATTGGAGGTTAACAACGTGTCAACAAGGCATAGCATATCTTGAAAATCAAAGGCAATTGGTTGATAAGTACCGTGGCCAGTTCATTTATATGCAGGGAGGTGAAGTTGTCTGGAATGGTTTANATCCCTCGGATTTGGGAAGTCGCCGTCAACTAAGTGGCACAAAAAAGGACAGCGCACTTTGGCTCAAATTAGTCGATCCAGATGAACATGAAGGCGAAAAATTTAGTGTATATGAAAGACTNTTATCAGATTTTGCTGCTTAAGACGTACGCAATTTTTCTGATTTTNACCTCTNTTTTTGTNCAGCCAGGATTTGCTAGCAACCAAGTGTTGATCGTTGGCGGTGCTGGNGGCGATAAATCTTTTTATGATCGTTTCTGGAAGGCTACTTCCCGTTTCCACAATCTGCTTGTCCAAAGACACGGTTACTATTCTGATCAGATTACTTTCCTGTTTGAAGATAATGGCGAAGATCCTACCATAGTTGATGGTCATTCAACAAAACTCAACATTGAAAGCACCCTAGATCGAATCTCTAGCAATATTAACCCGTCTGACCGGTTTACATTGTTTTGGGCTGGACATGCTAACAAATCTGGTGCAGATCTTAAGCTGAATCTACCAGGCCGTGATCTTTCCTTGCTAGTTATAACTAACCTCATCAATAACATCAATGTAAAGGAAATGGTGTTAATCTGTGATTTTCCGTTTAGTGGTCGAGTAATTCCATTGTTAGAACAGAAAAACCGATTGATCATTACCTCATGTACCATACGTGAACGACACTCACGATCTGGGTTTTCCACTCTTTTTTCTGACACACTTGAAAATGAGCCTCCTACTATTCCCTTAGTAGATGTTTTTACAGCAACACAGGATCTAGTGAAAACATGGTATGAAAATGACGGAGCCTATCAATCTGAACATCCACAGATTAGTAGTGGAGGGTTGCTGATCTCAATAGGGGATGCTACCAGTACAAAGCAAATGGTTGAAGTGGATGCTCAACATGGAATTAAAAAAATTATCAAGGATGCCTGGGAACAAAAGTATTCACCTGATTTAATAGCAGTTGTTTTATGGGAATCCGACACTTTTGATGTCAATGAGGATTCAAGCTATGAACATAGAAGACGTCGTATTGTACAAATTTTGAATAAAAATGGAGAGAAGTTTGGCACAGTCTCCATTCCTTATACACGCAATAATGATGACGTTACTATACACCATGCATGGACTCTGAAAATGGATGGGGAGAAGATCAATCTTGAGGAATCAAAAATCACCAAGGACTTGGTGCCACCCGAAGCGATTGAATCAGGTATGTTCGTCGATGCTAGACTGCAACAGTTCACCATGCCAGAAATGTCAGAAGGGTGTATTATCGATTACGAATATTCTTCAAGAACTCGCGGCCACCTGCTGCGCGGTGATTTCTGGCATCAAATCTATTTTCAGACTGAGGTGCCAAGCAA
>NZUQ01000013.1 GCA_002697225.1 Candidatus Poribacteria bacterium
GATTCAAAATGAGCCTGTTTTTGTGAATTATCACCAATTCATAATTGCTGAGGCTCTTCTTGAATAAGATCGTCTCTTTGACAACCCAGAAATCAACAGAAAAGCAAGATCATACATCCAAGATGGAATTGAAATTAGTGACGATGGTCTTTATCCAGATCGAAGCCCCGCTTCAAACATGATTGTTAACGCTGCGATCTTAAGTTTCGCTGAACGGTTGGGACAACTTGATTTGTTGGATTTTGTACGGCGTAACCTCAATTTTTTACTGTACACGTTTCGATCAAACGGTGAAGTCACCACAGGGTTATCAGAAGCAGGTTTCGAAAATGGCCTTCCTTCTGGTTATGCTGTCTGGAAAAAAATGTCGATTGTGGATCAAAATGGTTTATATGCGACGGCTGGTGACTTGACACTAAATACATACCTCAGCCGTTTTGATAATGGAATCATTAGACCATATCTAAATCACCCTAACCCTAATTTTCAAATTGGTAACGATTCACGTTTGTTTGTCACATCCAACATTGGGCAATTTCTTGAAACAGAGTTGGAACTTGACAACAATTGGGTCAACCGGTTACCGATGGATAGCCAATACGAGAAATTCTACCAGAAATCGAATATTGCATTCATTCGTTCTGGAAAGACAAGCACAACTATCATGGGGAATCAAAGCAACTTCTTTTCGCTCCACAATGACAGCATCGCTATTGACAGTATATTAATTAGTAGCATCTATCAAGGGTTTCGTCATGTGTTGATGACAGGACTTGCCATTGACCGAAAAACTTATCTGACTGAAAGTGAAACTGTTCAGTGTGTATTTCGGCCTAAATCTAAAAAACGCGAGGTAGTTGCGCTTAATTTTAGGATCTTTATGGAGATCGATCGGATTAAGGACGGTTTTGAGCTGAACTTTACAACTGAAGGATGGGATGGTATTCCACTGATTATTGAATTTGGCCTAAGGAAGGTTGGCACTTTATTCGTTGGGGATTGCAACTGGGATCTAAGCGAAACTGATGTTGTCTTCCTTTCTGAAGAACTGGCTATCATCGAAAACAACAAGGACCGGATTAAAATAGAAGGGGGAAAGGTGGAACACAAGATTTTTCAAGCAAAGAGTAATAGCAATTTTGCTCGACTCTTTTTAGCACCAGTCACCCCATACGAAGGGGTCATCCGAATTACTGCTCAATAACTGACCATGTAATTTCCACTTAAAAGATTCCAAGCTCGTCTTTCGCTTCTTCGCTCATCATCTCCGGATCCCACGGTGGCGTCCAAACAACATTAATGTTTACTTCCTCAACACCGTCTAGTTGTTGAACCACGGTTTGTGACCCATTCAATAGTTGTGGAGCTGCGGGACAACCGGGGCTAGTTAGGGTCATGGTAATGTCGACAATATCATCGTTGATATCCACGCCATAAATTAAACCCATGTCTACGATGTTTAGGCCAACGTCTGGGTCTATGACCTGCTTTATTTGTTCAAGAACAATTTCTTCTGTAATCATAGCTATTTCCCTCACCTAACTTCAATCAATACTGATGTAAATCTCGTCATTTTCAATCTTGACTTCATAGCATTCTACACTTTCGAATGCTGGCATACATAAAGCTTGTCCTGTCTTAACGTTGAAGCGTGCTCCGTGTCTGGGACATATAATTTCTTCGTTCTCCAATTTACCTTCAGCAAGTGGGCCGCCATCATGAGTACAAACATCCTCTATGGCATAGTACTCACCACCAATATTGAAAATAGCAACTGGTAAAAAATCAACTTCAACCAGCTTCTTTCCCCCCTGCGGAATTTCACTTGTCCTAGCAACCTTTAAAAAATCGCTCATTGAATAATTTTTATTAATCCCAAAAGCCCTAAACAACAGGCAAACCCCACCTACTATTTCTTTTAAATTAGCAGAAAAGGATAAATTAGTATACTATTCAGAGGAAAAGTTTCTAGTCCACTGCGTAGTTGNTTCAGCACGCATGGNAGCATGTTCTTCNTCTGAACATCCACGGTCTGTGGCTACACCNGAATCGGCGTCAACAGGTTTAACAATTTCTTCTTGAAGCAGATAGGCCTCNACTTCCTCNCCGCTCACATCAGCTAAAATCGCATCACCAATCTGGACGCATGGTTGGGATGGTTGACCAGTTTTCTCAACCATTTCTTGATAGTTACTTGGGTTATTGATGATATCCCGATCTTCATATTCCAATTCGTATTTNTGNAGAACNGCTCGGACGCCTTGACTCCATCCACAAGTGGGTTTCATGTATCCAATGATTTTTGGTTGGTTCATTTTGTTTTCTCCTTAATTTTGGGAATAATTAATTCAATTGCAGCTTACCCGCAATTGATTCTTGTAATTGATTACGTAAATATTCTAATGGAATTNGTTGTAAGACTGATTCAAAAAAACCATTAACGATTACTTGTTCAGCTTGGTTGTAGGACAACCCTCGACTCATCAGGTAGAAGATCTGATCTTGATCGATCTTTCCAGCTGTTGCTCCATGAGTACAACGCACATCATCAGCTAGGATTTCTAACCCTGGAATTGTATCGGCACGAGCTTGCTTACTCAGAATCAAATTGTCATTTTGCTGATACGAGTCAATCTTTTGTGCGNCCTTTTGAACTTCGATCATACCCCGCCAGACTGTTCGGGATCGATCTTTTAAGACATTCCGATATAGCAAGTTGCTTGTACTGTTTGAAACAGCATGTTTCTGGTAGGTGTGGATGTCGATATGTTGTCGCGCGTGCGTCGCGGTTAGTCCCAGAAGGTCAGCATGACTGCCTTCCCCATTCATCTCTACCAGTTGATCTAGTTTACTCAAGCGGCTCCCTAANGAAGTNGTAATCCAACGCAAGTTGGCACCACGTTCAAGCTTGGCCCTCTGTGTCGAAAAATTCCAGACTTTTTTATTCCAATTCTGAATTTGGGCGTAATTGACGAAGGCATTTTGGCCAAGGAATATTTCAACGCCACCACAATGTAGCCCTTTCTCCTGCTGATCAACTGAAAGATGCTCTTCGAGAATAGTTACTTGACTGTCAGCTTCGGCAATAACAAGTGTATGCGAAAAATCGGCAATTGCNTCACCAGATAATGACACAATAACCCGTAAGGGAAGATCTACCACCACCCCTTTTGGTATATATAAAACATAACCGCTTTGCAAAAATGCATTATGCATTGCATTGAATTTATTGTCCTCTGATTGAATTGTCTGGCATACATAGGTTTTCAGAAGATCTGGTCGTTCATCAAGTGCCGCCTTAAANCCGGCAAAATATACCCCTTTATCAGTAAGTGTGTCTGAAAGTGCAGAATAAACAACAGCAGCATCTTTCTGAATGATTAATCCTGAGTTTCTTTTTCCTTCTTCTAAAGCTGAGAAAAACTCAGGGGATTTTCCGTTAGGTTGGGACTNATTTGAAGTAACTAATTGAAACTGTTCGAGATCTAGTCCCCGAATGTCTGTTCTACGCCAACTTTCGCTATTTGTCTNCGGAAGTGGGAGCTGTTCAAAAACCTGAAAGGCCTGAATTCGTCTCTCAAGCATCCAAGNAGGCTCATTTTGCAAGCTGGAAATCCTCGCGACAGATTCACCGGTAAAATTGCCCGTTACAGTTTGATTTACTCCCAATCNAATCTCCTCCTGATCTGACAATNGGGGTTAGCCAATAGATCCTTCCATTTGCAGTTGAATCAGACGGTTCATCTCTACTGCATATTCCATGGGAAGCTCTTTGACAAGTGGTTCGATAAACCCGTTCACAATCATCGCTGAGGCTTCCTCTTCAGAAAGTCCGCGACTCATCAGATAGAAGAGCTGCTCTTCACCAATTTTGCTGACACGAGCCTCNTGTTCAACTGTGACGTCTGCAGCATCAACTTCTATAACTGGATAAGTATCGGAGCGCGAATCAGAATCCAGCATAAGCGCATCGCAAACGACATGCGATTTGCAACCAGTCGCATTTTCAGCAACTTTCAATAATCCCCGATAACTTGAGCGACCACCATTTTTACTAATTGATTTAGAAATAATTCGTGAAGTGGTGTTTGGAGCGAGATGTACCACTTTCCCCCCAGCATCCTGATGCTGATTCGCTCCAGAAAAGGCAATTGAGAGGATTTCGCCATGTGCCCCTTCTTCAACCATGTAGACACTTGGNTATTTCATGGTGAGTTTACTGCCAAGATTACCATCGACCCATTCCATGGTTGCATNTTCGTAGGCCATGGCGCGTTTTGTTACCAGATTATAGACATTTCCAGACCAGTTCTGGATCGTCGTATAGCGAACACGAGAATGTGGCTTACAGATAATTTCAACGACTGCACTGTGTAAGGATTCACTTGAGTAGGTTGGCGCGGTGCACCCTTCGACATAATGAATTTCTGCACCTTCGTCCACGATAATCAATGTCCGCTCAAATTGTCCCATATTCTCAGTATTAATTCGAAAATATGCTTGAAGNGGATAGTCAACTTTCACTCCCGGAGGCACATAGATAAAACTTCCCCCACTCCAAACNGCNCTATTCAGCGCTGCAAACTTATTGTCCAAGGATGGTATTACTGTTCCAAAATATTCACGGAAAATTTCGGGGTGTTCTTTTAATGCGGTATCCGTATCGAGAAAAAGCACACCTATTTTCTCAAATTCTTCNCGGGCACTNTGGTAAACAACTTCAGAATCATACTGGGCACCGACGCCAGCCAGAAACTTACGCTCGGCTTCAGGAATCCCAAGTCGATCGAAGGTATTCTTGATATCTTCCGGTACATCTTCCCAATTACGTTCAGTTCGGTCAGAGGCTTTCACGTAGTAGTATATATCATTAAAATCAAGTGATGCGAGATATCCACCCCACTTGACATCAGGTTTTGCTTTAAATATTTCATATGCTTCGAGTCGGAATTCAAGCATCCAATCTGGTTCATCCTTCATATCCGATATCTGATGAATAATTTCTTTGTTTAAACCTTTTCGGGATTTAAAAACCGGCGCTACGTCATCGTGAAAACCATATTTGTAGTCACTGATGCCAACTTCAGACATATTTGTTGCCATTTTTCACCTTCTTTAAGTGCTCAGATTCTATATTTGGATTGAGGTGTCGAGATTTGGATTCGTTTGTGTAATAAATTCAATCCCATGTTTTTCGCGTATAGCTTCATAACCTTCTGCTTCAAGAATCTCGGCAAGTTCCCACCCACCAGATTCAACGATTCTACCATCCAGAATTACATGGACAAAATCGGGTTTAATGTAATTCAAAAGTCTTGGATAATGTGTAATAATCAATATGCCAAGATCTGGGCCTACAAGCCGATTGACATTTTCTCCGACTACTTTAATTGCATCAATATCAAGGCCAGAATCAGTTTCATCAAGAACCGCAATTTTTGGTTCAAGCATGGCAAGTTGTAATACCTCAGCTCTTTTCTTTTCTCCACCGGAAAGGCCATCATTGAGATAACGACGCGCGAATGAATCATCAACGCCCATATTTTTCATTTTTTCCCTGAGTTCTTTGCGAAACTCTCGCATTGGAACCAGTGGCGTTGTTGCAGAATCGTTGCTCTCTACAGTTCGAACAGCGCTAACCGCCATTCGAAGAAAGTTTGCCAATGTTACGCCAGGAATTGCTGTTGGGTATTGAAAGGCTAAAAACAATCCTAATTTGGCACGCTCATCTGGCTCAAGTTCCAAAATGTCGATCCCATTAAAAGTCACGTTACCAGAGTCAACATCATAGTTAGGATGTCCCATTAGGGTATTAGCAAGCGTACTTTTCCCACAACCATTCGGTCCCATTAGCGCGTGGATTTCGCCAGATTTCACTGTTAATGAAAGCCCTTTTAAGATTTCTCCGCCTGCTACATTTACACGTAAATCCCTAATAACTAATTCATCGTTCATTTAATTTTAATATGGCTCCCTTATCTTTATCGATATCGTGTTTGTATGGTCAAAGACTTTAATTTNCTGCCTGTCTATTATCCGCCGATCATTGACATATTTCTTTCGGGTTTAACAAAGTCAACCGAGTTGATCAGATGTCCAANTTCCTTGTTAGCAACCGATTCAATCATCATTTCAGCAATCACTTCGTTAGAAGCCCCCTTGCGGAGTGGTGTTAACAAATCCGTCTCTTCAGTTGCAAATAGGCAGTTTCGAAACTTGCCATCTGCGGTCAAACGAACACGGTTGCAATCATCACAAAAAGGTTCACTGACTGAAGAAATAAACCCAACTCTCCCTAGNCCATCCTTAAACTGGTAGTTTTTTGCTGTTTCGTGTTTAAATTTGGAGCTGCTTTCGACAGGTTCAAGGGGATAAAGCTTTCTGATTTNATCTATCAATTCTTTTTTTGGTACAAACATGTTNCGTCCCCAAATATCATCTGCATCGAGGGGCATAAATTCAATAAAGCGCATCTCATAAGAGTTTTCACGTGCAAACGAAACTAACTTCACTACTTCTTCCTCGGTAAATCCGCGCATTGTAACTGCGTTGATCTTAATTGGGGCAAAACCGCACCGGCTTGCTTCTTTAAGCCCATCTAAAACTTTTGCTAGCGCTTTTCGACGCGTTATTTGTTGAAATTTTGCTTTACTTAGAGTNTCAAGACTGACGTTAATACGGCGNAGTCCCGCGTCATATANGGCTTGTGCTTGTTTTACTAGGCCTATGCCATTGGTCGTCAGGCTAACATCCTTGATGCCGTCGACCTCTAAAACCCTCGATATCAAATCAGGNAAATTACGTCGGACAAGNGGTTCTCCGCCAGTAATTCGAACCTTGTTTACTCCAAGGCTAACAGCAATTTGGATAAGCCGATCGATTTCATCAAACGTCATGATCTTAGATTCGTCAAGAAACTGCGTGTCTTCTGACATACAATACGTACATCGCAAATTACAAATATCTGTTACAGAAACACGCAGGTTTGTGGCAATCCGGTTAAAACGATCGACTAAATGTCCTTGTCCCATATCTTTAAGAATAAAGCCGCCACCAATGTACCNCAATGGTATCATAAGCTGATCAGCCCTGCAACTTTTTATGCTATTTCCTTTAATAAATATAAAAAGTGTTGAATTATCCTTTAACGTTTAANCTAGTGACATTCCAGNCTAGAGAATAACTTGGTCGATAATTCTGTTAATTTACCAATTATGGTATTGNGTATTTGCACTCAGTTTTCTGTATGTTTAAGGTAACGCATGAGCTGGTAANCGAATTTCTCGAGTCTTCCATTTNAGAGTGTGAGGATCATGTCATAAGTACCTTTCATAATATTGATAATTGTTTCTTGGCCATAGCATTTTTTGCAGAAGGAATTTGGTTNAAAAGTGTTCGTTTGTCTGTTTTGCACAGTCAAATCCTGGGCCAACGCTACAATTGGGNAAGAAAAGAACGTTGTTGNAGCTAAAACAAAGAGACTATTGGGATATTGTGAATANCAGGTAGGTTTTCTTAACCCAGTGAAGATTTTAGATCACCTGCTTGGGTATTTGGATGCAGGGCTTCTGTTTTCACTGGGTTAGTCTAATAGTAACAGGCTCTCGCTAGTGACTTGTCTATAGAGGGATACGCCTAGCGTTATTTTTTGTTTTTGGATCCATCAACGTGCTTCAAATATTTGTAAAGATCACTATCAGTTGTTAGAAAGAGCTTGGTGTTCTCGGTTTCACCGATTGTTTTTTTGTAAGTCTCAAGTGATTGTGTAAAGGCAAAGAACTCGGGATCTTTGCTGTGAGCTTCAGCATAAATTTGGATAGCTTCTGCATCAGCTACCCCTTTGATTTGCTCCGCTTTTTTGTACGCGTCAGACTGAATTCGTTGCATCTCTTTTTCTTTTTGTCCTTCAATCTTAGCCGCTTCTCCTTCGCCTTCTGATTTGTATTTCGAAGCAATCCGCTTACGTTCGGAAATCATTCGCAGGAAGACTTTTTGGCGTACTTCATCGACGTAATTAATCCGTTTTATTTGGACGTCAATAATCTCGATGCCAAATTCTTCAGACAAATTCTGTTGTGCTTTTTCCAGAATCATTTGGGCAATTTTTCCTCTTCCAACTTCAATTGTTTCAATCTGTTCAGTAGTTTGTTCTTCTTCTAAATTCAGGTTTTCTAGGTTCAGGATACGATTTGAATTCCGAACGACCTCGACTAGGTTATGGCTTGTTACCAGATCGCGTGCAGCAGAATTAATAATATCATCAAGACGCGATTGAGCATTCTGTTGAGTTCTGAGTGATTGGAAGAAATTCAGGGAATTTATAATGCGCCAACGTGCTGTGGTATCCAACCAAATAAACCTTTTATCTTTGGTTGGAATCTCATTAGCTAGACCGTCCCATTCCAAAATTCGCTTATCGAATCGGTCAATCTTTTGAATAAATGGCGTTTTAATTTTTAGACCAGCAGTTGTTACGGGTTGACCCATGGGCCTGCCAAACTGCGTAATGATAACTTGTTCGTCTTCACGGACAACATAGAAAACACTACTAGAAACCGAAACAACGATAGCTACAACAATGCCAAGAATGATTAAAGTCTGATTATTCATTTAAGATGCTCCCTCATCGTGCAAGTTGTAGGATTGGAATTGGTTTGTTGGATGCATCATCAATAATATAAACTTCTTTGGCACTAGGCAGTATTGTACTCATTGTTTCCAAATAGAGCCTTTTTTTTGTTACTTCTTTGGCTTTGTCGTATTGATCCCGAATTGCATTGAACCGATCGGCATCTCCTTTGGCCTCGTTAACGCGCTGAAGCGCATACCCTTCAGCTTCAGAGATCAGTTTTTTGGCAGTTCCTGAGGCTTTTGGAACAACCTCATTATAAGCCATAAGTGCCTCGTTAATGAGTTTTTCCTTTTCCTGCTTTGCCTCATTGACTGCGTTAAAAGCAGGTTTTACTGTTTCTGGAGGATTGATTTCTTGCAGGATAACTTTGATAACCCTCAAGCCTGTACTGTATTCTGCTAATTTCTTCTTTAATAGCTCCTCCACTGTGTTTTGAGTTTCGGTTCGACCTTCAGTCAGTACCTCAGTAACTGTACGATCGCCAACGACCAAGCTTGTGACTGCTTCACTCATGTCGCGTAGTGCGGCCACTGGTTTTCGTATTTGAAACAGAAATTTTAGTGGATCAATAATTTGATATTGAACTACCCATTCAACATCAGCGATATTTAAGTCTCCCGTTAACAAGAGTGATTCTTGTGATTGATCGTTAGGGTCATATTGTGTACGTACTCCGGCACTGCGTGTACGAAACCCAAATTCCGCTTTGAATATTTGTTTGACCGGAACCACGAATTTTTTGTCAATGCCAAACGGTAGCTTAAGATGTAAACCTGGCGAGGTGGTATCAACATGCTTACCAAAACGCAGGATTATAGCCTGTTCATCAGCTTTTACTGTGTAGAAACAGGTTGATGCAGCAATCAAAGAAATAAGCGCGATGATTAGCCAGAANATCAATTTGGAAGTCGACTTGGGATCAAACTTCGAAATGTAAGATTCTATACCGTCAAATATTCCTGGGTTGTCCACTTGATTCTCCTTTTATTTAGATTCATTAGGTTATTAAAATCATTATAGCACATCAATTCCCTCATATCCATTTCATCTTCGATCAAGTCATTTGAACTTGACACTTACGATCACTNATGATATTTTGAATTTGATATTAAGTGCGTATTAAAGTTGGCAAAANCTAAGAAATGAAACCCAAAATTGGAATTGATGAAATCCAGCCGTATCAAGGTGGGAAACCAATCGAAGAAGTACAACGTGAACTTGGTATAGAAAATATCATCAAACTTGCTTCTAACGAAAACCCGCTTGGACCATCGCCGNTAGCTATTGCCTCCATGAAAAAAGCGATGTCCGATGTTAACTTATATCCTGACGGAAACACCTATTATCTAAAGCAGGATCTTGCCAGACACCTCNGCGTTTTACCTGAAAATCTCATCTTGGGAAATGGGTCTAATGAGNTCCTNCAAATCGTCGGCGAAACTTTCATCTCGGCCAATGACGAAGTGATATTCTCCGAGAGTGCTTTCGTAGTTTACCAACTTGTTTCCAAGATTTGTAGTGCCAGATCAGTTATTATCCCAATGTTGGGTTTTGATCAAGATCTTGAGTCAATGGCAGATGCTATAACTGATCAGACAAAGGTGATTTTTGTGGCAAATCCGAATAATCCAACTGGAACAATGGTTACTCAGAATCAGGTTGAACAACTTGTGGAACAGGTTCCAAATCACGTCCTAATTGTTTTTGATGAAGCATATTGCGAATATATAGATCGATCAGATTATCCTCAGACTATCAATTACATTAGTGAAAAAGGAAACATTATTATCACCCGTACTTTTGCCAAAATCTACGGTTTAGCAGGGCTAAGAATTGGCTACGGGATATCGNCACCNAAGACAATTGATTTTATGAATCGAGTTAGGCAACCATTCAACTGTAATACACTGGCACAGGTTGCTGCACGTGCGGCATTAAAGGATCACCAACANGTAAAAGAAAGCCGCGAACTTAATGAAAAAGGAAAAACTCANCTCTACCGTTTTTTCGATGAGATAGGGCTCGACTATGTACGATCAGAAGGCAACTTCATTTTGGTCCACTTCGATACCTCCGGTCAGGAAATTGCGGATCTATTGTTGCGAAAAGGTGTGATTGTCAGACCCGTAGCAGGTTATGGGTTTCCTAATTCGATTCGTGTTACAATTGGTACGACCGAAGAAAATCAGCGATTTATCTCTACCCTTGAAGGAATATTGCAAATCACTTAAACGAATTGATTAAGCTTACCTCCAATCTTATTTCGTGTTTTTTTAGGCATAATTGGGTTAGTAGATGTATTGATGCAAGATTTGCAATATTCTGGGTCTTGTTCGCCTCCTTCCTAGCTGTCTTACGAAATCTCGGGCATACGGCAATACACTACTGGGATGAGGGTTTCCACGCAATCGTCGCCCGTAATTTGCTTAAACATCCTCTCACTTTTACGCTCTACGATCAACCATGGCTTCCCTATGATTATAAAGGGTGGGGTGCTAATCACATCTGGTTGCACAAACCGCCACTAGCCATGTGGAAGATTGCTTTCTCGTATTGGACATTAGGTGTCAATACCTTTGCTCTGCGTTTGCCATCTGCTATCTTAGCAACAATAGCCATTTGGATAACGTATCGAATTGCTACGGATCTGTTTGATCGTCGGGCTGGTATTATCGCCGCTTTCCTACAAGGTTTTAACCCTTTCCTATTTGGATCAATTCATGGATATAACTATTCTGATCACATTGATATAGCACTTTTGTTCTGGGTTGAAGTATCGTGTTGGCTACTTATTCAAGCAATTCGTGGCGATGCATTAAGGTTACATGTTCTTTGTGGGATTGCCCAAGGGTTGGCCTACCTATCGAAAAGCTATTTAGCTTTGATTACATTTGGTATTGCCATTGCCGTATGGGGTGCTAAACGGACCAAGATGCTCAATTTACAGGATGGGCGAATTAGGATATATGATATTGCAGTACAGTTGTTGTCTGCAATTTTGACGGTAATACCATGGGTAGCTTACTGCTTAATTAAACATCCCAAGGAATATATATGGGAACATAAGCGTGTCTTAGATCACTTATCTACAGACGTGGAAAGTTGGGGGGCAACTTGGGATCGACCGATTTTTGACTACATGATCCAGTTCTATCCAGTTATTTATACTGTTGTAATTGGTGCTGTTTTGTGTCTTGTTTTGACAACGTTCAAAAATCGGTCCTTTGGTGAATTTTTCACTGTGGCTTGGGTAGTTGGTGTCATTGTTCCACATTCTTTTGCTTTAACTAAAACGCCGTCTGCAACAATGATTGTAACACCTGCGATGGTTATTTGCATATCAGTAATCATCAGCAGATCATGGCGAAAAAACGACTGGATTTACACCGCGTCTTGGTTTGCGTTGACATTATCAACTGTAATTATAAAAGGAGGAAAAAGTCTAGTTAAAGGGCGGGATCAGTTTGATAAGCTTAATAAATTAGCTCCGTACCTTGAAACGAACTTCTGGATTATCAAACAATTCTTGATGTTCGGGGTTGTTTTGGGAGGGCTGTTTCTTTTTCATCGACTGACCCATCGATTTAGGTGGCAAAAATGGGTATGGCTTTTTCTCCGTTTTTCTGTGCTAGGAATCTCAATTTTCTATGCTAAAGGATACATCGATTCCTCAACTACTGTAACCAATAGAAATGTGAATCACCCTCTGTACCAAGCCATTGGCGAAAAAATCAGAACNGATTTTCCTGACAATGCGTGTTTTTTTTTAGATCATTCAGATTACGGGACTCACTTTTATCTTATGTTTTACGCGGATCGCTCGGTTTACCAAACAACCACGAGGGATGCCAAACAACAAATTGTTGACCGAGATTTGCGGAAGTTAGCTAAGCAAGTTCAAGATGCGGGCGGGATACCGTATTTGGTCAGTATTACAGGAAAAGATCATAATTATGATCTTGTTTTTGANGCGAGNGTTGANAACGCAANAGACCGAACTTACCAGATCTATAAGCTGAAGGAATAGGCACAAAAAAAGGGCTNATTAGCCCTTCAAAATATTCTAAGAATGCCCCCGACTGGACTCGAACCAGCACGCCTAAGAAGGCACAGGCCCTCAACCTGCCGTGTATACCAATTCCACCACAGGGGCATAATTTGCAATTATATCGATCACTATCTGTATTGTCAAGCTAAGACAAGGATTATATCCTTAATTAATTACGACAAACTTGCCAGTATGTGTGAGCTTTTCAATTTTCCAAGGATGAGGAAGTTGTTCGTCATTTACTAGGTCATGAGTCTTTACAGAACCAATATCCTCGACATAGTAGACGTAAACTCCGGGTGATAAAGACTCCCCATCCCAATTCTTAGGACCCCATTCTAAGCTGGGACTCTTATCAATGTGTTCCAATTGCTGAATCAAAGTACCTGATCCATCGTAGATGTAAATCATTGCACGGGCTGTTAAATTATCAAATATCATGGTTTCATGCCGACTGATCTGAAATGGGTTGGGATAGGCAATGACCTTCTGCAAGTCCAGTTTAGCGATACCTCTCGGTGATCCAGTAATTTCCAAACTGACAGGTTCCTCAGTTTCAGGATTTACCATTATGGCAATATCNCCGATATCGCCAGATCGATTGGTTCCTGCTAATGCATAAAAATACTGGTGATCAGGGTAGATATTCATGTCGGTAAAGTTAGTTGTATCTGGCTTAACCGTGGCTATCGGTGTCCAAGGTGGTTCGCCGGTATGATTACGGTATATGATATACTGGCTGATTTTTTGAGTGGGTTTTGGCAGTTTCAGTAGGAAATAGTTCCCATCTGTGGTCGATTCTCCAGTCATTCCAACCGGCGGATCGGGAATAAAATCCGGCATGACTGTTACTTCTTTGGAATAAGACTTGATTGGTGTACCTTTATAATCAACTGGCGAAACTTTATACGTGTATTCAATACCGTACTGGACATCCGTGTCGGGGAAAACAGCACCTTCTATAATGCGAGGTCCAATTTGCTCAAATTCTTCGTCTCCTTCGATCCTTCGAAATAATTGATACCCTCCAACAAAGCTAATCGGTTTCTCCCACACTATTTCTACTCCCCCTTTGACAACTTTCGCTGTAATGCTAGGTGAGGCATATGCAATCGTTTTGGCGTTACTAGCATTTTGTTTTAGCTCTGATAAACTCTTGCCAGCAACCAATGCAAACGTAACCGAAATGGATTTGCCCGCTCGGATAGTATATGGCCCCGAAGATAAGATTCCGATATAATCCCATGGTGGAAACTTGAATTTGATTAAATCTGCTTTGGATCTACCTCCAATCCGCTTGGCGACTAGAAAGTTAGGGTTCGACATAAAGAGTGACCGATTTGCATCGTTAAAAACTCCAACATCTACTTGTCCTTTAATATTTCTAAAAGTATAGATTTGGTGGGCGGCCAAGTTTCCACTAATTAGTGTCGTACCAACATGCACAGGATCCAATCCATCCTTACTATCAGCATCAAAGGCAAAAAGCATGCGATTTTCTTCGTTCCAATCCATCATGTCGGTACTCAGTTGCCCTTTTTTCATATCTTCACCATCAACATTCCAATTCGTGCTGAGAGCAACATAAATACCTTTGAGGTTCACCGCACTAGAATTTGTAATTGTTAACTTCAAAATTAGGAAATCGTCATATTCTGGATGATTTTTAGTTGACCACGAAAAACTCTGTTGGTCGATAAGCAAGTCAAGTGGAAAACCTTTTATACGATGTGGATCATATTGTGCATTTACAATCTGTCGTCCATCCGGCTTGGGATCAAGCGTAACCTCCCCAGTATCCGTGGTACGCCAGTTCCCTGAAAGAGGGGCAACCCCTTTGTTTGTCAAGTTCCAAGCTGTTGCTACGTTTCCTTTTGCGTCGCCAATCCAGATTTCGGAAAACTGTTGGAGATAGTGTTTACCGCTTCCTTTAGGATATTCAAAATTATCTGCAAACCCTCCCCCTCTAAATGCCGTAAATGATCCAAAATCTGTGACTGAAACATCGACGTTTCCAGAGACGTGTCTGAATGCTTTATCAGCCACAGACAAAATCGGCATGGTAGCCAAAACCAATAAGAGGATCAGGAGTTTTGAGATTTTCATAGTTATCCTTTATTAGGTAGGAAAGACAGTGAGAAAACCCAGATATCATAGCAAAGGCTGAATATGGTGTCAAGAGGAGATTGATTCAGAGCCAAAATCAGATCAAAAAAAATCCTAATCATTTAGTAGATTAGGATTTTTCATTCAGTTTAAAGGGCTATTTCAAAATCAGAAACTACTTCACACTCTTGATCTTTCCCCAGATTGTGACAACCTTGTTCTTTGGTTCAACAGCAATTTTTACATCATCACTCACACCAATATCAAGGCTTTCAACACCAATGAGATCCCCATAAGGCTCAGTGGCTACTGTATCTCCAGCGTTAGCAGAAGAAAGCCATATAGGTTGCAACGTTTTATTTCCATCGGTCATCTGTATGTTGTCAACAAACATACTGAAAAGTCCAGCTGGAGCCGAATCAACTTTGGTTCCAACGGTAATGGCAGCGATTTGCTTCCCTTTAATGGGGGTTAGAGATAACCTGCTATGGATCCAGCCACCATCTTCATCAGCTTGCAAACGCATTCCTTGGACTGCATCCGAAGGTCCAATTACTTGACCGTCTGCTGTATGAACGTAAACACCACCNACTTTCAAGGCGCTCAGATTTGAAAACTTTACTTGATATTCGATGAATGTTCCCGCNTTAGCAATGCCTGCATCCTGNGAAACAGCTTTCAGGGCNGTCACAGGGGAACCCGCTTTGGTAATCGTAGCACTGAGTTTGAGGGATTGACCACCAAATGGTCGTTTGGTGANNACAGCAGCAAGTTCCGAAGCAATCTTGCCATCTACAGATTTCGATGCGATCGCAGTCGCATCTGGATCGGAAAGCTTAACGCCCGAAAGCTTAAGTGCAGAATCCGATTTTTTAAGAACTTTAAAGGTGGCTTTCGCNAGNGCTCCATCNCCGTTTGTTCCTCCNGCTAGCGAAGTTGCGGCTAAAGTTACTTTNCCACCATTTACCTTTGGNGGGATAGCAAACGCNCCCGCCGGCAGAAAGTCCGCATTGACGATAGTAACNTACTCNAGAGCNGTATTGTCGAATTCNAGTGTGAACTGATATCCAGCAATATTNTTGCCTTGACTNATTTNGATGNTAACGTCTAGATCCGCGCCCACAGCTGGNGATTCCACNACAGAAGGATCAACCAAGACANCAGTCTGTGANATACCAACTAGCGGAGCTAATAGCAAGATNGCTAGTGNATAACGCGCGATTTTTAATCGTGTCATATTTTTTTCCTTGTAATGTTTTTTTCTTGTAGNAANTTAGATNCATTAAAAAGCCGATNCCCATAAATNCCAATGCNGATTATAACATATCATCCCCTTTGTACGCAAACCGNGGACNAGCCGANTCTTGATGCTAAGTTTTGGTAATGTATATTTAAAAAATAATTAAGCNGGTGTTGCTAANCTNGTATCATTTCNTNTCTATTCGCTTAAGNTTAACCAAAGTGNCTCCCCAAGAACCTTCTCTCTCGCCTGCGAGCTGAAACTGGGCAACACAGCTTAGCTCTGATAGTACCGAGTGGACAATTTNNCTCAGTACCCCCATTCCTTTTCCGTGAATAATACGAACATCATATATTCCAATTTTTTNGCATTCGATTAGGTAATCTGGAATGAGAGCTTTTACATCACTCGGATGGAAGGTGTGGAGATCAAGTGTTCCATCTATCAACAATTTCTCGATATTACCCATCAATTTAGATTTGTGCAAAAATTGTTACGTCAATATTGCAAAAAAACAATGGCAAACGACAATTCACTTTCGAATAAACATATCCAGACTTTAGAGGTGATATTTTCATGTATCAAGAGAAAAATTCCAATTTTTTATCAGGTAAACANGTTTAGAATACCGTTCCCAGATTACAGTTTGAACCGACATNTAATTACCATCTGCTTTCCCTGAAGTCAAATCTGTTTTGTTTTTTTGAAGCCCTCCATATATTTTTAGGACTTAATATGCATATGACGCATCTATATTATGAAAAAATCGACCACGTTCCATTATGCGCGTTTGTTTCAAGCCCCATACATTTCCTTATTCTAAGGCTAACTGAATTTTATGCCACAGCGGCATTCTCCGGCATATTCTCCAAACGGGACAACCAATATCCCATGTCAAAGTGTTCATTGCCTGTTAAAAAACGCCAGAATTTAATCCGGTTGACAAATTCAAGGCGAACATCATTCCCATACCATTTGTGATTTTTACCCAACAGACTGGGTATCGAAGCGTCATCAATGTCATCTATGTTCCAGAGTCGCATCTGACGCACTGTTGGATTTAGTCTCAGTTTAAACATATATCGTGTTTGGTCAGTCAGATTTGGCTGGGCACAATGCCACATACCATGGTGGACTACCATAATTGTGCCGGCTTTACAAACAGAAGGGAGTTGTCCTAAGAAATTCTGATACCGTGCGATGTCTGTCTCGCAAATGCGTCGGTAATGACTACCTGGCAATATCATAGTTCCACCCATTTCACGTGGCGTGTCATAAGCAAAATAAAAGAATTGGATATCAAAATGCATTCGTGTGTCAATGATAGCATCTCCATGCCAAATCTGCCCGCTATGATTTCCAGCATTAACAATATGAATAGCTTGGTGATCGTACAGAGGAACTGATCCAACCATACTGTGGATAATTCCCTGGATTTCAGGCATGTCGAAAATCCTACGCATTGGAGAATCTTGAGCCCACACTTGACTGAATGGTGCACCAGCACTACCACCTTGAACAGTCCTGTCTTCCATGGCATTATGAGCAGCTCTATTCAACTTATTAGGGACGAGTTCATCGAACCGAAGAAATCCGTCAGAGACGAAATTAGCCATCTGTTTAGAATCTAAGAGATAGTTTTTGTTAATCATTAATCTTCTCCATTTTCTCAAGAATGTATTCAAATCTGAGATACGCTGTCTGATATTCCATACCCGGATGGGCAGGAAATTGCTGTGGAAATTGTACTACCCGCCAACCATCCTTCATCGCGGAAAGCACGGAATTATATGGTGGTTGATCGCTATCTCCTGTCGTGGCATTGGATCTGCCCGTACCATCATACTCTGACCAAGCAACAACATGACTGTCCAAATTCGGTGTATGTAAGTAAAGCACAAGTATCTTTTGTCGGAACTGTGACATATAATCCTTCACATAAAATTTAAATACACAATTTCGTGCTAATTCATCATAATATATAGTTAAGTGTCTGCTTGTCAAGATTGAATTGTAGCTTATCTTGCGATTCGGATAGATCGAGCTTATAATTTTGGCAGATCTACCAACTCAGCTTACCATTCTAAATTGAGCTAAAAATGGAAATTCAACTGAAAACAGATACGAATCGATGCTCCTTCATGTCTCTTGTTTTTTGCTTTTTCTTTTTGTCTGTTTTTCTTGATGCTGCTTTTGAAAATGTGGGACTTTCTGCGCGACCAATGGGTATGGGAGGTTCGTATACTGCTTTGGCCAAGGGAACCAACGCGATTGCATGGAATCCTGCTGGCTTAGTTGGCTTGAGTCGTCCGGAACTGGGGTTGAACTACTACGAGATCCATGGTCTGGTCAACTATAGTTTTATTTCGTTGACGATTCCAATTCAATCGGATCGTGGAATTGGGTTTGGCTTGCTTAGTTCAAGCGATTTAGAAGAACTCTATCAAGAACTTGTCTTTAATATATCGATAGCGCAAAAAATTTGGAAAACTTTTCAAATTGGTTTGAATTGTGAATTTCTTTCATCATCAGCTAGCATAGGTGAAATTCAGGTTGGATCAGGTCGGGGTATTGCACTTGATATTGGAGCTCTCTACACAATGCTGAAAAATCAAGTGGCAATTGGTTTAAACCTCCCAAGTCTCATCTCGCGTGTCAATTATAGTCGTCGGAAATTAAAAAACGCAGAAGCCAAATCTTATCATGAAGTATTAAATCGTGGATTGAGTATTGGAATGGCAATTAAATTTGGATTGCTGTCCGAGAAAATGTCAGGAGGCACGCTAGCCATTGACTATGCTAACGGAGCTCCTTTAATTGGTTTAGAGTACTTGGTTCAAAATGCCAATATACAATTGGGTTATCGCTTCACCGATGGGATAACACGTGGCCCCACCATGGGATTCGGTTATCAGCTTAACAGTTTTCGTGTTGATTATGCCTACGTCGATGGGAGATATAGCACATCAACCTCAGTTTTTTCAGTGACAATTTGTGACCTAAGATTCTAGTTTGAACCAATCCAAAATCCTGCTATTCATTCTTTTTTTTATTTGTCACCTTACCTTAGCAAACGAAAATCTAAGGATTATTGGGATGGGTGGTGTCATGATTGCGACAAATGCTTCGGATGCCTCAATCTTCGGTAATCCAGCTGGGCTAATCGATGTAGAAGGAAATAATTTGTCTGCTGGAGTTACGCTTTCTGATTTTCGCCATGTTCCATTGTCTGCAGTACCAGAATTCCAATTTTCAGAGCAATTGGAACTAGGTTTAAGTCCATCAATCACGTATTCTCGGTCTGTTCAAGGGGCTGGCTTCAGCATTGGTTATCTATCATCGCTCAGAAATAAAACCACATTTTCGTTGGAAAACACTAGATCTGAATACTTGGTTGACGAACAAAGGTTTCTTGCTAAAACACTTTCTATTACTGAATACAAACAACTTTTGCAATCCGGATGGTATATTGGGTACAGCAAAAAAATGGGCCAATCGCAGTTTGGGCTTCGCTTAAATCAGATTACTCAGCATGCAAAAAGAGGTCGGGTATTAGTAGGATTGGCCTTGGACGCTCAACATGCTAGCGACATTAATGTTAATGATCCTCGAGCACTGATCCCTGCTATTATCGACAGTTTGGATCTAGCCAATTTGGGCCAGTACATTGACCAATCTGACGAAGTTAGTCAGGATCTCGAGATATCCAATTTTGATTTCGATCTCGGTTATCAGCACTATTTTAATATAGATATGATGGAGAAGCGCAAGGTTTTAACTGGCTTGGTGATACGAAATTTACTGCAACGTAAGCTCGTGGCACAATTGCCTACAACAATTGGTATTGGTGCAAATACCAAAATTTTTCAATGGTTAACTACTGGACTAGACCTGTGGCGTGTACCAGGGCATCGTGGGTTAGATGTTGCTTTTGGGTGGGAGTTAGCAGAGTCCTGGCAACGGGGGTTTTCTGGGAATATTGCCTTACGAAACGGTTGGAGTCGGATCGATGGCGTTGGTATCTTCTCATTTGGTTTAAGTCTCGGTTTAGGTGGATCAAGATGGGAGTACTCAATGCAAGCACGTTTCCGAAATCAACCGTTGGCTGAAGCGACTCATTCCTTCGCCTCGACTGTCAGATTTTGAGTGTGTACTCAACAACCCACAACGATTGATCCATTGTCTAATTGCGTGCTATAATATGATCAGAACGTCCCAAGGAACAAGGGAGGAAACCGATTAAATTATACCAAAAGGATTATGATAGGACCCAACTGCTTCGACGAGTTGGTGACATTTCCCAAATAGCTGAAATTAAACAGTATAAGCTTGTTACAGGGAAGCAGAAGGGCGTACAAGCCGTTGATTTTCAGACAGGTTCTGGCTTTAATTATACTATCCTTCCTGATCGCGGTATGGATATTTCCTATGCCGAATACCAAGGAATTCCTTTGTGTTGGCGCTCAGGGACAGGAGATGTCGCACCTACATATTATGATCCTGAAGGATCGGAATGGCTGCGAGGTTTTGCCGGTGGGTTGTTAACAACATGCGGGATGACGTATCTCGGTGACCCTGAAGAAGATCAAGGACAAAAACTAGGTCTTCACGGACGAGTTTCCTACCTGCCNGCTGATAATATATGGGTNGANAGCCGATGGGAAGGAAATNGATATATCATGTGGGCACAAGGGAANGTCTCTGAAATNAAGGCTCTAGGNCCACATCTTCTCCGAACACGACGTATTTCAACTGAGTTGGGAGCGACGAAACTNCATATTGAAGATGTGATAGAAAACNTCGATTATAGGGAGAGTCCCTTGATGTATCTGTTCCANATTAANGNGGGGTTTCCGATTGTTGATGATGAGGCTGAATTTATCAGTAACTCGACAAAANTTATTCCGCGTGATGACNGTGCTNNNGAGGGACTGGATTNTTACAACAAATGNCAGCCTCCNACTGCNGGTTTNNCAGAACAGGTCTTCTACCANGAAATGGCAGCTGATCAGGATAANCATGTCTACGTTGCGATTGTCAACAAGTCCTTTAATAANGGACACGGNATTGGNCTCTATGTGAAATACCATAAGACACAANTNNCNAAGTTTGTCCAATGGAAAATGATGGATGAACGTGGCTATGTNATTGGATTAGAACCCGCNAATTGCTGGGTCGATGGACGCACAAAAGANCGCCAACGCGGCACGCTTGATTACCTTGAACCAGGGGGACGCCGACACTACGAAGTCGAAATAGGTGTNCTNACATCGAACCAAGAAATTGATGAATTTTCGTCAAAGGTAAGAAATAATTTAGAATAATCGGAGCTTATAATGAAAAGATTCGCTGTANTCGCTCTAGCAGGGGCTCTGTTAATATCAATTTCCTCTTTAGCTAGGATTGATACTAGCCTTGGTNTNGTTCCTCANGATGCNATTGGCCTTATTTACGCTCAATCACTTAAGGATCTAAACCANGAAATTAGTGACCTGATGTCCNAAATGAATCCAGCNNCTNCNNCNNACCAAGATGTTGTTGCTGGTGTACTATCTGATATATTTGAAGGTGGATTNGAAAGTCTCGCAGATTTGGAAGGATATGGATTTGATCTGGAACAGGACTTTGTTCTTTATGTTCATCAAATTCCTTCTGTAACTGAGCCTTTGCTTTCAGCCATTGTGCGTATTGCTAACCAAGATACCGTTTTACAGATGATTAAAGCCGAATCTGGTGAAGTACAGTCAATCGGTTATAACGGGGTGAATTATATTAAAATCGTAGAGGAATCTGCTTGCTTCTCTTTTTTAGATGATGTGATGATATATTCTGAACATCATGAAGTCTGTGAAAAAACTATTGATGTATATCAAAAGAAGACACCTTCAATTCTGGAGAACCATAGTTTTACTGATAACCTAGACTTAGACGATGTTTCCAATGACTTGGTTGGGTTTATCGATCGTCCTTTATTCCCAGGTGCCTCAGAACTAGCAGAAAGTGCAGGTATCATGCAATTGCTTCTAACGGCTGGTAATATGAGTTCATTGTTCGGTTTTTTTGATCAGATCCAATCGGTGACTCTAACTGTTCAACACGATGCAGGAGAATTTCTAATCACTCCAGCTATACAACTCGTTCCCGATANTGAGATTGGGAACCTTTTCAGTTCCACAAAAAACGATTTTTCTGAAATCCTCAAGTTCCTGCCAGAACAGTCTAGTGTAAATATAGGGGTGGGTTCGGAACTTTATAAGTACCTCTCAAATTTTGGAATGCAGCGGTTGGCTGAGCTGAACATATTGAAGTCTGATGATCCGGCAACTGCAGACGTTCAACTATTGTTTGAGGATCTTGNGCAGAGCGTGGAAGANTTCCTAAACCTTGTTGATGACGAGGTGGGCATGGCAATGAATTTNAGTGGTAGTGTTATCCCAGCTCAGACATTCGTTTTTAGAATCNTTGATGANACGAAAATAATCGCATCTCTGGAAGGACAATTCAAAAAATTAGATGCTTTTTTGCAAGCANTNGGAATGNCTGAAACAGATGTTGCTAGCGTNGATAATGTGNTGGAAGTCTATGAAGGTGTTGAGATCAGAAAANTTAACTACAATAATTTATTGACCGTTATGTTGGATTCGGGCTTGAATCCGACTGGTGAAGATTTTATGCCTCCTGAACTACAGAACCTGATGCCAGATAACTATTATTACTACTACGGGATAGCCAATGGTTTTTTAGTTGCTTCATCTGCAGGTACTTCATCTTCAATCAAGTCCATGATTGATAGAATCTTTGAGTTTGAGAATGGCTTTGATCGGAGCGTTGGGTACACTCGGATAATGGATAAGCTGGATGCTGATGGAGATATAATACTTGCCTTATCTCCAGTGACACTTATAAATCAGGGAATAAAGGTGATGGCTTCGAGTGGTAATCCCAATGCTGGAATGATGGCGGTCATGTTTGCCAATATGCCGCAAACATACCCTGTTGGCACAAGTGTGTCCAGTAATGATAATGTAATAAAGTTGCGGCTTTTCGTTTCGTTGCTCGATTTAAAAGACTTGTATACGATGATAAGTGCCATAATGCCGCAGATGTCAGGACAGACTTTCCAGTGAAGATTCTTGGCATTGACACGAGTTGTGATGACACCTCTGTTGCCGTTGTCGAAGATGGTAAGCATATTTTGTCCAACGTTATCTCATCTCAATTTGATCTGCACGAAAAATATGGTGGTATCGTCCCTGAACTGGCGTCGCGAAAACATATCGAATCTATAAACTACATCATAGATCAAGCGCTGGCTGAATCGGAAGTTTCGTTTCAAGATTTGACGGTCATTGCTGTGACCAACCGTCCGGGACTAATTGGGGCTTTACTTATCGGGTTGTCAGCCGCAAAGGCACTTGCCTTCTGTCATAATTTGCCACTTATTGGGATAAACCATATTGAAGGTCATGTTTACGCCAATTTCATGCAACATGATGAGTTGACGTTTCCTCATATATGTCTGACTGTCTCAGGTGGACATACGTTACTTCTTAAAGTTAATAGAGGTTGGACGTATCAAATCCTTGGAAGTACAATTGACGATGCTGCTGGCGAGGCTTACGATAAAGTCGCCCAATATCTGGGATTAGGCTTTCCAGGTGGTCGCATCATTGACGATATGGCAGGTAAAGGAAATGATAAAGCCATTGATTTTCCACGGCCGTTGATCGATAGAGATGACTACAATTTCAGTTTTAGTGGTTTAAAAACATCGGTGCGTTATTTCGTGGAGAAAGCTAGGAAGGCAGGAAATTTGCCACCATTAGAAGACATCGCTGCCAGCTTTCAGGTTGCTGTGGTTGATGTCTTGGTCAAAAAAACGATTCGAGCAGCTCAAGAATATCAGGTAAAATCAATTAATCTAACCGGAGGTGTGGCAGCTAACAGCCGGTTACGATGTGATTTACGAAAAGCTGCTGATAAAAATGATATGCACGTTTTTCACCCTCCTATTAAGCTTTGTACTGACAACGCTGCTATGGTTGCGGGAGTTGCTTACCAAAAGTATCAGCAGGGCCAACGTGATGGGCTAGACCTTAACGCATCAGCAAATTCGGATTTAGGACAATGAGTATTGAAAAGGCTGCTGATACGCTAAAAAATGGTGGAGTGGTTGCTTTTCCCACCGATACAGTTTATGGAATTGGCGTTGATCCATTTCAACCTGAGGCCATTCAGAAGCTTTACACCATTAAAGGCCGTCCTAGGGACAAGCCAATACCAATTTTAGTAGGATCCTATCAAGATGTTGAAAATGTTGCACAGAATCTCCCTAAGATCTTTTTCCAACTGATCAAGCAATTTTGGCCTGGGGCTTTAACGCTAATTGTTGAAGCAAAAGGTTTACCTACTCAAATTACCGCCGGTGGAAAAACTGTTGGTCTTCGGATGCCAAATCACCCGATAGCGCTAAAAATGTTGCGGTGTTTTGCCGGTCCGATTGCCACCACCAGTGCTAATAAATCTAACAAAGCACCCTCCACATCAAAATTACAAATAGAACGAGAACTGGGTAGTCTCGTTGATTTAATAATTGATGGTGGGGAAACTAATACAGGGACATCTTCAACCGTAATTGACCTTATAGAAACGCCACCAAAAGTTTTGAGACAGGGAGAAATCTTTATCGAAGTAGAAACTCCTCAATCATAAATTCCCTTCCTTTTTCCTCAATTTTTGTGTGTTTTCTCTGGGCCTAGCCTTGATCTTTAAATGATCGGTTCTAGGCCCAGTTATCTTTAATCTTTTCGGATTGGTNCCAGCACAATCGATGTCGTCTCAAACTNATTATTGCTGACTGAGGATCTCAGCAATTGAANAGCTTTTAATCAGNATAACTNTTACTTAATTTGCTAACTTCATGTGTTTNAAGTGCTTGGATATTACCGTTAGTGTTCCATNGTGTNATTCGCAACNAATCCATCGAAANGTCAATCTTGNTTTTNTGGNTTTCTGTGTCTATAGACTTGGGCTTTTTCTNGTTACTAAAACCAGTCAATAAAAATGAAATTNNACACAGAAAAGTTAATAACTCCTTTCATCTGTTTCTCTTCCTTCCTACCANNATATTAATGATTCTAAGATAATTGTATCGAATAAATTGATGGTAAGAACTCAATTCCCTNNTCCTTGATTTTNTAACCTATATAATAAGCAGNNTCCCAAGGAANTTTTGGGTTGTAAATTCAAGGTGTGTCATGTATATTAGCTGTNTAGTGGTAACAGGATNTANGTGTAGGCATTCTATCAATTTTTAATNAGNTGAAGGANCGAATCTATGGCAANCAAAAGAGTCTTAAATCAGTATAGTTTGAACGTCACACAGCCTAGATCCCAAGGTGCGAGTCAGGCGATGTTGTATGCCACTGGTCTTACNANNGAAGACATGAATAAACCTCAAGTTGGGATTTCAAGTAATTGGTATGAAGGTAACTCTTGTAATATCCATCTTGACCGTCTCGCTGCCAAAGTAAAAGAAGGCGTCGAAAAAACTGGCTTAGTGGGCATGCGTTTTAATACCATNGGTGTTAGTGATGGTATTTCGATGGGAACTGATGGCATGAGTTTTTCGCTACAATCAAGAGATATTATTGCAGATTCGATAGAAACGGTTATGAGTGCACAGTGGTATGATGCTAATATTTCCTTACCAGGTTGCGATAAAAATATGCCGGGTTGTTTAATTGCCATGGGGCGTTTGAACCGACCATCCTTAATGATTTATGGTGGTACAATCAAGCCAGGTTGTTCAGAGGAAGGTAATGCTCTGGATATCGTTTCGGCTTTTCAGAGTTACGGGCAATACATTGCTAGTTCTATCAGTGATGAGACACGGCAGTCTATTGTCGAAAAGTCTTGTCCTGGGGCCGGTGCTTGTGGAGGAATGTACACAGCAAACACCATGGCTTCGGCTATTGAAGCTATGGGGATGAGTCTCCCTTACAGTTCTTCTATTCCTGCTGAAGATGTTGAGAAAGAAGAGGAATGTCTGCGTGCAGGTCAAGCTATCCTTCTCCTCTTAGAAAAAGATATTAAGCCGAAAGATATCATGACCCGGGCTGCTTTTGAGAACGCTATGGTTTTAATAATGGCACTTGGTGGTTCCACGAATGCTGTTTTGCATTTGGTTGCTATGGCCAAAGCTGTAGATGTACCACTTAGCATTGACGATTTTCAGGCAGTAAGTGACAGAGTTCCCTTCATAGCTAATCTGAAGCCGAGTGGCCACTATGTTATGGAAGATTTACACAAGGTTGGAGGGACTCCCGCTGTTCTGAAATACCTACTCGAAAATAACCTCATTGATGGAAGTTGTCTAACCGTTACTGGTAGAACTTTAGCCGAGAATCTAAAAGAGCTACCAGGATTAAAGACAGGACAAGATGTAGTTCTTCCACTTGAAAATCCAATAAAAGAGAGTGGACACATCCAAATTCTAAGAGGAAATCTAGCACCAGAAGGTGCGGTTGCTAAAATAACAGGAAAGGAGGGCTTAAGTTTTATTGGGGCAGCCAAAGTCTACGACTCTGAGGAGAAGATGTTGGCTGCACTGGAAAGAAACGAAATCCCCAAGGGTTCCGTGGTGATAATTCGCTATGAGGGACCAAAGGGAGGTCCAGGAATGCCTGAAATGTTAACGCCGACATCAGCTATTATGGGAGCGGGTTTAGGTAAAGATGTAGCCTTGTTAACCGATGGGCGTTTTTCTGGTGGATCGCATGGCTTTATTATTGGGCATGTTACCCCAGAAGCCCAAGTGGGCGGTAACATTGCCTTAGTTAAGGACGGAGATCAAATTACGATTGATATTGCCGCCAAAGAAATTAGGTTGCACATCAGCGACAGCGAACTGGAAGATCGTCGTAAAGCTTGGATTGCCCCAGAGTATAAATTCAAACGTGGAACATTGTATAAGTACATCAAAAACGTGAAGTCCGCGTCCGAAGGATGCGTTACCGACGAGTAACATTGGGAATCGAGTTTGACTCCAATGAAGCGTAGCATATAGCAATTTGAGTACGGTTCTGTNTCCTTGTAACGCTTACAAACCATTTTCATNTAAAGACATACCACCGCTGTATAGGAAAATTGAANAAGAANCCGACAAAGAAAGATACTCCNAAACGCGCGACAGGNAAGTNCACANNTAACAGGTCATGANTAAGNTAAACNCCCAACATATTTAGCCCAATACTACTGACGTTGGNAATGAGNAAACGGATAGCTTGNCCTTGTATTGGTATATGGTCAGCTTTAAAAGACCAGAATCTNCTGAANAAAAAGTGAACAATCCCGCCTATTGTGGCNCCNAAAAATGTGGCAATNATTGCCAGTTGTCCNAATCGNTGAAAAAGACAACTGATTACGAAGTCCAATNCATTGCCGAACCCAGCNGAAACTTGGGAGCGAAGAAATGAAATTATNACCCCTGGTCGTTTTCTTTCAGATTCTAGCTCTATATTTATTTCACNCACTACTGATTGNTTCTATAGTTTTGTTAAATCANGTCCNTAGGAACTTGATTGCTGGTTCTGANAAACCATGCTTNGAATGTCAAGCATAGTTNCCCTGATTAGATATCTACAGATAGTCTATATCTGTAGATTATCACAAATTAACAAATAGACATCCTGATTGGCATAGTTTACNTTNTTCTATCAACTGTAAATACAGATTACTNGTAATGAAGGTCGGGTTTTCTTGNTTAAAGATCTTGTAGGAATATATGAAGGATCAACAGCATGAAATNACGATTACTTAAATATTTAGGTCGCGAAAATGCTACCATAAAATTATCTAAGTTGCCATCTGTCTTAATTTTTAAGAATCGTNACCAAAAATTTGCTAATAGCTTAACTCTTTTGAAAGAAAAGCCTTATATTTNCTGCTGTAGGAGAAACTTAGGTGGNANTACCGAGTCGCAACAAAAATGAATAAATAGNGGATGATTAATANTGATTGGCTTTATCTTNCTTNAATNNTANGTGNTANCAACTGNTTTAAGTTTAGGTGTCAAAAACTAGAAGNCCTCTCACTNTTTCCAAATGCGCTCTATTTTGAGTTAATTAATAGTGATCTGGCATCCAGAAANCCACCATTCGTTGAGGGAACAGAATCGAAAAGAGAGTGGAAATTTNCTGTGGGANGNCTAGNCCGTGAACTTNGAGTGCCGGTTCAATCTGNNCCCAACCTGATTCTCCNAGTAACATACGCCAGAAGAATCGATCNGGTATTTTTACGCAAGTAGCTTCTTCATCCAAGTCGAAGANCTGAAGAATACCGGAATCGTGAAGACATAGANTAGCTTGTTGATCATGGNTTTCAAAACAAATGGAAATTGGNTCTAGTTGACGTTCAGANGCATCAATCCTTGATTGCAATTCGGGTAACANTTTTCTAAGTAAGGCCGGAAGATTGACAACGTATAACATCATNGACGAATCNCCTGTTAAAAATGAATCTCCGGCAGAGCCTTCAACTATCAAATCAACAAGTGGNTGTTGNCGAGGAATTGCACCACATATCTCTTCAATTTGTTGCTGATCGCAAATATCTAATAGATAAGCAACTAAAGTGGGTAAAGATGTTGGATTTTCTCGATCAAATGCAACTTCAAGTATNCTAGCTTTTTTGTCTTCAATATGAAAATTGAGNTATCCACCTAACATATCCTTACGTCTTACTACTATTGACGGAAGAACGTCTCTAAGACGAGATGGTGCCATGTCCCAATAAGATCGAGGACGAACAATGGTTCCACTATGAAANAGGTTATACTCGTCGTAGAGTGNAGCAACTTGGTTAAGATCGCGGTCCTCATTGAATTTTTCAACCCTCCAATTTGTGTCTTCTATGGTATCTATGTGATGGGGTACAATTCGAAATCCTTCTAAGGGCAAAGATGTCCATCCGAGATTGCCATAAAACTTGCCGGGAATAATAGAAAAGAGGACTCCAATATCATAATTCGNGGNNTGCATATACTCAATGGCGTTTTGCATCAACGCAGTCGCATAACCCAACCCCCGATAGTCTGGATGGGTACATACACCACCAATACCACCCATCGTTACGATAGACGAACCAACTCGCATCCGGCGTTCCCATATACGTAGAGTTGCAACGACACGTTTGTCGACAACTACAACACGGGTCTGATCAAGTTGATACGAACAATCTCCCTCAACATATTGCCGATATCGAGNGTGTCCATCCGGCCGAAACACAAGACAATTCAAATGAACAGTCTCTTCTAATTCTGATTTGTGAACGCCTCGAACCTCCATTTAACACATCCTTCTGATCAAATCTATTTATTCTGTGTTTTACTGTTGACTTGTTTTTTTTTAATAACTACCCATGTTATTATTGATAAACTGATAATGAGGATAATAATTGCAGCTAATACTAAATTGGAATTTTGATTACTTGGTTGGTTAGCATTAGCATTGACTGTTGGGTTTGGAGTGTCCATTTCTGTGGTCTGTTCGAGTGGCGGTTGCTTGCCAATAGGCTGATTTCCTGGAACTTTTGTCATCTCATCAATTATAGACAAGGCTAATTCTTCGGTCAGTGGTGAAATTAATTCAAATATATTTTCCCCTCCTGAATCTATCCCTGTACTGGCAGACTCAGCTAGTATATCGGATACCGCTTTGATTAGTTGTTTTGGATTGTCAGCCCGACGGTAGCTATCAACAACGGTGGCTAACATATGATTTTGTTCCATGTCTACACCGATCACATCAATTCGTATTTGTTTATGCATTATCTCTGGCGTATACAATTGGACTTTATCATGGTCAGTTGCTGCGCCATCTGTAACAACCAATAGACGATAGCTCCCGTAATTGTACTGTTTTTCCCGTTGTTCAAGAAGTCGATCGGCACCAATTTTGAGGTATTCCCCAAGAGGTGTCGTTCCTCCAGGAAGGGGAGAGTTAATTGCCTTAGCCAAAGCCTCGTTGTTCTTTGGTCCAAGAGGATAAACCCAATGTTTATTCACGTTGGAACCGCTGAAAACAAGGAGTCCAATATTCGTGCCGTCGTGAATTGTTGTTAAAACCGCTCGCAATGCTTCTTTGGCTGCATCCATTCTTGTCTGTGTTGGATCACTGATGAATCTGTCTTCCATCGATCCTGATGCGTCCAAAACAACGACAATGTTATCTGTATGTATATTTTCAGCAGGTGAGACAATCACGGATAAAAGTACAAGGAAAACATAGATAACAAATAGCACCGCTGGCGAGCTTTTGTTCTGCATAACCGAGTCCCTCATAATTAATAAAAAGGTAAGAATTAAAGCCCCATTAGAAATCAAAATCGGCTTCAGCAACAGACTCAGAAGAGATCTTAATTAAAGCAAACTCCACACGCCGGTTTTTTGCCGCTTCTGCTGAATTAGTTGGCTTGGCAATGACAGGCTCTTTGATACCAACTCCTACTGGGATAATCTGTTCAGCTTCAATCCTCACGCTTTTTCTGCTAGCATAGGCAAGAATCGCTTGCTTGACAGCTTCACCCCTCTGCTCAGATAACTTCAGACCAGCTCTCATTATTTGGTATGGTCCATCGAAATCACTCCCGTCATCAAATTTCTTTTGTTGAATAAGTCGAATCAATTCGGATGTATCTGCCAAACTAAAGGGCCTACCGTTCATAAAATACTCGTAATTTCCTCTTGTTCCTGTCCGCTTTAGAACACCTCTTTTAATTCCGGTTTTTACCAAAGAAAACAGGACTTTCGAGGGATCGGTGTGTCCTTTAATCGCTACTGCCGCATTACCAAACCGAGAAGTGAGTTCAATAACTCGATCGAATTCTTCACGATACTGAGTTCCACTAAACGTGTCTTGATTGGCTTCAAATTGAATTGTAAATGATATTAGTGTGTTATCGTCCAGAATATCTTCTTCATTAAATGTTTCAATTTCGGCTCTAACCGATTCTTCTTTGAAACGTTTTCTTTGAATCGGAGTCGTAACAGTTGTTGTTAGGAGGTTTGTAAAAGTTGGTGATTTGAAATTCAAGCTGGAACTGATCAAGTTGTGTCTCTTTCTAGCAAATCCCCAGTTGATGGCCATATCCAATCCATTTTTATTAAATCCTACAAATCCTGTCACAATATTTGTAGAATCATTAAAAAATGCCATATTGCCGGGTTGTCCAACAAAAGCACAATCAGCGATAAGCCCATGAGCATCTTCATCAAGCGTTGGTAACACTGCCTTCCCATAGATATCCTGCATCATTTGAAGTAAAGCCATATACTTTTTTGAACCGCCTGATTCATAGTCCTTTTTGAGACGAATAACTTCTTCTGCACCTTTTAAATACCCAGCAAAAAACTTTTCAACAACAGCTCTATTTTTATCAATATAATCTTTTCGGCATGCATAAACATCTGCAATCGAACGGGATAATGTTGCTGTACTAACCACCAATCGTGCGTTTTTAACCGTACCTCCTGTCCCATCACCGACTGCGTGATAATCACCCACCAAACTAAGCATATCCGGTGTAATGACAAAACAACCGGAGACTGTTGGGTCTGTCCTAAACTTTTCTGCTGGACTGTTTTCCCCCGTTAATTCATCCATCCATATGATCTGCAGTTCAGACTTTGGAAGTCTAGCCGTCAACAACATATCATACAACATACCAACATGAGGCCCTCCTTTTTGGATGGCAATCTTTTTACCCTTTAAGTCAGAGATTTTTCTGATGTCAGATCTGCCAACGAAATGGTCACCAGCAGACCAAGTTAACTGACCGAAGACAACACCTTGTGTCCTAGGATCGCGTCCAATTACTTCGCTAGCTTGAGCAATCATTCTAAATGTCCCGCGTAGAATAGGGGATTTACCAGCTAAGTAATCCCTGACTTGCTGCATGAAGTCATCACCCGGAACCAGCTTTAAATTCAATCCCAAACTTGCCATGATTGAATTAGGTTTGGTGGATAATCCTCCGTTAGCATAGAATAACGCCGATTCCCCTCCCCAAATGATATAAGGAATCAACAATGGATCCTGAGATTGGGTGATTCTAACCCGGGTAGGCCCTATTTCATCTGAAAAATTCTGTTGCGCATTGGTGGTCGAGACAAAACACATCACACTCAGCAAAATAACGATAATTAACCTTTTTAAAGGCATAATGGTCTCCTTAAATTCGAAATGGTGCAAGAAATGGAATGATTGGATTGAATCATTTAACCGTCAATTGAACGAATATCTATACTATGATTTCTAACTGAGCAACCTTTGACTCTCTACCGACTCTGGGTATCGTCGCTTCTCAATGGTGTAATAAGCTTGTAACAGGTTCGCTTCTATACCCAAGTCCTCTCGTATTTCCTTTAGCGGATACTGAAGATAATGGGAGTAATCCACCTNGGACAAAGACTGACAATCGGAAATAAAACCAAGCTTTACCGCATCTTTGAAAACGTGTAGGTCGTCATCTGTAAAGCGGTATGCTTTAGGATATAAATACTTAGCAAAAAAACTGTAAAGGTTTTCTTCAGTAGAGGTGACACGGTTGGTACTTCCCATAGTGAAGCCAATAACAAAAGCCTCATCTTTTGTAAGGACTCCTCTACCCAAAATAATATGAAGATAATCGTGTGTCTCTATATCTGTCTTCCCGTGGAAAATATCGCCGCCTGGTAAATCGAATTTGGGGTTTTCCACGATTTGTATAATGTACGGAATTTCTTCTTGTTTCAAACCGAATTCCTGAAGCTCATGATAAGCTGAACTCAGAGTTTTATCGTTGCAGGAAAGTGGAACAAACCAGCTTTCAATTTTCTCTTTCAAATCCACAATATAATTCTCCTTTATAGCTTACCAAATTTTCTATAAGTGTTTAGAAAAGAACCTCACTAATATCATGAAGTCCTTTAGGTGCGTTAATAATCCATCGTGTCGCACGGATCGCACCACTGGCAAAAGANTCACGGCTTTGTGCNCGATGAGAAATTTCCACCCTTTCACCNATTCCAGCGAAAAGGACNGTATGATCACCAACGATGTCACCNCCACGAATTGCATGGACACCGATCTCTTTCTCAGGACGTGCNCCAACTATNCCCTCACGTCCATAAACGCCAACTTGATTAATNTCTCGATCCAATGCAGTTGCCAACACATCGGCAATACGAACAGCAGTGCCACTTGGNGAATCTGTTTTCTGATTGTGGTGTGCTTCAATAACTTCAACATCATATTCATCACCAAGCGCTTTGGCTACGAGCTCAATGGCTTTTAACATAACATTAACCCCAACNCTCATATTAGGNGACATAAGACACGGAATATATTCTGCCAACAAGCGGATTTCTGNCAATTGATCAGCNGTACAACCAGTTGTGCCGATGACCATGGACTTCTTTGCATCAACGACTTTTTTGAGATTGGAGACTGTGGCTTCAGGAGATGTGAATTCGATGACGACATCTCCTTGATTGATAATATTTGCTAGATCTTCCACAATTTTGATTCCAAGTGGACCAATACCAGCCACTTCACCNACATCTGCACCTATTTGAGGATGTGCAAGATACTCTGTTGCTCCAATAAGCTCCATGTCCGGTTGTCGAGTAACTAGGGAAGTCAACATTCTTCCCATTCGNCCACAGGCACCATCAACAATGACTTTTATCATAGTACTTATACTCCATCAGTTTGAAAATTGTGCTCTATAAATATCTGGCCATTCAAAACGTTAGTTCAGAAACACTTCAGTTTTCAATATCACGTGCGCACCGGAAACCAACCCAAGAAATCATTTGATCAGGTANCAGAGGGAANCGNGCAGTNGTNCTTACGCTTCTAGGATTTAGACTCTTCCATGACCCACCTCGNACTATTTTCGCTTTCCCCGCANCTTTCTTTGGTGTGACCCANTCCGCCACNTTTCCGGCTAAATCATGTATGCCTAATGGNTTTTNCCCTCTGGGATAGCTTCCAATCGGNACTGGNGCTTTNGACCTATAATTTAGCAGATTTNCATTCTCACTNGGAGGCTGGTTACCCCAAGGAAATAGGCGCTGATNATTACCCCTAGCAATTGATTCCCACTCAGTCTCAGTTAATAAGCGTTTTCCTACCCATTCTGCATAAGCTTTCGCACCATACCAACTCACGCCTACAACCGGATGCCTTTCAAAGCCTAATTGAACTTGATATCCATTGCTAATTTGCTCAATCTTNGTGGNCTTGGAGTTCAGGTTAATCAATTCCCNNCCATCTGTGTCGATGACACTCTGACGACTATTCAAAAAGCTGANATACTCNGCATTTGTAACTTCAAATCGATCAACATCAAATGCTAAGATNAAAATTGTATTGCCNGGTTTTTCTGAAATGCCGCTGTCTATACCAACNACAAAATCACTCTCGGGAATTCTAATCATCTGGTCAGGTGGTCGCAGGTCAACTTGGTTATTATCTACTGGTTGNTCTTCAGGTTGATTTATTATTGGTTGATCTACGCTGAATACAACAATAGTAATCGGAAGTTTGGTATGGAATTCGTCATCACTAGCTATCAATGTAANCGGGATTTCAGCTTTAAGGTCTTTCGCAGATACAAAATCAAACGATGGGTTCCATCGAATTCGATTCTCTTCAAACTGAGCATCGCTCGGTAAACCTGTNGCAGTGTAGGTGAGCAAATCGCCATTTTGATCATATGCNTGCACCTCGCTATCAAGCANTTCNCCTTCATTAACTACTAATTTTGGTGTTGGGTTNTCTTTTACTTCAANCACNCCGATTTTAGTAAAGACTGGTGCAACATTAATNGATTTNACCTNGATATCAAGGTCTAGNAAGGNTGANCGACCATCTTTNGTTTCTGCCGAAAATCTTATTTTCTTCTCTCCTGCCTGGGAGAAANNGGGCGTCCATCGAAATAGATTGTGATTTGAGTCNAAGTTGGCATTATCGATTGGCGTAAACAATTGTATNACGGCTGCTAGCGAACAGTCGACTTGGATTTCAATGGTTTCTCCGACTGTGATAACATAAGGTGGTAGGGGAATTGTCTTCAATACCAATGCCTTCTGCTTTCTAGCTACTACTTGCTTTTTTTTCGGCTTTACTCGTTTTGCTATANTTCTTTTTTGNACTTCTCCACCAAGCCAAACTTCCCCCTTGTCGGTTGCAAAAGCAAATTGNCTNCCATTTCCCGTACAGTCCAGATTTCGAATAGGTGTATTTACTTGTTTGTATCGATATGTNTTGGNGACTNGATTAGCAGATANATCCCATACCTGTATTGTATTNTTCGACGATACAGCAATAGCAATATTAGGTTNACGTGCAAANCAAAAACTTACGATTTTATCGTCAGACTCTATCTGGTTGAGGACATGGCCTGTTTGGCAGTCTCTCACTTCCACAGTGCCNTTACGGACAAATGCCATTTGATTACCTGNCGAGTTGAATGCCAACANATCCATATCAATACCAGATCCGTTTAGATTTTCCCATAATGTTTTTCTGAAACTGTGGAAACTGATTTTATCNTTCCGAAGAATTGCGAATTGATGCGTAATTGTTGGGCTGAAACGAAGTCCTGTTACATCACTGTAATTCNCACCNATGACCTGCTTCGGTTCGGTTTGACCAATACTGAATTTCAAAAGCGTCCCATCNATTAAACCAACGCACAATCCTGATGGNATAAACCAGATATCAGCGACTTCNCTTGCAANCTGTTTTGCTTGAATAGTGAACACTTTATTCTTATNTCGGATATCCCAAACGTGGATTGTGTTAGTGCTCATGAGAACTGCAATCCAATTTTTCTTTACTTCAAAAGTAACTCGTTTAGGTATGNCAGAGAGANGAATNTCGGAAACCTTATTTCGNTTTTTGNCANTATATAAGTTCACACTATTTGAGGTNGTAGCNGCAAANATCCTATCGTCGGTACTATAATACAAACCATGAACTTTTTGATGGGTTTTATCAATTAGGATTTGTGAGCCTANCTCAAATCCTACGCCTAAAAAAACAAAGATAAANAGAAAAAGAACGAGGATCCTGAACATCGTGAATTCCTGAAATTTCCCTCAAAATTCGGATTGTATCGTTATTAANCAAAATCACATGTACCAAAGTTATAGTATCACATGAAAATCATGTTTTTAGANTGGAACNAGCATTATTGTCAAATTTCTGTATNNAGAGTTTACCATCTAAATTCCCCCNGCTGANTTCGATAGACATAGATGCTTTCGAATCTATGGTTGGTAGCNATATCAACTNCAAACGGTCCTGCANTCTAGGANACTAAGCCCCAATACATGAGNAGACGTTGCATTTGGTANGACACTATCTACTACAATCTCNTAGGATTCANTACCTCTTGGCTATTTTAGATGAGTTCATCATCAACGTTAGAATTTCAACTTCGATCTCAAAGTCACTAAGCAGAAAAAGCAAGGTCTAATTTTCGCCCAGTAAAACTTTCAATTCACCAATCTGCGTGTAAGCTTTTTGCTTNGTCATATTGGCATATTTTTCCGGAATTAAGCTTTGATATGANCATTCGACGAATGCCAATAATTCCTGCAGNTGCCGTTGCAAGCTGATGTCGGCAGGAATNAAATCGTACCCAGTTTCTAAAATTTCANCCGTAGTCAGGTTCCTCGAAGTAAGATGTTTCTTGCGTTCCAGGTTGGTTAAAAGTTGGATAAAATCAGCTGGAGAATAGTTAGCAGTATGATCCAAAAACCGTTGTTTTTGATCTGCAAGAAAATCATTGAGCGATAGTCCTACTTTTGACATGACAAAATCGATAAATTCTTCACGCTCTTGTCCTTCTGGATCAAAGACGGGCAAGTGTTCGCCCGCACGTCCGGTTCTTTTGATATCTGGTTCTAGCTTATCCGGCCTAGCAGTGATGATTATCCAGATGATTTTTCCACGATTATTTGGGTCACTCATCATCCTCAAAATTGCCCCAAAAAGTCGTTTGTCGACATCATGTGTACCAGCACCCCGACCTCCAAGCTCTGTGTCTGCCTCGTCATAGATCACCATTACATTTCCCATAACNTCAAGGATTGAACGAATTTTCTCCCATGTCATTTCAGTCTGTCCNACATACTGACCACGAACATTTTTGATAATTACTGGTAAGTAACCACANTCTTTGGCAAATGCCTTGAAAGTATAGGTTTTACCCACACCATTTGGGCCAGGTACCAGAATTCCAGTTGGCATCAAGTCAGATTTTCCGCTCATGATGAAAGACTTCATTTCTTCNAACTTAGCTAGTAACTTTTTAGACCCAATTACATCAGAAAAATCATAGTTAATAATTGGGAATTCAATATTACCACTGAGTTCCTTTTCAATTACTTCCTGCGTAAGCTTAAATATCATTTCAGCAGTTAGCTTCGTGTCAGTATGATTTGCTTGCATAAACATCTTCTGCAAATCTTGCAGTGTCAAGCCACCGGTATAGAAAACGGCATCTTTTTCTTTTAGTCCNAAACTAACCTGATGCTGCTTTTTGAGAAACCGNAGATACCTTTGCCGTTGTGNGTCGTTTGGACGAGGCACTTGGATAGCGGTGACAAAAGGGAGTTCAACCACCATTTCATTTAGTTCTGCCAGCGTTTGTGTTACTAGAACAGCCAANTGGCGTCCNCGAACAAANGANGGATCCGTNAACCACTGATGGAANATCATTGCTTTCCGTTGTTCAACCTCGTTCAGATGATTACTTTCCTGGCGGTGAATCAATGATTCAACATGATTGATTATGAAGCCCCATCCTTGCTTTTCGGAGTTAATAGTATTAAGGCTAATTTTGCTCAATTCCTGCAGGAAAACCAATGCTTGCANTGGATGNTGGATACTATCCTGCATATATTTCTGAAGTTCAGCTTTTCCCAAGANGGTCTCAACAANANCCAAGTCATCTTGATTCCGAAACTGAACACCACTGATCAGNTCATAATAGGCAATGATACGCCTTTGATTGCCTTCTGGAGGATCCATCAGTCGTTTGAGACAGTCAATCANNGNATAGAACTGATCTTTNCCCAGCGAATATAGATCACGTACGTTTCCGTATAATATGAATTGATTGCTCTGNCCAGAATTGAACTTCTCNATAATTGTTTGTAGAAATTTTGGTGCTGATTTCCAGTTCATTTTCCTAAGCCTACTCCATCTTGAAAATTAGGAAAGGTTACCCTTGCAGAGGGATAATCTCGTATTATGGCATCTTTATGAAGATTATGCAATCGCTTAGACTACAAGGTGTTTAGAGGGGTAATTGAGTCGGAAAATTTAACTGGTGTGGAATTATGAGTGCTTAATGAATAGGTTAAATGATTCGTTGGATGAAGAATCTCTCAATTCCGCTAAGCTTTAACCTGAGGATCAATACCAAAATCTATCAGCTCTTGATTGACTTTTTTAGCCACTTCTACTTCATCTCGTAGTTTGGCGACTTGTTGCTCTAGACGCGAAGCGTGATCGGCTGACTGCGGTTGAGATACAAGGAGGATGGTGCCCCGAAGCGAAGATTGCGCAGTAATGATGTCCTGNTCTAATTGTTCGATTGTTGTTTCTAATTTTTTAAGTTGGTTAAGCTCGTTGGTTAGTGCTTGTATTGTTTCACGGAATTCCCTNTTGAGGTTGGTATCTTTTTCATCCTCATACTTTTTTTTGGTTTCATTCAGGTTTTGATGCAACTTTTGAACGTCGAACTGTTCTAACAGCGATTTATAAGTGACTCGGTTTTTCAAAGATTTTATGGATTCGAAAGTAACCTCTTTGGACATCTTTACCAATTGATTGACCACCAATTGATTGCCTNAATTCATTATCTTTTCGTCAAGTATTTGTTCCAGTTTGATCAAATTTTCAAAATGGGATCTACCGCGTTCATCGAGTTTCTGATGAAGTTCCTCTCGGTTCTCCTGATCTAGGCGAATTCGTTCCTCGTCGCTATGTTGAATTNGGTCTTCGATTTGCTGTTGTATCCGCTTACGCGGTGCTTTACCTAGAAGAAAATAGTATGACAACGATATGGCGCTGGCTAGAAAAGCCCCTAGGGAAAGAACGGGTTTATCAATAAATGCTAAGAAAATCCCAGCTGCTACTGGACCATAGAAAAGAGGTTGAAAAANGCACTCTTTAAATAAATTCCAAGTCAATTTCTGGTATGANAGATCATTATCTTGTTGGGGAGGCATTGTAATCTCTAAGTATGCTTAATTGATCTAGGGCCAGTATCCTGCCATAATATAAAGTTGGTTAAAGAGGTCAGAGGTGAAAATCAGTCACAATCCTACCGTTTATCTGCTTTGTTTTGATAATTCCGGTCAAACGATTTTACAATATCTCTCTGATCCGGTGCAAACCCTGATATCCGAATATCCTGGATTAATCCTCCAAAGTCTTCTGTCCGTTTCACTTCGGTGGATTTAAACACTGGGGCATAGACATCTTTGACAATTGTGGCACCCTGATTGTTTTCATTTGGCTTATATTGTGAGAGAACAATCACGCGTTCAGCAACGTAGACTGCCTCTTCTAAATCGTGTGTTACGAAAAAAACGGTATTTCGTTCCTGTTCATGAATTTTTAGGATTAATATCTGAAGTATCTCTCGTGTCTGTGGATCGAGGGCACCAAACGGTTCATCCATGAGCAAAATTGATGGTTTTCGAATAATCTCCTGTGCTATGGCCACTCTTTGCTTCATTCCACCTGATAATTGGTGTGGTTTCTTGTTTTCGGCTTCCTTCAAACCCATTTCTTGGAGATAATGGCTTGCTTTTTCTCTGAAACTACGGTGCAATTGTCTGAAACGAAAAGGACGAATCCATTTCATAAGAAAATCGATTTCCTCTAATTCCATACCGTAAGCTACATTATCAACTACTGTCAACCAAGGAAAAAGCGTATAGTCCTGAAACACAATCCCTGTATTACGACTAGGCCCCTCAACGGACTCTCCATCGACCAAAATCTGGCCTGAAGTAGGTTGCATGAATCCTGCAATCAGATTTAACAATGATGACTTTCCACAACCGCTGGGCCCCACAATAGCAACAAACTCGCCCTGTTTGACCTGTAAATTAACATNNTTCAGAACAACCTTTGTCGTTTTTTGATCCTCAAAAACAAGTGTTAGATCTTTAATCTCNAATGCCAACGGGGATTCAGGCATAAATACTATTTCTCCAAACTCCAAGCATAATACTTCTGAATAACCTTTAACAGTATGAAATCACAGGTGAACCCGATAGTACCAATAATAAAAAGGTACCATAAGATGATATTGACACCGATTTGTCTCTGGACCAGTATAATGCGATAACCAAGTCCAGCTTCAGAAGCAATCATCTCAGCAGCAATTAAAAATATCCAAGCCTGTCGGAGCGTAAAGCGGATGCTGTTAAGGATTCTAGGCCAAGCGAACATCAACACAACTTTGAAGACAACCTCTACAGTTGATGCTCCCATGGTGTAAGCTTTCCGTATCAGTTTCTTCGGAACATCTTTGCAAGCGAGAAAAACATCCATTACTAGTATGAAATATGTTCCTAGGAAGATGAGCAGTACTTTTGCTGGTGCGTCCGTGCCAACGAAAATGAATATTAGGGGTAAAAGAGCTAGAGGCGGGATGAAACTGACAAAGCGCACAAACTTCATATGTAACGCTTCAATAGCTGAGAAACAGGCCATGTACAATCCAACGAGTACAGCACAAATAACNGTGATAGCTACNCTGATAACCATCAACCGAAGGCTATATTTGAGATCCTTCCAGAGCCANCTATCGCCGGTTCTTNGGTTAACTTCAACTGTTTTGANAATTCCAGTNTGAATCTGCCTCAGATTCGGCATCATTCGATCTTTTGGGTTTTCCTGATGCCGTTTATGTGACCCGTAGAGATATAATGATATGACAAAGACAATAGGCAAAAGAACTAAAATTGATGCCAATCGTGAATCAATTTCTTCTCCAACCCGGCATAATTTCCGCNCACTCATTTCATAGGGCGAACAGTTTGAATGACTGTTGCGTTGTATTTGAGATTGACCTCATCATTAATTAGTCCATGACTTTGCGCGAATTTGACTACTTTCTTCTCCGTTTTTCGGATTTCTTCACTGTTTAGGAAGTCTATGGCACGTTGAGGATCCAAAAAAAGATCCGTTCCTTCAAGCATTTTATTGAATTCTGCAGGTTTAGCCCCAGCCAAATCCGACATAATGATAATAGCTTCTTGTCGCGTTTCAGAATTCTTAATCATTTCCATAGCATCATACCAAGCGGAGACGAAAGCTTGGGCAACTTTAGGGTTTTGCTTTAAACGCTTGTTGTTAAACACCACCAAGTCGATAATTTCACCAGGAATCTTCTTACTGTTGAACAATACATAGCCACGTCCTGCATCCTCAGCCAAAAAAAGGTGTGGATTCCACGTGACAACCGCTTCAGCGTTTCCTGCGAGAAAAGCACGTCCCGCATCATCGCCAGGCGTGTTTTTTATCTTGATATCCCTTTCTGTCAAACCAATTGTTTCCAGATAACGAAGAAGCAAATAATGTGAAACTGAGAATTCTTCAAGTAGTATTTCTACGCCTTTGAAGTTTGAACCATCGATGCCATATTGAACCAGAATACCGTCTCCACCTTTACTGAAATCATTGACAAGCACAGCAGCGACATCAATTCCCGCATCCGCTGGTGGAAGCGCATCCATGATTGTCATTGCACAGGCATCCAATTCTCCAGCGGTAAACGCCTGCACAGAGGCAAGATAATCCTTAAACTTCTTGAGTTTAATCTCAACCCCATATTCTTGCGCGCGTTTTTTAAGGAATCCCTTCTCCTCCATTAAATAAATTGGCATCCAGCCTGTCCAGATAGAAACACCAACTTTAACTGGTTCTGCGTGTATGACTTGATTGCTAATGAACACAAGTAAACAGAAAATAAGTAAATAAGATAAATATATTTGTAATTTGTGTCTCAATTTTTGCCTCCGCTAAACTTTATCTGTCTTTGACCAANACAAANTCAGTNCGTTGGTTTCGTTCCAACCAATCNGCATAAGCNTCATTTTGGTCGCGTNNGAGTGGTTCTCTGTCACCATGAGCGACAGTATTAATCCTGCTGCCNTGAACATTGTGTTNTCGAACNAGATACTGGGCAATTGATCCAGCGCGTTTCCTGGAGAGGTCCATGTTAATCTGGGGTGAACCGGTGGGAGAGGAGTAACCATGCAGGATCAAACGATAGTTCGGATAGTGCAAAAAAGTATCGGCAAATTTATCAACAACTAGTTTCGACTGTTGACTTAACTTTGCCGAACCGCTACCGAAGTAGATTGGATCAACTCTCATTTCACCAATGCGTTGAGTTTTACTTTCAATCTCCTCGACTTTCATCCTGGCAAATTGCCGCTTAGTCTCAACTGGTGGCGGTGCCACTTCTTTTTCTGGCATGCCTTTGATTTGAGGTGCCGCACTCGGGGTTAACTGGCTGAGAAAATCCTTATTCACTATCCAATATGCTCCACCGGGTTTGCTGGCAAATGGGTCTGTCANCAATTTATCATGAAATTGTTGAACACTAATTGTATCTTCAATAACTTTTGCGATTTTATCAGTGGCAGTCTGACCTATGCCAAACCAGAGGTGATGGTTTTCCCTGAGATCGATAAAGTCAATACCATCCAAAATATGCTGTGCGGTTGCCTCATCGATATCGGCCCCCCCATCTTCTGCTAGATACTGGACAAATTCAGATTCTCGTTTCTGGTAATAATCAAGCGTCTTAAAATATGCGCGAGTCACTTTCTGTACGATTTGTGGATTGCCTGTAACGATTTGGCGCGAGGCGATGCAGACATCGATGATAATGTCATCACTGTCTTTGGTACTGGTTAGTAAGGTGTAGCCTTCTTGGATAGCACGTGATGTTTCAGGTTCCCATACAACTGCTGCNTCAACCTGTCCTTGTTTCAACATTTGGTANGATTTCTCTGAAAGCCCNTTAGTCACCGGCATACGCTTAACGCTAAGAATGTCGAAGTGTGTCAATGTGACATCTAATAGGTGTTCGCTNGGAAAACCAGCCGAATAGGAAATCCTTGCACCCTCTAAGTCATCTAGAGCTTGATTTTTTGAACTGGCGACAATCGAATCGCCACCATTGGATTCATCTACCAGAAAGATAATAACGCCTGGATAGTTCAAGTTGATGGCATTGAGTGTATAGCCGTCGATTGTGGCGACCACAAAATCGTATTTACCATCGNCTAATCCTTGAAAACGTTTTTCTAGATCCTCCTCTTGTTCATAGCGGTAACCAATCTGAAGTTGGGAAAGAACCGTACGGAATCGATCGGAGCGAAAGAGACTATAACCAGACCACGGATCTCCGGCAACGGTGACATTTGTATCGAAACGACCNCCGCTACTNGCTTGATCGTATTTTTTCGCTTGTTGGCTCTCTTGNAGTTTGGGAATTATATATTTGTAAGCNAGACCACCGATGACAGCTATAAGAATAACAAGCACCATAAAGATTCGGCCAAGTGCCAATTTTTGTTCCGCCATTACTGTGTTCCTCCGATTTGAGGTGAAGTTGTGGGAAATAGATGNCGGATGCTGAAATGAAATTTACAAATACTATGAATCACTTAAAAAAGGAATTGATTGGAGAGGATTATGGAATGACAGCTGCTAGCTACAACAATATTGAAATCAAAATTCGGAAAACACCCTATTCTCCTAACTTGCGTTCCTCTGTTGTTTCTGTTTGGGGTTCAGCCTTTGTCTGTTGTCTTTGTTTCAGCCTTTCTGAGAACTCATTGGATCCAGTACTCTGCTTAGCTGCAGCTCGATAGCGTTCGCGTTGGCGGGACACATCCGTACCTCCAATCTCAGAGGAAATTTGCGCCTTAGCTTTTGTATCCTGAACTTTACGACGAACGGCATCTAATGCCTGGTCCGTACCCTCTGTTGAAAGTCCTTGTAATCTCTGTTCGATTCGAACAATTGATTCACTACTGACTAAATCAGCGACTGCTTCATCACCTTCTTGTTTCAATGACTGAACACGCTCTTGGAAATTGGCAAGTTCGATTTTGTAATTCTCAACCTTTTGATCTAGTTCCTCAAACTTGCTTTGACGTTGTTCCAGACGGCCTTCTAGTTCTTCCTTTTTCGTGAAAGCACGGTTGTAGGCTTGTTCATGAACTTGTTGGTTTTCAGGTTCACGCTCAGCAATAGCTAATGCCCCTTCCATTTCCTGTTCCAACTCGCTGAGTTGTTCTTCGTCTTTCTGGATTTCCTGTTCTGTTTGCGCCCTTTGCCGTGCGAGTGAAGAAACAGCATCAAGCATCTGGTTGTAACGTTTAATTTCTTGTTCTTCTATTGTTCTATAAGTTGCTTTGATACTTGATGTGCTCCCTGAAACAATGTCATCTCCTGCTTGAAGGAAAAACCCCTTGATTCGGATAAGGACTGATGAAAAAAAACCCATTTTCCTGCCTCCTCAGATATATTGATGTGTGAAATAAACTACATGATCGATTGTTCTGATTCATTCGGTTCGGGTTGCCTGAGAAATTCTGCCACTTTTGCGCATTTAGCCTCGTAGTCATCTAGAATGGCGATATCCTGATTGAATTTATGGACTAAGGCTTGTTTCCTCGCGCGAAGTTCATTTAGGCCATTCTGTCGATTTTCTTCAAGGTCCTGAATTCTCATTTCCATTTCTGCTTTCAACTGATCTATTTCCTGATCGGTTTCCTGTTCAATCTGTTTCATATCATCCTTGGTTTGTTGCACCTGCGCATGGTGTTCTTGCTGATAGTTTTTTTCAAACTCTTCGCAAATTGCTCCTTTTTGCAGAGCATCCTGAATAANATCTTCAACAGACTTACCTGAAACCTTGATAACAGGNGGAAGACTTTCTTTTGGGACACCTTCTTCAATCAGTTGTATTACTTTTTCAACCGAATACTCACCACTATCTAACTCCCAATTACGATCAATTCCACCAGCCATCAGAACTTTATCAATATTTATTCTGTTTTCATCATCATCAAACTCACCCGCGGGCAGGTCGAACAATACCTCAGAAATGNTACTATCAACAGAACTCAAATCCTCTTGACTAATAATTTTATCTGCCCCTTCTGGGGTTTCAACACTTTTGTTTTTTTCATTTAGTTCTTCTAGAAAAGGATTGGATTCATTTTGACTTTCATCTGTATCTTCAGGGAAATCCACCAAGAAAGGATTTGGTTCTTTATCCGCACCTTGATCCTCATTTTGTTCTAACTCTGTTGTCTCAACAGTCTTATAAAAAAGTTTTTTAATGAAGCCCATATTGTTCAGCCAAATCCCAGAATCCCCGAGGATTCTAACACAGTTACATCTCCCGTTCAACTGAAAACTAAGGAGCTTATAAGGTGACACAAGGGTAACGTGATTTTGGAATTAAACCAATAATTTAAATGTCAATGTCAGCAGCAGTCTTCACCCAAATTGTGCCAATTTGACAAAAACCTATAACCTTTGTCATGAAAACAACGTTTTTTAAGATATCTGAATCTAAACCAAAAACTAAGGTTTTCTCTAAAGAAATCAATCAGCCATCTGGTATGAACCGTTTTGCTGGAACTGATTATAACTACCCAAAAATCAATAGTCCTTAGAAATTGGTATTGAACTTGCTATTTTTAACCGAAAATATAACAGCAAAGGTGAGTATCCACAATGAGATACGATCAATTTACAATTAAAGCACAGGGGATTGTACAAAGAGCACAAGATCTGGCTGTCCAAATGCAAAGCCCAGAAATTAGTCCGGAGCATCTGCTTGAAGCATTGGTAGCTCAAGAGGACGGAGTAACCCAACCGATTCTTCAGAAACTTGGAGCAGATATTGAGGGAATAAGGCTGAAATTAACTCAAGTACTCGAGCGGAACCCAAAAGTACAAGGAACTGGTCAGGAACCGGTTGTTTCACAAACGTTAAAACGCATTTTTGACTTAGCTTTAAAAGAAGCAACTTATCTCAGAGACGAATATTTGAGTACTGAACATCTTCTAATTGGTATTGTAGAAGAGAAGACAAGTCAAGCCGCCAAAATCCTGAGAGATCATGGTGTTATCAAAGATCAGATTCTCAAGTCACTTGTCGCTATCCGTGGGGGACAACAGGTTACTGATCAGAACGCCGAAGAGAAATATCAATCTCTTACACGCTTTGGCCAAGATTTGACACTAACTGCTCAAGCAGGGAAACTTGATCCCATCATTGGTCGCGATGATGAAGTTCGCCGAATTTTACAGGTATTGTCACGTCGACGTAAAAATAATCCTGTATTAATAGGAAAACCAGGCGTTGGTAAAACAGCGATTGTCGAAGGACTAGCTCAGAGAATTGTCAATGGTGACGTTCCAGAGACCTTGAAAGACAAAAAGTTAATCGCTCTTGATCTTGGTGCGATGCTTGCGGGCGCGAAGTACCGTGGTGAGTTTGAAGATCGGTTAAAAGCTGTCTTGAAAGAAATAGAGCAAGCTGATGGCAGAGTCATTCTATTCATTGATGAATTGCATACTATTGTTGGTGCAGGAGCAGCAGAGGGAGCAATTGATGCATCAAATATGCTTAAGCCTGCTCTCGCACGCGGTGAGTTGCGATGTATTGGTGCTTCCACGCTTGATGAGTACCGAAAACATGTTGAGAAAGACGCAGCTCTAGAGAGACGTTTCCAGCCAGTGATGGTTGGCGAACCGTCAGTTGAAGAGACAATTACGATCTTACGTGGTTTAAAGAAGCGTTATGAAACACATCACGGTGTTCAAATTCAGGACAACGCTATTGTTTCAGCCGCTACGTTGTCAAACCGCTATATCCCGGATCGTTTCCTACCGGATAAAGCAGTAGATCTAATCGATGAAGCGGCATCTCGTTTAAGAATCGAGATTGATAGTGTGCCTCAGGAAATTGATGAAGTTGATCGTAAGATCATTCAATTTGAGATTGAGCGACAAGCACTTGATAAGGAGGAGGATGAAATTTCAAGGGATCGATTAATTCAACTCACTTCGGAACAATCCGATCTTGAGGAAAGGCGAAACCAACTGAAAGCCAAGTGGCACAACGAAAAGGAGACGCTTCAAGGTATACGTGAGATCATGGAGCAGATCGAAACACTGAAAATCCGGGAAGAACAAGCTAGACGGACTGGTGATCTGACCTCGGCATCACGAATACTATATGGAGATCTACCAAGTTTAGAATTACGGCTTGAAAATGCTAAGTCAAGCTTGGAGAAGATGCAAGGATTGGGACAACTTCTGAAGGAGACAGTTGATCAAGATGACGTGGCTGAANTTGTGTCAAAATGGACAGGTNTTNCTGTTGCAAGAATGTTNGAAGGGGAAATCCAAAAGTTGATCCAGATGGAAATCCGGCTTCAGGCAGACGTCATCGGTCAAGACGAAGCAATTGCTATTGTCTCTAATGCAATACGGAGATCCCGTGTTGGTTTACAGGATCAGAACAGGCCAATCAGCTCACTCATCTTTATGGGACCGACTGGTGTTGGGAAAACACACCTTGCCAAGACTTTAGCAGCTTTTCTATTTGATGATGAAAACGCCATGATTAGAATTGATATGAGTGAATATATGGAGAAACACTGTGTTTCAAAGTTAATCGGTGCTCCGCCTGGATACGTAGGTTACGACGAAGGTGGGCAGTTGACCGAAGCGGTTCGACGAAAACCATATGCTGTTGTACTTTTAGATGAGATTGAAAAAGCACATCCTGAAGTTTTCAATATATTATTGCAACTTTTCGATGATGGTCGTTTGACAGATGGTCAAGGGAAAGTTGTTGATTTCAAAAATACTGTTATTATCATGACCTCAAACATTGGCAGTCAATGGTTCAATGATGAGAGTTTGGACCCGGATGGGGTCCATCAGCGAATTATGGAATCTTTGCACCAGCATTTCCGTCCTGAATTCCTTAATCGAATTGATGATCAGATTGTCTTCAATCGACTCGACCTAAAATCTATCAAACGGATTGTCCAACTGGAACTAGATCAAGTTGCCCTAAAACTTTCGGATAAAAATATCAACCTGCAGATTTCAGAATTGGCAAAAGAAGAACTAGCGAAACAAAGCTATGACGAAGTTTATGGTGCAAGACCGCTTCGGCGGACTATTCAACGTAAGATTCTCGACCCTTTAGCTATCCAGCTTCTTGAGGAGAGATTCAGTGACAAAACCGACCTTCTCGTTGACTTTGAGGATGATCAGTTTCACTTTCATCAATCTTGATAGATTTAGGAATTGTGAGAAGATTTAGAGAAAGTTTTTTTATTGTCCTTGTTGTTGGTACGTGATAGAATCGCAACTGTGGAACCTCAAACAAGAAATTCACTAGCTCCCTCGCTTTTAGGTCTTCACCCCTCGTTTGGTTTCGGTGATCGACTTGGGCTAGCAACTCCAGGTCACATCTTAGCTACGCAATCTGGACAACTTCTTCCGATTTTTGCTCAACAATCAGTCCGCGAGATGGATCGAACGAATCGCACACCGCTAGAAGTTATGTCTACTGCGCAAGAAGCAATCCGAACTTCTGGTTGGCAAGGGATTTGGGGGGCCGATGCCGATCACTTAAAAACAGAGACAGACGTAATTAATCTGGCCAATGCGGGGTTCACTTTTTTTACCATTGACCCCTCGGAGTTTGTGAATAACGCAGCAGACAATTTGGTTCAAAATCAGTTAAAAAAAGCTTTAGATGAAGTGGTTAAATCGCAAGCATTCGAATCAATTGGACAAATCGAGGATCTCTATTTAGGTAAGGGGATTGAAGTCAGTAATGATCTCACCCTTGACTTCAAAGATAGGGAGAAACTGTATCGGGCAGTTGTGAAATATGGTCGGGCAATTGCATATGCCGAAAAAATGTCAGGATGGATTACTGAAGCAACATCAGGTGCTGACTTTGAAATCGAAGTCTCAGTTGATGAAACGGATACACCAACAACACCAATTGAGCATCTCTTCATCGGTATGGAACTAAAACGTCGGGAAGTTCAATGTGTTAGCCTTGCACCAAGATTTGTAGGTCAATTTGAAAAAGCAATTGATTATAAAGGAGACCTCGGCTTATTTGAATCGACGCTGGCTCAACATGTTGCCATTGCTCGCTGGTGCGGACCATATAAAATTAGTGTCCATAGTGGATCAGATAAATTTAGTATATACCCAATCATTGGTCGTGTTTGTGGTAATCTGTTACATGTCAAAACTGCTGGTACCAGTTATCTTGAGGCACTAAGGGTTGTGGCAAGAAGGAATCCTGAAGCGTTTTTGGAAATTATTAAGTTTTCTCTTGAAAGTTTTGATACAGATCGAGCAACGTACCATATATCAGCAGATCCCAATCGAGTTGATAATCCAGAAAACCTAAATCATAAGGAAAGAGAGGCAGAATTTCTTGATCAAGATGACGGTCGCCAAATCATGCACGTTACATTTGGTTCTGTGTTAGCAATTGGAAAAATGCCAGATAGCCAGCCTTTCAAAGAAATAATTCTGGAAACGCTGAGCACTAATTCAGATTTGCACAATCAGCTTTTGAACGAGCATTTAGGACATCACATTCGGTTATTAAGTTATGGTTGAATGAAAGAAATTCAGGTATGGAATATAGAACACTTGGAAAAACAGGTTTAGAGGTCTCAATAATCAGTTTTGGGGCAGCACCACTTGGCAGCGAATATCGGAGTATAGACGAATCAGAGGGGATTTCTGCTGTTCATACTGCTCTTGATTTAGGGGTTAATTTTATTGATACGTCTCCTTATTATGGGCGTACCGAATCTGAAATAGTCTTGGGTAAAGCACTTGGAACCGTTAACCGGGATCAATACTATCTTGCCACTAAAGTTGGACGCTATGGCCTCCAAGATTTTGACTTCACATCCGATCGCGTCATCAAAAGTGTAGATCAAAGCTTGGCTCGGCTCAGGATTGACTACATTGATCTCATTCAATGTCATGATATCGAATTTGTTGATCTCGATGTGGTTGTTGATGAAACTCTCCCCGCATTACGAAAAGTCCAAAAGCAAGGGAAAGTTAGATTTATTGGTATTACTGGATTACCATTGAAAATATTCCGCTATGTGTTAGAGAGAACCAACGTTGATACTATTTTATCCTATTGTCGTTATTCGCTAAATGATATTTCTTTAGGAGGTTTGATTCCAGTACTTGAGGATAAAAATGTAGGTATCATTAGCGCTTCACCGTTATCAATGCAACTCCTTACCAATAAAGGGGCTCCAGATTGGCACCCAGCTGACAACGAAATTAAAGCCGCCTGTGTAAAGGCGGCAGAACATTGTCGTAATAAAGGTGCTGATATTGCAGAACTTGGATTGCAGTTTGCCTTGGCTAATCCGAGAATTCATACAACCTTAATGGGAACAGCAAATCCTGAAAATGTCAAAAAAAATATCGCTTGCGTCAATCACAGGCCAAACACACAATTATTATCAGAAATTCTGGAAATTCTAGATCCAGTTCGTAACAAAACTTGGACTAGTGGTAGACTTGAAAACAACTAAATCATGCAAACAATCACACTTGATAGTCCCGGGAATTTTTCAATATCGCAAACCGAAATTCCGCCCCGATCTTCTGGTTTAGCACTGGTAAGAATCTATCGGGTTGGAATTTGCGGAACTGATCTCCATGCATTTCGTGGCCGGCAGCCTTTCCTGAGCTATCCAAGGATTTTGGGGCACGAACTTGGTGTTCAAATCATGGAAATTGATGAAAATGATCAGGATCTTCACGTCGGCGATATATGTGCAATTGAGCCATATTTAAATTGTGGTAAATGCATTTCTTGCCGACGGGGAAAAACCAATTGTTGTACAACATTACAAACATTAGGTGTGCACACTGATGGAGGGATGCGCGAGTTTATCACGATACCAGTTAATAAACTGCATAAATCGGATTTGTTGAGTCTAGATCAACTTGCACTGGTTGAGACGCTTGGTATTGGAGCTCACGCTGTGGATCGGGCCGATTTCGGTCAGGGAGAATTTGTTCTGGTCATTGGTGCTGGCCCTATAGGACTGACCGTTACTCAATTTTCTAAGATTGCAGGTGGTCGTATCATTGTAATGGACATTAACGAGAATCGTCTTGATTTCTGTCGACGGGTTTTTGGCGTTGAATTCACTGTCAACCCACAGGAGAATCCAGTTGAGCAACTCAAGGCAATCACTTCAAACGATATGCCGACTGTTGTCTTCGATGCAACTGGCAGCGTGAAGTCGATGGAGAACGCATTTAATTATGTGGCATCAGGAGGAAAGCTTGTATTTGTTGGATTAGTACAGGATAATATCACTTTGCACGATCCAGAATTNCACCGAAAAGAGATCTCTCTCTTTAGTACACGTAACTCAACAGGAAGTGACTTCAAACGAATTATCACACTGGTGGAACAGAACAAAATTGACACCAATCCATGGATCACACACCGCGCAACCTCCGATGAATTAATTGAGGCTTTCCCAACATGGCTTAACCCAGATTCTGGGACAATTAAAGCTATGATGTCATTTGAGAATTGGTAGTAGACTGACGTTTGACGTGTAGCAATTTCTGTATGCTAGAATTTGTTTCTAACTCTTGGTTTATTAGTATGGAAGTGCGCCTTAACCCTTGATCTATTGGAGGTTCTCTCGTCAAGATTGACCAATAATTTTTGAAACGGAACTGCCGTATAACCATTTCCGAGACAAAAACGATGGTGCAGATTATCAAGAATATCGGAGCAAGGTCTTTAGATTTTTTGATTGATTTACTAGGACGAGCAGCGATCTCTTCCATCGACGGGTTAAAAATTCCATTCGTTTGATAAGCAATTTTTTGTAGTAGCCGCTGATTTGTTGCGAAATTTGCTAGTTCCGATGGATATGGCACAACGAAGCGAGTTGTTTGCTGATCCTTAGATGTCTTGGCAGTAACCAAATAAGTCCCAAGATCATCAATCTTAATTCGACCTTCATAGTGAGTTGGTGTTGTACGTATCATCTCAACTGACTGTCCATTATAGCTAGGGGATGATACGCGGACAAAAAGTTCAGAACTATCACCGACTGCCAGAAGGCTTTTTGCTTCAACAACAATTTTTATATATTCGCCATTAATAGATGTTTGTATATCAAAATCCTTGTTTGTGCTAGATTGTGGTAGGACTGAACTGACAACTTGGATCCAGAACTTACCGAAATTTTCCCACAAAACCCAATCTCGTCCCCAGCTTTTTAAATCAGAAGTAAAAGCAANTGATCGGCCTAAGCCGTAGTTCCATACTGCCAAAATTGGATGATCTTTGTGGGATTTAATTAAAATTTGCCCGGTTTCCNTTTCTGATGTAGCTATATAACCATAAAGATTAGGCAATTGNCTGATACCTTCTAAAATCTGAGTTGTCTGATTGAAACGTGGCACAAACATTTCTTGAACAGTATACTTCTGGGTTTGATGTACCTCCTCGGCCAGTATTCGAGGGAGCTGAGTCATATCTTCGACGTGCACATAGCGTCCTTTTCCGTTACGCGCAATCATTCGTAGTAGGTCCTGTGCAGCATCACCTATAGCGAGNGTAGTAATAGTAATATCGTTTTTGGCAATNTGGGTTGTCAATAATTCAAAATCACCGTCTGATTTCCCATCTGAAAGAATGACAATGTGTTTTTGTTTCGTTTCAGTTTTTTTAACCAATTCGTATGCTTTCTGAAGTGCGGGAAACAACTGTGTCCCATTTCTAGGACGTAGTGTTTCTACCGCCTGTAAAACCTGTTGATGATCAGTTGTTGGTGATATTTCAAGGCCAATGGAAGTGGAAAAACTAACTGCGCCAACTAAGTCCGATTCGNCTAGCGCGTTAATAGCTAATCGAATGCCTTCGATAGCCAATCCAATTTTCTGGTTTCCTTCCACATAATTTGCCATGCTTCCAGAGGTNTCAATCACCATAAGGATTGAGAGTGGATCTTTTTGCTTTTTGGGTGTCATTTTAAGTGGTAACATACGCTCAAGNGGGGTATTTTGATATGCTCCTCTACCGAACGATTGATTGCCTCCAATCACAACTAGCCCGTGACCAAAGTCCCGAACATAAGTTTCGATCTGATTCATTTGNAATAGGGACAATTCGTCTGCTGATACATCTATCAGGATAATCCCTTGGTTCTTCTGTAATTGAGTGAAATCGATTGGAAAGCTAGATGGTTTAACCACGTCAACTACAAAATTTCCGCCTCCAAGAANGGTTCTTATTGTTTGTGAAACAAATGGATCAGANGTAACACAGAGCAATCTAGACCTATCCAAAATCTGTGTTAAAGCATAGCNAGTATTATTTTCACTCACCTCGTCGTCTGCAATCACTTCTATCTGAAATTCGTGATTGCCTGTATCAAAGACTTGTTGGTCAAATACGATGGTCTGTTGTCCTGATTTTAAGAACATTTCTTTGTGAGTAATGACAGGAAATCCATTTCGATAAAGATTGATACTTACCATTTGATCCATAGTATTCTCTATCATGGCCCGAACCTTGAAAATTCTCCCTTTTCGTATTTCAGGTGGAATTTGAAGTTTCTGGACGATAATTTCATTTTTCCTTTCAGCTAATATTGGTATGGTAAGCACCATAATTCCGCTTGCTTGGGCTAGTTCCAGCATACTGTCAATTCGACCGGTATTTTGGAGACCATCACTGAATAGAACAACTCTCTTCTGGGCGGCTTCCGGCAATACGGAAATTGCCAACTGAACTGCACTAGCCAGATCAGTGCCATTTTGAACGATTGCATTTCCCCAAATGGATTTTGGTGATACATGTGGATTGTTTTGAACAGCAACTAAAGGTACTGAAACTGATGGCTGTTTGGCGAATGAAATCACACAATACTGATCCATTGGTTCCAGTGATTTAATAATAGTATTGACTTGATCGATTGCAAAGCGTTGTTGAGTTTTTGGTANACTNTTCGAGATGTCAATCAAAAACGCAAATGTTAGCTGATTAGACTGAGCTTTCCGGTGGACTCCAGCAAGGGCGAGTGCTAGACAAACTAAGCTAGCAAGACGGAGGAGTAGAAGAAAATTTCTGTTCTTTAATTGAGATTGATTTTTCCCCCACCATTGAGTAAGCAGAAAAGCAGAGATAGAAAGGAGGAGGAGTNNAAGAAAAATCGGTGCTGTCAAGCTAAACATTAGGATATCAAAGTAGATTCATCTGTCGCGCCCCCTTGACGATTCAGCGTCAACAATGATCGGTTCTGCTTCTTCTGGAATTTCGATTCGATCCGGCAGCTCGTCATCTTCAGTTTTACTCCCGATTTCTTGCTTGTTGTTTTTTTCTGNAGGTTCAATTTCAAGAACCACTGAGATGAGAAGAACAATGGTTAAGATTCCAGCCACCGTAACACCAAGAACGAATTTCATGTTTTGGCTGGCTACTACGAAAACNGCTGCTAAAATTGTGAGAAGGATAATTGATCTCAATCTGATTTCCTAATATGTTTTCATAGTTCGCATTCCGTTGATTTAGTTATCTTTAGTATTGTAGATNGATATGTCTTTTCCATGTTACATCATTTTCCTTCGGGAAATCGTGCCGATAATGTGCCCCACGACTTTCAGTGCGTTGAAGTGCGGCTTGGGTAATTAGCCTTGCTACATCAATCATGTTTTGAAGCTCAAAGGCTTCAATGCCATCTGATAAAGTAGTGTCATCCATTTTATCAAGCATTTTCATGATATGCTGTAGGTTGTTCGCATGACGTGTGATTCCAGCAAATTCCCACATTGANTTGCGAACTAATTGCTGGGCAGATTTAATATCGAAATCAGCGTTGAGCNCAGTTTTTTTTCTGTTTTTGANAGGGTTTTTTGGCATTTGGCAATTACCAGCTTGGTTAAGATACACNGCTGCTGNATTTCCAGCCCGTGTACCNAAAACCAAGCATTCNAGCAATGAATTACTCGCNAAGCGGTTAGCCCCATGAACTCCNGTACACGCTGCNTCACCGCAAGCAAATAGTCCTTTGATATTTGTTTCAGCCTCCGTATTTGTCTGTATCCCACCCATCATAAAGTGAGCAGCCGAACGTACGGGAATAGGGNNCGATGAGATATCTAANCCATAGTGCATGCATGTTTGGTGGATTGTNGGGAAACGTTTTTGAATNTATTCTGTTGACAGATGTGTAGNGTCTAAATAAACACAGGGTGAGNNTGTGAGTTGNATTTCATTTNAAATTGCTCGNCTGACGANNTCACGTGGCGCTAATTCTTTCATATCGTGGTATTTTCCCATGAACATATCCCCACATGAATTTAAAAGGATTCCACCTTCTCCTCGAACTGCTTCAGAAATCANAAAATGAGGAGCATCTTCTATGAATAGGGTCGTTGGATGGAATTGTACAAACTCCATATCCGTCATTTTACATCCAGCACGCCACGCAATTGCAAACCCATCCCCAGTAGCAATCGCAGGATTTGAAGTACATTCAAAAATCTGGCCTAGTCCCCCTGAGGCAATCACCGTCGCTCCAGCATAAATCCAGTGCAATTNNTTATTAACTATNGCAAGTACACCNAAACAAACTCCATCCTCTACCACNAGGTCAATGACNAAACAGTACTCAANGCACTGNATACACTTTTGTNTCTGTAAATGATTAGTTAAAACCNTTGTGGTTTCCTTACCTGTCGCATCACCACGATGAACAACTCGATGACGNTGATGAGCTGCTTCNATTGTGAAACCAAGGTTGTTATTCTCATCCCCATCAAATTCTGCTCCCCACNTAATTAGTTCNGAAACACGNTCGATTCCNTCTTNTACCATNATTTTGACAGCTTTTTCATTGCAAAGACCATTACCAGCTTTTAGNGTNTCNTCAACATGGCAATCGACTGTGTCNTTTTGGCTCATAGCAACAGCAATACCGCCCTGTGCATAGCGTGAATTGCTTTCTTTTAGTTGTCCTTTAGTNACTAAGAGCACATCACCATGCTGAGAAGCNTCAATNGCAGCNCGCATGCCAGCACTCCCACTACCAATTATCAGGAATTCGGTTTGAAGTATGGGGAGGTTTTTNAGATTGAATTCAACNATGTATCTNCGANTCATNATTATTAGATTTTTNCTTNAAACATAATANTAATATATGGATGTTNTCACTAAATTTACGAGGGAATTTTATTCTAGCATATCGACNNTAGAATAGCAAAACAAACGGATAAATCGCAGCATNCAACAGATAATTAACCTTCAATTTCAATTCAGAAAATNTCTTGACAGGAATGATGATTTTCTGTACACTAGGGAATTTGCGTAGCAAGTACCCCTGACACNGATACAAAATTATAGGAGAATAGAACTTTTTATGACAAAGTACCTTTTGGCCGCGTGTGNGTTAATACNNCTGGTATTAAATGCTGGCTGTANGGATCAACTGGGGCCAACCCCATATGAACTTGGCCGCGACAAGTTACTTGGTTCGGCCTTAACAATTCAGGCGATCGGACANCTGAGGCAATCTGAGGAAAAACGGGAGCGNAAANTCGAACCGANGGGGCTNCTTCTTATTGCCTACTATAATGCACTTACGACCGGCGATGCNGGTACAGTTNAAGGNNAATCTGCAGAATNTAGAANNGAAAAGGAAANACGCTTAAATGAGCTTAATAACGAAGAAATAGCNTTTCTTATCGATATTCTTGGNCANCGNNNCGGANTNTTACAGAAAGATCTGTTCCAAATATTCATTGACAAAGTGGCACAAAGTCCCGAGAAAATTGAGATCCTGATCGNTGCGTATGGTAATNAGCGTTATGATAAAGCTNATCCTGAGTTGAATTATATACTAAAAGAAATTGGTTTATCACAACCAATCGTCGANGCACTTGNGAANNCTGAGTTTAGTGAAGNTATTAAGNNGAACTTTGTGAGGATTGTTGGAGAGATCAATGATCCTANNATAATTCCAAAGCTTGAAATGCAAAAACAAAAAAGNAGCNNANCTNTTGCNGCATCGATCGTATCAGTGCTTTATCAACTAGGGAAAAANGNGTANAAATCCGACATTTTGGTTAATCTAACCAGTAGTGATCCAACTATTCGTATCTCTGCTGCGAGCACCTTCTCCATGTTTGANGAACCTGCTACCAAAGAAATGCTGGCATCTTTGAAGGATCCAACTGGACAGGTTCGAATNCACGCTGTTGAAGCTCTAACCAAATTNCCGACTAAAGATGCTGTTGGTATGCTNCTCGACATCTTATACAACGACGTGGATGANAGCGCAAAACAGTNAACAATAAATGCGCTAGTGNCACATGCAGAAAATGGNTTAGCCAAAGGGTTAGCCAAAATTTTGGTTAATCAATTGTANAAAACNGAAGTTCCAAANGACAGACTACGGATTATAGCTATTCTTAGAGCGGAACGACTGAGNCGGCAGATTAAAGCAAATCCTTATGACAATCTTGAGTTTCAGCTATCCGAATTTTTTCAGGAGAAAGANGATAACGACATGGTGAAGGNTCAGCTAAGTAAACTTTTAAATGATCTGGATGCATCTTAAATCTGTACTCTTCAATTGTCAACNAGCCAAAATTCCCCATTGCTTTGATTCGAGAGCATTTTAAGTAAGATAGCTCCNGGAAAATCNGGTGACATACCAGTTGCAATTGTAAATATCTTTGTCCTAGAGGGAACGTATTTCTGCATTTCCTCGGGTTGTGGGATTCCGGCGGAGGTGAGGATNCCATCACTGAAGAGTACCACAATTGTTGGGTTGTTTGGTTTTATGGAATTGAGTGCAGATAGCATATCCTGGTCAGAAGCCCGGGAACTCTGTTCTGGTTTAATACCGTTTAAATACTCTTTTACTCGTTTGATATGATCAATGGTTGGGGTGATCATATCAGGATGATAGAAGTTGATGTCACCACTAAAAGTTACAAGATTAAATTTGTCATGNTTCTCAAGAAAATCGAGAGAATCTTGGATTATTGCAATGATTTTCCTGAGTTTTAATGGGCTGAGATTTCGCATGCTTGNTGAAAGATCAAAGGAATAGAAGATCTGTTGTGTGCCTGGTTGGCGCTCGATGAATTTCACCAATTTGCTCTTCTCACGTTCTCTTTCCTTTTGATTTACTCCTGTTGATCTTCCTATCATCTTCCCCAAATGCGCAGATTTTTTCGGGATTGAAATTCCTTCTCCCAAATTTTCAGCTTCTGTGTTCAAGTTAATAGGTCCATCAAGACTGAATTCTGTTGGTTTCGAAGCAGAGATAACACCACGATTAGTAGGTGGAGCATTACTGGTCAGAATTTTTAACTTGGGCTGATTCGTATTCACTTTGGAAATATTTCGTTTCTGCAATTCTATTCGTTTTCGTGGTATCACCCGCTTGATTTTTTCCGGTTCAGCCACCAAAATTTCAGAATAGATTGTGTCTTGCTGATTACTAATTGTCTGTTGCAAAATGTAGAGTGCTAAAATAACAATTAATACCATGTGTAGCAAGGAAGAGATTCCAAAGGCTCCAAANGATCTCTTTAAGTTCATCTACAGTCGCCTCACNTTTACATGTCTTTTGCATCTTGACAATATACTAGCACTGACCAAATAATGGGAAGCACTGTTANCTCCAACTAATTTCGAGTGTTTTGAATAATGACANAATTCAAAATGGAACTATTAATTGNTATAGAATACAATAGCNATTGACTGATGTCAAACAGGCGATTTTCAAGTATNGTCCAGAACTGAAGCNGAGATTAAAGAAGCAAAAATGGGTTGTCNGGCCTCGAATCTATTCTAGAAAAATTGCTTTATCAGAGTANTCNCAGATTGGCATAGATATAATCCCTTACTTAATTCCCCGAACAAAGTGGTCTAGTTGCTTATCATTAGAAGGACAAAGCTCTTTTTGCAGACAATATTTTGCAAAAAATTACTTCTTTGGTGTTTAATGTCAAATCGTCTTTATACTGGACCTGATTGCTGTTTTTTTCGACGCTGCCAAAAGGTAATTGAGATTTAGAAATAATGCACAGACATTTCTAGATGACAACGTGCCAAAAATCGAGTATATTTTATATGTTATCGTTAAGCTAATTTAATTTGAGATTGCGGAGAAGGGTATGGAAAAAATTCTAGGTCTCAAGTGTAGGGAAACCGGCAGAAAGTATGAAAAAAAACCGATCCACGTTTGTGAGATGTCTTTCGCTCCACTTGAGGTCGATTATAACTACGAGGAAATAAAAAAAACGATATCTCGGAAATCTATCGAGAATGGTCCGCTCAGTATGTGGCGGTATGCGGATCTACTACCACTTGATGGCGANCCAGTGACTGGCCTCAATACNGGTTTCACACCGCTTATTCGGGCCAAGAATTTGGNAGAAGCGCTCGGCGCGAAAGAAATTTATATCAAAGATGATACGGTNTGTCGACCAACATTATCATTTAAAGATCGTGTCGTTTCTATTGCCACAAGTAAAGCAGTTGAATTTGGGTTTGACACCGTGTCATGTGCATCAACTGGAAACTTNGCTAATTCAGTTTCNGCTCATGCTGCAATTGCTAAGTTAGATTGTTTCATTTTNATACCTGCTGATCTTGAAACTGGCAAAGTTGTTGGTACAAGTGTATATAACCCGGTTGTTGTTGGGATTAATGGTAACTACGATCAGGTNAATCGATTGTGTAGTGANGTNNGTGATGTTTATAATTGGGCATTTGCAAATATAAATATAAGACCGTTTTATGCTGAAGGNTCTAAGACACTTTACTTCGAGGTGATCGAGCAACTTGGTTGGAAACCNCCAGATCACATTATCGCTCCTGCTGCAGGNGGGTCNTTGGTTACTAAAATGGCTAAAGCGCGCCGNGAATTCGAAATGATGNACTTAATTGAAGATGGGNGCCNCACCAGAATTCATGTTGCNCAGGCTGATGGATGCGCACCAATTGTAAATGCTCTGAAAGAAGGAAGNCCGTTCTTTNAGCCAGTGAAACCANACACTATCGCTAAATCNCTCGCTATTGGAAATCCNGCTGATGGTATATACGCAATTGAAACCGTCAAAGAATCAGGTGGTTACGGTGAATCCGCTAGCGATGACGAAATTATTGAGGCAATGAAACTGCTCGCTAGTACAGAAGGGATTTTTACTGAGACTGCTGGTGGAGTAACACTTGCAGCAACCAAGAAGCTAATTGAATCAGGGAGAATTAGTCGTGATGAAAGTATTGTTGTCCTGATTACTGGTAACGGTATGAAAACTATTGAAGCGTTCNATGGTCATCTCANTGCGCCTCACATTATTGANCCACGACTTAAGTCTTTTACTCAGTTGATGGAGACGATTTAAAACCCAGAATGATNATGATTAAGTATGGATATACTCAAGGGCGTAATTGAACGAATAGTTTTCGAGAATGAGGAAAATGGTTTTACTATTGCCCGACTTGATTCCCCCACTTACGATGAATTTGTTACAATTGTTGGCAATATCGCTTCCGTAAACGCGGGTGAGAGTGTTCTTCTTCAAGGCTTTTGGGTAAATAATCCTACCTATGGACAGCAGTTTAAGATTGAGAAGTATGAAACTGTATTGCCAGCAACGNTTGTAGGATTACGCAAATATCTCGGTTCTGGAATGATTAGAGGTATCGGTCCAGTTATGGCCAACCGAATTGTCGATAAGTTTGGACTGGAGACGCTGGATGTTATTGAAAAGAGTCCANATCAACTGAGTAAAGTTCAAGGGATTGGATCTGCACGTGTTTCCATGGTAAAAGAAGCTTGGGAAGCGCAGCGTGAAATCAAAAATGTGATGATTTTCCTCCAAGCCCACAATGTCAGTACCTCTCANGCTACTAAAATCTACAAAACTTACCGAAATGACTCGATTGAGCTTGTNCAGGAGAATCCATATCGATTGGCTANCGAAATTTATGGTATAGGATTCAAAACTGCAGACACAATTGCCCAAAAGTTGGGTGTTGAAAAAAATGCGCCCAATCGTGTCAAGGCGGGGCTCAAATATGTTTTGAGCCAAGAAGCGGACAATTCTGGACATGTTTTCCTTTATCGCCAAGAGCTAATCGAAGTTTGNCAAGAAATATTGGAACTTTCACCAGATGATATTGATCTTGGCATTGCCAGTTTAATTGCTGAGGAAGCGATAATCATTGAAAGNATCGGTGATGATGAGGCAATTTATTTAGCTCCGTTTTACTATTGCGAAGTTGGAATCAACAACACACTCAATGAGGCTCTTTCCACGAATCGATCACTATTAACAGATCAATTCATTAGTCAAGCTATCAACCAAATCGAATCAAAATTGTCTATTCATCTTGCTATGGGGCAACAGCAAGCTATCCACACAGCAGCAAACGCAAAAGCGATGATACTTACCGGAGGACCAGGGACGGGTAAAACGACGACAACTATTGGAATGATTTGCCTTTTTGAGATGTTGGGTCAGAAAGTTATCCTTGCCGCTCCAACTGGTCGNGCTGCCAAGCGGCTAAGTGAAATGACGCAACGTGAGGCCAAGACAATTCATCGGTTNCTGGAATTTTCTCCACAGGAGATGGGATTCAAGCGAAATCGTGAAAACCCTCTTGAAGCAGATGTGGTAATTGTCGACGAAATGTCAATGGTTGATTTGGTTTTGATGAACAATTTGATTAAGGCTATCCCACTGGCTGCAGTCATAATACTGATTGGGGATGTAGATCAATTACCATCCGTTGGTGCTGGTAACGTGCTGAAGGATCTGATCAACTGTGGCAGGATCAAAGTTGTCGAACTGACTGAGATATTTCGTCAAGCGCAGGAAAGTATGATCATTACTAACGCTCATCGAATTAATTCGGGTAAATTCCCTCAGCTCAGTGGTTTGGATGATCGAAATTTCTTTTTCATTGAGGAAGAGGATCCAGATTTAGCGGCCGAAAAAATATGTGGGTTGGTAAAAGACCGGTTACCTACACACTACAATTACCATCCGATGGATGATATTCAGGTTCTTTGCCCAATGCGCAGATCATCTGTCGGCTCTGAAAACCTGAATATACTTTTACAGAATGCTCTAAACGGAGATGATTCCAATCAAATTGGCACCCGGAGTGGATTTCGAATCAATGATAAGGTGATGCAGATTCGGAATAATTATGATCTTGACGTCTTTAACGGTGATATAGGCCGAATCACTAATTTTAGCCGAATAGACAAAATTGTGGAGGTTACTTTTCCCGAAAAAACTGTTAACTACGATATGCTAGATCTAAGTGAACTTGTTTTATCTTATGCCACAACTATTCATAAATCACAAGGTAGTGAATATACTGCCGTAGTAATCCCTTTGATGACACAACATTATATAATGTTGCAACGGAATTTAGTTTACACTGGCATTACCCGAGCTAAAAAACTGGTGGTGATTGTTGGCACAAAACAAGCCATGACATTAGCCATCCGCAACAATAAAGTTGTGCAAAGAAACACAAATCTAGCAACTCGACTATCAGTTACAGATGAGAATTTAGANCTCAAGCTAGGCTATGAAGAACTTTTGATAGATGATTTATATATGAATAGCGGATCAAACTTCCTTCCTCCCTCATCCGNTGATCAAGCTTGATTTGCCAAAGTTTCTTCTATTCTTAAACCCCACTCAGTACATGTGGCATGTGTGCGGCTAACTGATGTTCCTATATATGCTGATGGGTCATGCAACACATTACGTTGTTTGTCAGTCAAGTTTTCNAGAAATGGGCGCAGATCTGGGTCTTTCCACAGCAATTCGGTTAAAGTTTGTCCTGTTTCATGGACTTGAGCTACTAATTTTCTGGTGTGATCGTAGGCCTCAGGGAAACCATAATAGGCCAAAAGGAGATAGATTGGTTCTGCTACTGTATTGCCGGCGCTCAATTCGAGATTTTTCCGCATCTGATCGGCCTTTACATCTATCTCTTTCAACACACGGCTTAAACGATAGATTGAATAATCAAAGGCAACAAACAATTCAGTTAGGAAACGGCTTGATGCCGAGTTTGTTAGATCCCGTTGATGTTCAAGAATACTNTCCATAAATACTGTTTGCATACGAGGAACGAAGGCTTTCCATAAACTCTTGATGTTCTCGAAAGCTTCGGGATTAATTTTATGTGGCATGGTCGAGGATCCGACTAANTTCGGGTCATATTTCTTGCTAACTTCAGCAATCTCTGTCCGGAANAGGTGCCGCATATCATCAGAAAAGTTAGCCAAAACAGTGTAAGCGGANGTGATTGCATAAGCTAAATCACTGATANACTCAGGCTCNACACATTGTGTTGATGTATGGGTNTCAGAGGGCTTTAANCCGAGTTGATTCAGCAAATCTGATTCAATTTGTTCTGGACTCTCGCTAATCATGGATAATCCGTTAAAAGCNCCAACCGCCCCCGAGAATTGTCCNCGTAAATTNTGGTTCATTTGATCAATTAGCTCTATCCGGTTTCCAATCCGGCTAACGTAGAGGGCNATAGCGTATCCAAAGGTGATAGGCTCNGCATGTTGTCCATGAGTTCGGCCAATCTGCACTGTTTCGGCATGTTCACAAGCAAGTTCAATTAGCTGCTGTTCTAAATTAATCAGGTCAGGCAGAATGACTTTTTTGGTTAAATCTTTGAAACGCATTGCTGTGGCAGTATCCAGAATATCAGCAGACGTAGCAAATAAATGGACGTATGGACGAGCCTCAGGTGAGATTTTTCGTCGTATAACGTTGACTAGTGAACGAATATTGTGGCGGATTCGCGATTGCTCTTCGTAAACCTCTTCAGCGGTCACTTGATCAATGGCTTTTTCAACTTGGTCAGCTATTTCGTGTGAGCAAATATCGTTGTTTGCCAATGTACGCACAAGCGCTGCTTCAACCTTCGCTTGGTATTTGACATAGGCAGCTTCTGAAACATACGGCAAAAGTTTTTNCATAAATGCTGGATTTGCGCCGTAGTACCTGAAATCAAGCGGACTAACCGCTTCAAAAAGTTCCATTGTTTTTATTCCTGTTTACAACTGTAAGTTTTGACATCTCGAAAATATGAAGCCTCGGCTTATATTGACTTGATTTTTTAGTTTTCTTGATCTGGTGCANATCAACCTCTATAAACCAGCTGAGCATTAGCTTATAAGTCTCCATAAATGNTAGCTAAGGCTATTATNTTGCACCTAGTTGNTAANGCATGNTTNCTTTAAGNTTTTCATCAACAAAGCCAATTTGGTATTGGTCAAGATGCTANGANCATCTGAAGACGTGGAAATGTAAATAATAGTGTTATCCTACTAATGGTTTTAGGAACTCGATGCTCTGACGGGCAATCGTTTCTGGATCGGGCTCGAAGTTAAAGACCTCAGTTGAAAGGTAACCATCAAACTCGATCTCTTTCAGAGCTTCAATGATTGGAGGGTAATCAACATCACCAGAACCAGGAAGATACAAATTATTATCGTTAGTATGGAAGTGAGCTAGATAACTAGAAAACTGACGAATCTCTGTTGGCATATCAAGTCCCTGATTTGATGTGCTACAAACATCGAGAATCAATCTGAAGTTAGGTCTATCAATTTGTTCAATTAGTTTTACAGCGTCAGTAGGAGTATTAATAAAATTAGTCTGATTATCAGATAGGGGTTCCATACATAAAGTTACATCTTTGCTTTCAGCATAAATGGCACTTTGATAAAATGTTTCTCTCGTGTATTCCCAAGTTTGATGAGGATCCCAACCTTCTTGTACAGAACGTTGCTGAGGTGAGCCAATCACCATCACTCTTCCGCCAAGATCAGCACAGAGGTCAATTAATGCGTGAAAATACTCTAGTGTCTGTTGACGAATTTCACTGTCGGGGTGATTGACGTACAAACCTTTTGGCGATACCAGAAGCCAGTGCAAACCAGCAATTTCGATGTCCGAGTCTTCAGCTGCTTTTTTGATTTTATCCCTCTCTGTGGTACTAATATCCCTTACATCATCTGCCAGTGTAAACGGGGCAATTTCGACCGCTTTATAACCAAGCTTAGCTGCACATTCGAATACGTCCTCAATTTCCCAGTNCTCAAACATCTCATTACAAATACATAATTTCATAAGTCCGATTCCTCAAAATTCTATGATCTTAACNCTCTGCAGATTCTAGCATAAAATCTACNACCNCTCAAGTGCCTTTAAATTACCAAGTAGTTAGTCGCTTTTTTTCCTTGACGTTTTTTAAAAAAATTTGCTATCATTTTTTGCTTTTACGTCAGGCATAATACTAAATAATACATTGACTTTNCTTATAAAAAAACAAGAAGGAAAACTAAAGAATCAACATTAAGGTGACAAGCTCATGATCGAAGTAAAAAACCTTACCAAAAGCTATGGTGCAACAATAGCAGTAAATAACGTTTCCTTTTCTGCTCAAGCTGGAGAAATCGTGGGATTTATTGGCCCAAATGGTGCGGGAAAGAGTACGACAATGCGTGTTATTACCTGCTATTTGCCAGCAGATGATGGGACAGTGACAGTTGACGGCTACGATGTTTTTGAAGAATCAATAGAAGCAAGAAAACGAATTGGTTACCTGCCTGAAAGTAACCCTCTTTATACTGACATGGGGGTGGTCGATTACCTAAAGTTCGTTGCTCAGGTTCGAGGAGTTTCCGGACACACACGCAACGAGAGGATCAAAGATGTAATCGATATATGCAGTTTGGAACCGATGATGCATAAAAATATTGGTGAACTTTCAAAAGGTTATCGCCAAAGAGTAGGTTTGGCACAAGCACTGATTCATGATCCACCAGTTCTTATACTGGATGAACCAACTGCCGGACTTGATCCTTATCAGATTATCGAGATTCGAAATTTGATAAAAGAAATTGGCAGACAGAAAACCATTATTTTTAGTACGCATATTCTTTCGCAAGTCGCAGCGACTTGTGATCGCACGCTTATCATNAGCAACGGAAAAATTGTAGCTAACGATTCACCACAAGAACTGGCACTCAGTACAATGGATCAACAAATAACGCAGGTAGGTATTATCGGTCCCCATGAAGAGATTCAGACGAAATTGGAACATCTCGATTTTGTTCTAGGCTTTAAGCAAGTTGATTCGGGGTCAGAATCAACTTGTTACCACGTAACATCGCATAAAGACCATCAGACTGCTCCGGAATTAGCGAAGTTTGTCAGTCAGAATAATTGGGAACTAACCGAATTATACAAAACAGCAATTGATTTAGAGGATGTGTTTTTAAAATTGACTCGGAGCGAGTCACAAACACCAGGAGAACTAGGATAATGAATAATATATTAGCTCTCTTTAAAAAGGAAACTAGCAGTTACTTCAACTCTCCCATTGCTTATTTTAATATCATCGCCTATCTTGCAGTTTCAGCAGGACTTTTTTTCTGGTTTGGTTTCTTTTTTGAAAGACGACAGGTTCAAATGACCTACTTTTTTAGACTGATGCCATGGATTTTCCTTTTCTTCGTACCAGCTATGACAATGCGTCTGTGGGCAGAAGAGAAAAAAATGGGGACGGTTGAAATGCTGATGACGTTGCCGATTAAAAGCCATGAAGTTGTAATTGGTAAGTTTCTTTCCAGCTTCTTCCTAATAGTTATTATGGTCATTTTATCATTTCCAATTCCAATCACACTCTCTTTTTTAGGCAATCCAGATGGAGGGCAGATTGTTGCTAGCTATCTAGGGTTACTTCTAATGGGAGCAGCATATTTGTCAATTGGTTTTTGCGCTTCTACCATAACAAGTGATCAAATTATTGCCTTTATCTCTGGAATCCTAATGTGTTTTGGAATGCTGGTAATTGGTTTCGTCCCATATTTTAGAGATTTCGGTTTAGAATCGCATTTTGGTAGCATTACAAGAGGTGTTGTGGATACGCGGGACCTAATTTATTATTTCTCGGTTATCGGATTCTTTTTATACTTAAGTATTTTATCAGTCGAAAGTAAACGTTGGAGATAACTCATGGCCATTAAAAAACTTCTATATGGAACAAATACGGTTGTTTTAGCACTCGTCATCCTCGGTATTGTGTTAGCCATTAATTTTCTGTCGAAACGGTTTTTTAATCGCCTCGATCTAACAGAAAATAAGATGTATACCATATCTAAGTCAACCAAGAAAAAACTTAAAGAATTAGATGATGTTGTACGGATTGCGGCCTATTTTTCCAAATCGCCGGTGCAGGTGAGCAGAATTCGTGGAGAAGTCAAGGATATGTTGGACGAATATGATGCGTTCGGAAGCGGAAACCTAAAGATTGATTTCCTTCCTATAGGTGACGATGAAGACTTCAAACAAAACCTACGTTTTATGGGGATTCCCGAAGTTCAAGTGAATGTTCGGGAAAAGGATAAAATCGAAGTCGCAAATGTTTACATGGGAATAGCTATACTCTATGAAGATAAGAAAGAGGTTATTCCTGTTATCCAAAACACCTCGAGTTTGGAATATGACTTGACTTCTGCAATTATTAAGCTAACCAACAAAGAAACATCAACGATTGGTTTTCTTGCCGGACATGATGAGTTTGATATAAATGCTCAAAATAATGCCCAACTTCGTCAAGAATTAGCTAAACAATACGAGATTCAAAAAGTTGAAATTAAGGGTGGGAAACCAATTGATGAGAAAATTTCGACTCTGGTAGTTGCCGGTCCAAAATCAACAATTGGGGAACGCGAAAAATATGAAATTGATCAGTTTATTATGCGGGGTGGAAAGGCGATATTTCTGATAGACTCAATTAATATGCCACCTGGTACAATTCAAGCGAATCCGCTTTCTACTGGATTAAATGATTTACTTTCCCATCATGGTGTAAAGCTGGGAAACAATTTAGTCGCCGATTATGCCTCTCACGACAATTTAACCTATTCCCAAGGTGGGTTTATGACAGTTACTCGTCCATATCCATATTTCCCAAAAGTACTGAAAGAGTTCAAATTCTTGACTGGGGAAACCTCAGAAGGTTTGGCTGCTGATCACATGATCACAGGGAGATTGGATAGTTTGACCCTTCCATGGACTAGCAGTTTGGAGATTTTATCTACTGATAATCAGCAAGTTAAGGCTGACATATTAGCTCAGACTAGCAAAGGATCATCGACCGTTCAAAGCCCATATGATCTGAATCCTGGAGGACAACAGTTCCGACCACCTAGTTCTAGCCAAAAGTCGTTGACAGTAGCAGCCATCTTATCAGGTGAATTCAAAAGCTTTTATAGCGGTAAGAATATCCCTCCTGTTGCAGATGATGCAACAGCTGATGAAGAAACTGATGACTCTAGGCCTGAGACCATATCTGAGGGGCAACCAACGAAAATTGTGGTAGTTGGCACCTCGCAAATTCTAAATCAGGTAAGCCCTGCGGGGATGGCTTTTTTTCAGAACACGCTTGATTATCTCGCATTGGGTGGAGAACTGATAGGTATTCGATCCCAAAANTTAAGTGATAGATCTTTTCAAACAGAACNAGGTAATACANCNAGGTTCTTTATCAAATTAATCTGTATTGGACTGGTACCAATTTTAGTTGCTATTATTGGTGNTATGCGTTTTTTGTTAAAACGACGAGCAAGACAAATGGTAGAATCATTCGGAAGGGTGTAAATCATGAAGATCGTACAAATTCTGATTTTGCTAGGTATACTTATTTTCCTTGGTGCCGCTATAATTATTGTTGATAATCCATGGGGTAAGGATGAGCGAACCAAGAANGTCGAAAGTGCANNAAAACTATTTCCTAGTTTTGNTGTTGATGTCGTTACTAAGATAGAAATCANCGCTGATTCAACAACTACNATCCTAACNAAATCTGGCGGCCAATGGTTAGTGGAATCAATGGATANCTATCCCGCAGATCAACAAGGCGTTAAAGATATACTCGAGAAAGCTNGCGAATTCAAAANGCTAGATCTCATCTCAAAGAACCCGGACAAACAGGCCAAATTTGAAGTNGATAGTTCGGGTGTTGAAACTAAATTTTTGGATTCTGGAAACAAGGTCTTGGCCCATGTTTTCATTGGAAAAACGACCTCAAGTTTCCTCGATAGTTATATTCGAAAAGATGGTTCGGATGAAGTTTACAAGGCTAAAGGATACCTGAAATCNACTTTTGACAAAGGATCTCGTACTTGGAAGACCCGTAAGATTTTCGCGTTCAANAAGGGGGATGTAACTGCTTTGNCAATGAAATCTGAGGTAGAAGAAATCGAACTTCAACTTGATTCTGAGGGGAAATGGCAGATGTTAAAACCTNTTGNCTCGCTAGCTAAGAAGTCGGAAATCGACCAAATACTCAATTCACTCAGTACCCTTGAAACGGATGACTTCGTTGATGGNGAAGATTTTGAATCTACGTCGGCAATTACAGCCACTCTNAATGATGGATCNCAAANGATCTTAATGACGGNGGATGAAGATGGTGGGAAACATCCGGCGAAGCGGGATGGAGNAAAACAAATATTCGCCTTATATAAATACAATAGAGACAAATTATTCAAGTCTTCNGAAGACTTGAAGGAGGANCCACCTGTNGTTGAGGCTAGCAAGGAGAACATTGAGGAAGNCGATGGAAANCAGATACAGAAAAGTGAAGGAAACGAAGACANACAAAATTGATTCTTCGTGCTAAGTATGCCATATTAAACANCCGCACCATTATTGAGGATGGTGCGGTTGTTTTGTGTGGATCCAAAATCCAAGAGGTTGGTCGATACNCTGAAATTCGAGATCCNTGTTCCNTCAAGGTAATTGATCTAGGATCNGCTGTAATCATGCCGGGNTTAATCAATACTCATACCCACCTTGAGCTAACTCACCACAAGAACCTTGTTNATCATTATGCCCGTTTTACCGATTGGCTGTTCCAGATTGTAACCAAATCGAATTGTGATGATCATCNGCAGGTGAATCAAGCAATCTCGGATGGAATCCAATTAAGTCTCGCAGGAGGTGCAACGACAATTGGGAACATCCAATCTTCTGAAAAAGGCCTAGAAACGCTGAAATATTCTCAGATTCGAAAGGTCGTTTTTTTAGAGACGCTTGGACTTTCCTCGCATGTTTTTTCCGATGAATCTGAACGTATTAATAAACGCTTAAAATCCCTTCGAAATGATGACCTTTTCACCATCGCTGTTACACCTCATGCCCCATACTCGACGTCTGCAAAACTCTATCAATATTGTGCTGATATAGCAAGGTTGAATCGANTNCACCTGTCGACACATATTGCAGAGACGGAGGCNGAGATAGAGTTCCTACAACATGGCACGGGGGAATTTACAGAGTTACTAAATATGCTTGGTATTTCATTGGATGTTTGGGATCCACCTGAAGTTACACCCATCATATATCTGAGGAAACAGGGTGTTTTAGATCTCCAACCGCTTTTAGCTCACTGCAATTATTTGACAGACAAAGATATCGACATACTATCTAAAAGTGNTTCAAGTGTTGCCTTTTGTCCTCGTAGTCATAAATACTTTCATCATGNGAATCACCCGATCATGCGTTTGCTGTCAGCAGGTGTAAATGTTTCAATTGGAACTGACAGTTTGGCCAGCAATTGGTCATTGAGTATGCTTGACGAGCTTAAATTCCTAGCCAATAANTATGANGAGCTTTCGNCCGAAACTTTAATTTCTCTTTTAACTATCAATGGCACAAAATCTTTGAAATTAACGAACATTGGCAAGCTAGAGAAGGATTGGCAAGCAGACCTGATTGCCGTAGGGATTTCTGATGATGGACGCCCTGTGTTCGATCAAGTATGTGATGAGACTTCAGAAAACCTAATGACCATCGTGGCAGGAACCATTTGTTATAAAAATGAAAATTTAGAAATCTAGGCGAATTCTATAATTTCAGGTTTTCCCACTGACTTAATCAACCAGCGTTACTTACTTATTTCAACACGATCATCTTCCGCGTTGCCGAGAAATTGTCGGTTTGAAGCGTATAAAAATAAACGCCGCTAGTTGCTGGCTCCCCAATTTTATTTCGACCATCCCAATAAATCGCATCTGATTGGTTCCGGTAGATTCCCGCTTGACGGTATCCAATTTCAATTCGGCGTATCTGATGTCCTGTAACGTCAAATATGGAAAGCTCAACGGTTGAAGCATCCGAAATCTGGAATGGAATCCATGTTTCAGGATTAAATGGGTTTGGATAGTTTGGCAANAGTTTCGTAACCATCGGAATATTACCAGTANCGACCATCCAATTNTTTAACAACTTAGTTATAAAGGTAATGTTNGGATCTGTTTTTTNCCACGCTTCCANTTCAGTTAGTGCGTTGCGCAGGTANGCTATTCGATNGTCTCTCATCGATGGAGCAGCNAGTGACTCTNTTNTAGCACCAAAGTTACTCGCAATTTGTACNAGATCAAAAATGTCAACTATATCATTNTTGTCAATATCGCCAGTTAAATTTTNNCCTTTTTTCCCAAACTGACCTGCCACGATTACCAGATCGAAAATGTCAACAACTTCATTTTGACTAATATCCCAAATAAGCTGTTGTTTTGGCTCTCTATATGTAAATNCGATTGATGCTGATTGCTCATCGGGATTTTTAACAATTATATTTACTGTACCAGCTTCTTCAACTCTGGGGACAATAACAGCTATCTCTCGCACTGAAACGAAAGATATATTAATTCCNTCAATCTTGCCGAAGCTTACAGTAGCTCCATTCTGGAAGTTTTCACCGTTGATAACGATTGTTTTTCCCCCAGTAGTTTGATCGTTATCAGGANTCANACTCGAGATAGTTGGCGCTGGNAAAATATAAGTAAAGGAAATTAACTGTGCAGAAGATTGGTTGTCAGGATTAGTTACTTGAATTATCACATTCCCTTCTTCATTTATGGGGGTATCGGCAATCAACTCCATCTTTGAAACGAAAACGACCCGTTTGGATTCTGTGCCGCCAAAACTTACAGTCGCACCATCCTGGAAATTCTCGCCGCTAATTGTAGTTGAAGTGTGACTAGTAGTGACGCCAAATGTTGGGTTAACCNCTGTAACANNAGGTGCAAGTGATGTGTAGATAAAGCTTTGAAGTAGTGTTGCTGAGCGNCCATCCGGATTACTGATAACCAAATCTGTGACGCCTAACGTCCCAGCAGGGATAATAGCAGTTAAGGTGGTTTCAGAAACAAAATTAACTGCTGCCATAGCATTTTCACCCATGCGAGCTGATGCCCCATTCTGAAACCCATTGCCAGTGATGGTAACGGTTATACCTCCATCAAGAGCGCTGGTTGAGGGGACAATTGATGAAACCGATGGCTTNTCTCCAACTTGAACTGAAATAGTAACTAACGAATTTTCAACTTCATCTTCCGTTACGATGTGGATCTTTCTGGTAATTATTTCCCCATCATCCAGTTTTACTATAACTTCAAGTTGGTCTCCTGTATCAGCAACGCTCTTATTCGAAAAATCTATCAAGATAATATCGAAAATACCTGCTTCATTNCCCGTTAACGTACGCTGAGAGTTCTGTGTTTNTTTGTTGATGTTTTTGATAATTACATTTGTATCTTCAAGGGGGGNGCCGTCATTATCTTTCACTTGACCAGCAATTATCATTAACTGTTTCCCTTTTTCAATAGGCACAGCCCAAGTACAAATGACTCCTACAATCGAGAATGATATCAAAGTGAATGTCACGGAGGAAACTATTTTTTTCATGAAACAATCCTAAAATTCTATAATTTAATCTTTACATTTTATCCATAGAAATCTCTGCNACAAGAGGCAGATGATCTGAAGCGAGGGAATAAAGTACTTCTATAGATCGAATTGTCCAATCCTTCGAGGTGAAAACGTAATCAATTTGAGTTTTTAGATTAGTAGANCGATGAGTTAAAACTGGTTGGCTAATTGCTCCCGAGGCATTTATAAAATCGAGTTCNATCTCCTTAATCATCTGGCCTTTGGGNGTTTCGTTAAAATCGCCGGAGATAATTACTGGTTTGCCATCGTAGGAATTGGCAGATGCTCGGATTTGCTTAACATTCGAAATGGATTCAGCGTTATCTAAGCAATGATCGATATGAGTATTCATAAATACAATTTCTCGATTTTTAATGCCTATTACCACTTGAAGTAACCCACGGCGTTCTGACGATTTAACCATTTTATAATGGAGGTTTTCCTGATGTACGATAGGAAACCGGGTGAGGATACCATTGCCATAGTCGCCATTTTGTAATTCGAGATTCTTNCCAAATGCCCAATGNNTNNTNGTTANATGNGCNAGGGNTTTTATCATATCAAGATTNTGGGATCGATCGGCATGTCGATCCACCTCCTGTAATCCAANNAGGTCGACGTTGGCAGAATGAATNAGTGTNGCAATGCGNTCAAGATTAATATGTCCATCNATTCCTTCGCCGTGATGAATNTTATAGGTCATTACCCGTATNGTNNTATTGTNCGTTTTCTNTCTNCATTTTGGCNNNTCTCNTGGTTATGGGCTTTCAAATACGAGCTTGTTCTCCAAGTGTGATTGGGTGTTATGTTATATTTTAGATCTTAGGAAAGCATCTTGAACCTGTAAAGACGTAGGGGGAGTTGCCTGACTTATTTTGGAATTTTAAAGAAATCGGTACCAAAACCTATTCTAGTATTCTATTAAGTAATCTGTCAAATATTTTCCTTTAAACAAATGAAATACCAGTTTGTTAGTGACCTTCAAGATGATTACAAATGTGAGTTTCATGTTGGTAATTGTGCGCACCGTTTATTTGTTGCCGCCTATTCAGACAGTAAGTTATAATGTAATCGATTATTGTTGTTTGTATTAACAAAACATCAAATGTAATTGCTAAGGTCATTCCTGAAGAGGGAAACGTGGCAAAAAACTTTAGATCACTACAAGCGTGGGAGACATCACAAAAATTAATCCCTGGTGGTGTGAACAGTCCAGTTCGGGCGTTCAAATCCGTTGGTGGATCCCCAATTTTCATCAAGCGTGCCCAAGGCTCAAAAATATATGATATTGATGATAACCAGTACATTGATTATGTTGGTTCTTGGGGGCCTTTGCTTTTGGGGCACGCTAATCCAATAGTATTGTCGGCAATTTCAGAAGTTATGAAAGATGGTACGAGTTTCGGTGCCCCAACTGAACTAGAGGTTGAGTTAGCACATATTGTTACTTCGGCAGTGAAATCTGTTGATCAGATTAGAATGGTGAATTCCGGTACGGAAGCAACGATGACAGCAATTCGACTTGCACGTGGGTATACAAACCGTAATAAGATCATCAAGATTGAAGGATGTTATCATGGTCACGTTGACTATTTGCTTGTAAAGGCCGGTTCGGGACTAACGACTTTCGGGTTACCTGATAGCGGAGGTGTGCCAAAAGAGTTTGCCCACCACACATTAACAGTTCCTTTCAACGATATTGATTCGGTTCAGCGGGTTATTGAAGCACACTCGGATCAGATCGCTTGCCTGATTTTAGAGCCGATTGCGGGTAATATGGGGGTGATTCCACCCAAGGATGGTTATCTGGAGGAACTCCGTAGGGTTACTGCTGAGTACGGTATTGTTTTGATATTTGATGAAGTTATGACTGGGTTTCGTGTTGCTTATGGCGGTGCGCAAGAACTATACGGAGTTGACGCGGATCTTACTTGTTTTGGAAAGATAATTGGTGGTGGTTTGCCTGTAGGTGCATACGGTGGGAGAAAGGACATAATGCAGTGTGTATCACCAATCGGTGAAGTCTATCAAGCAGGAACTCTTTCTGGAAATCCACTGGCTATGGCAGCTGGAATTGCAACGTTGAAGAAACTCTCGCAGCCCGGTGTATATACACAACTTGAAGAAACTTCAAATGCAATCTCTGATGGTATGAAACACTCAGCTAAAAAACATGGTATTTCGTCTTTCCATAATCGTGTTGGATCCATGATAATCTGCTTCTTTACTGATCAGGAGGTGGTTGACTATGAAACTGCGAAAACATCTGATACAGGAAAGTTTTCCAAATATTTCTGGGGATTGTTGGAACAAGGAGTGTATATCGCTCCTTCACAATTCGAGGCGGGTTTTGTGTCTCTTGCTCACACTGAAGAAGACGTAGAGAATACTATTCGTGTAATAGACAATGTCTTTTCAAATCTGTAATAATCTATGGATCATCTAGATTTTAATAGCATTACGAAGATTATAGCTGATGACTTGGAAGCGATTGAAAGAATCCTTCTTGAAGAAACACGGATCCACTACGATTTCGTTGATGATGCTGTACGTCATGTTATAGAAGGTGGTGGCAAAAGGCTTCGTCCCGTACTGCTTATCCTGTCATCAAAAGCATGTGGTTATGCAGGAGAAGATGCTCATATCCTAGCTGCATGTATTGAGCTCATCCACGTTGCCTCGCTAGTTCATGACGATGTTCTTGATGAAGCACCAATTAGGCGTAGTCAAGTAACGCTTCATTCTAAATGGGGTAATAAAGTTGCTGTGCTAGTGGGTGATTACCTTCATGCTCGAGTCCTCTCTATGTTGGCTTCACGTGGTTCGGATGATCCTGCCCTCGAGATACTAGCTAATGCTGCTCAGGCAATGTGTGAAGGGGAAGTAATTCATGCCTACAAAAATGGTGATTTCGAGATATGCCAAAATAATTATCTTAAAATTGTTGAATTGAAGACGGGTAAACTAATTTCCGCTTCATGTCATACAGGAGCTATGCTGGGCACAAAAAACCCTGAATATGTGAATGCTCTTATTGCATATGGCGAATTAATTGGTATAGCGTTTCAAATTATCGACGATCTGCTCGATTTCGTTGCCGATCCAGAGAAATTTGGTAAGCAACCATTCAAAGATTTACGTGAAGGCAAGCTAACTTTTCCCATGATCTACGTTCGTGAAAACTGTACAGGAGAAGAACGTAAAAAACTCGAAGATATTTTTAATACAGTAGAATTCGCTGGTGACCAGACAATTGAATGGATGAGTCAACTGTTGGATTCCTATGCAGTTAAATCATACTGTCTTGAGGTTGCCCAAGAATATGTAGATCGTGCACAGATAGCGTTAAACGTGTTACCAAATACAGAGGCTAAAGTTGCCCTCAATAATCTTGCAGAATCTCTTGTTTCAAGAGACTCATAAATTGGCTTCCTTTACTAAAATAGGTCTAGGTTTTGATGTTTTACCCCGCATTCTTGAATTTGCAGGACAAAAAATGCCTTGTCATTGGAGCAGGTACTGTTGCTGAGAGGAAAGCTATCTCTCTTTTACGCAGTGGAAGTGACGTTCACCTGATAAGCCCTAGGGTTACGGAGCGTTTACACGATTTGATCCAGCATAATCAGATATCTTGGTTTGACCGCCAATTTCAGGATGGGGACACCTCAGGATTTTTCCTTGTATGTGCTGCTACAGACTCCACTCAAACTAATACCCGGATTTTCAAAGAGGCACATAAAAAAAATGGGATTGATCTTGTCAATGTTGTTGATGTAGTACCAGAATGCACATTTGCTGCTACTTCAATTGTGGTACTTGAAAAGGTGTCAATTAGCATCTCAACAAGTGGTAAAAGTCCTGCAGTTTGTAGACGTATACGCGAATATATTGAATCAAAGTTTTGCCAAGATGCTATTAACCATCTGGAAAAGGAATCATTGGTTTATAAAGACGACAAAAAAACTACTGTAAGGGAGGAACACACTTTCAAGTCTAAAGTCCCATATCCAATTGGGTTTCTAACAGCAGATCGTCAGTGTACGATCATAGGTAAGAACAATAAATTATTGGGAAGAGTCAACCTCCTGCGTAAATGTGGTGCCAAAGTCAAAATGGCGGATGATGATACATTGAGGCGAGACTCATCTGCATTTCTTACTTTTGCGGATGTAGAATATCAAGAATATAATGGGTCACAACTTGTTGAGTTGACGAGAAATCCCATGCAAGGTACTTTTTACACACCCTTAATTACCGTGGACCACGATTTGGTCATTGGCATCACTCCGAATTTAGATTCTAAGAATGCTTGGCAATATGCCAAGCAGATACAAACAGATCTAGCAACCCAATTCGAAAGCCAAGGTTATGGTCATTTCCTTGATTTTCTGGGGAGTTTGCGACCTAAGGTAATGACCTCAATTCCAACCCCAGCAAAACGTAAACAGTTTTTTGAAGATATAATTGATCAAAACTCTAAAGGTGAAAAGGAGTTATGCTGTTTCGATTTTGGTGATTTGGGATGTTCAAACGAATGTACATTTAATTTGGTGCGTACACACAGAACAGATCAAATAAAAAAAACAATCCAGAAAAAAATACAAACTTATTCTTATAACTAAATAAGTATGAACAAAATTGTTATCGTTGGTACAAGCCATCATACAGCCCCACTTGAATTTCGGGAAAGACTGACTTTTAGTGCCAGTGAGCTTATAAGCACCCTGAAAACATTAAAGCTCCATCAGCAAATTGAAGAAATTGCGATTCTTTCAACGTGCAATCGTGTTGAGTTATGTGCTGTTATTAAACCAAGTGCTAAAGTACATATTCTCTCCGATTATCTTATTGCATTGCACCAGATTGACAGAAGAGAGTTTGACGAATATACTTATAATTATGAAGGGTTTAAGGCTGTTTTGCATCTCTTTCGTGTTGCCTCAAGTCTTGATTCCATGGTGATTGGCGAGTCGCAGATTCTCAGTCAAATCAAGGAGTCATACGAACAAGCCTTATCTGCTGAAACAACAGGTCAATTACTGAATCGCCTACTGACAAAAGCAATTCAGGTTGGCAAACGCACACGATCTACAACCCAAATTGCGTCGCGGGCTGTTTCAATCAGCTATGTAGCAGTTGAACTGGCTAAAAAGATTTTCACCAATTTGGAAAGAAAAGCCGTTACGATTATAGGTGCAGGCGAAATGGGAGAACTGGCGGTGAGGTCTCTTGTTGAAAACGGGGCTTCTAAGGTTTCAGTCGTTAACCGAACCTGCGAACGGGCTGAACGTGTGGCTGAAATGTTTGATGGAACAGCAATTATTTTCGATAATAACCTTGATTTTTTGATCGAAACTGATATTGTTATCTCTTCGACAACTGCACCTCATTATCTTGTTCAGACTGAGCCATTTAAAGAGATAATGAAGAAGCGTAATAATCGTCCTATTGTGATGATTGATATTGCCGTACCACGCGATATCGATCCAAGAATTAACGACGTGGAAAATGCTTTCCTTTATAATATTGATGATTTACGGCATATTATCTCATCCAACATTGAAGAACGAAAACTGGANGCTAAAACCGGCGAAGAAATTGTCAGAGAAGAAGCGACCAACTTTAGCGAATACATCAAAATGCTAGAAGCTGATTCCACAATTAAAGCCCTTCACCAGCGCTTTGATCAAATTATTGAACGCGAATTGTATGTTTGTGTTAATAAAGCGGACCTTTCTGACGATCAGGAAAAAATTGTGCGATCGATGACAAAGTCAATTGTAAAGCGACTTCTTCACCAACCAACGAAGAATCTGCGTCAATGTTTTATCTCGTCTGATAACGATCAAGATCAGAATATCCAAATTGTACAAGAGCTTTTTGAACTAGGACAGTTTGATAAGCTGGATTAGTCACAGTGNGACANCGTATAACAATAGGCACTCGTGGCAGTAAACTTGCTCTCTGGCAAGCAGAGCATGTTCGANGGCTTTTGGTTAATGCCTTTGCTGACCTCTGTATTGATTTTTCTATTATCAAGACAACTGGAGATCAATTACAATCTAATCCACTGAGTAACATTTCAAAAGGATTATTTACGAAAGAAATTGAAATCGCCTTACTTGATCAGAAGATTGACTTGGCTGTGCACAGCGTTAAGGACTTGCCGACTGACTTGCCAAAAGGTCTAAAAATCTGTTGTATTCCTGCACGGGAAGATCCTCGTGATGCACTTATTTCTAAATCGGGTCTTGGATTGAATAACCTCCCGACTGGAGCAAAGATTGGTACTAGTAGCCTCAGGCGGAAATCGCAGCTTTTCTATCTTCGTTCCGACCTTGANGTTACAGCGCTACGAGGTAACATCGATACACGCATGAGGAAACTGAAAGAAACTGACCTAGATGCCATCGTTCTGGCGGCTGCTGGAGTCAAGCGTTTATTTGGGGCAGATCTTGTTACGCAGTTTTTTGAAGTTGATGAAATCGTTCCGGCTGTTGGTCAAGGTGCATTGGGTATCGAAATCCGTGAAAATGATGATCAGACCAACACTTTATTGAAAGAAATCCGTTGCCAACGAAGTGAGGTAGAAGTAGGGGTGGAACGTGTCGTTTTACGAGAGCTTGGTGGGGGATGTCAAGTGCCGATTGGCGTTAATGCAAAATTAGAGAGTAACAAATTATCTGTAGTTGGTTTAGTTTCAAGCCCCGACGGGAGAAAAAGGATACTAAAGAAAACTGTAAGTGACTCAGCGGATTCGACNGAGNTTGGNCTGCTACTAGCGGAAAAACTTATTCAAGACGGAGCTAACGAAATTTTGCAAGTANAATTTGGAACACAGNAATGAATGGGAAAAAACTCACATCTAGTCAGAAAGAGNATTACANCCAGAAAGGTTATGTTATTCTTCGTGATGTTTTNAGCCAAGNTGAATGTGATGATTTTATNGAGTANATGATGGATTTNCATGCTGGTCGGCGGAAACTGAATGGCTTTACGTTACGCCAAGCGGATGAGTGGGGACGTACACACAATCAGCATGCTTATGATCCTGTAGCAATGGCATGGTTAATGGATATNAGATTNCGTCAGCCTCTTTACGATTGTTTAGGCGAAGATGCTGAAGGTATTCANACAATGTACTTTTGGAAAGGGTCAGAACAACGTCGACATCAAGATCAGTTTTATCTGCCGAGTTGCATGTCAGCTTGGATAGCACTCCAAAACATTGGTGTTGANAATGGAACGATTTACGTGCAACCTGGCTCGCATAAGAATCGATTAATNACACGCTATGATTTTGAGGATGCAGGCGAATTCCATGGTANGGATTATANTGATGCAGTTGATCTTCTATTTGANCGGAATAATCTTCCTGAAATCCAGGTTGAAGTATCANCTGGNGACGTCGTTTTGTTCCATGGTNNTTTAGTACACCGAGGCGGTCTTATTCTAAACAAAAAATCGTTTCGACATGTGCTGGCCAACCACTACATCCCACATGGCTTTACTGGTTGGCATCTTGGTTGGCCAAGATATAGCTTTGATGGAGGTAATCGTTAAATTATAATTTCAATCGACCTTCCAAGTCATCGATTAACTGGCGTGCTACTCGACCGGATCTCCCACTTGATGATGCTTCCCATTCAATAGCTTCCTGTTCAAGTTCATCATCTGAAATAGGAAGAACCCGCTGTTGAGCATAGTGTGAAACAATATCAAGATAAGTTTTTTTCGAAATANGTTGGAAGGNAATTCGTAATCCAAAGCGATCACTTAACGACACTTTTTCTTCGGTAGTCTCACGAGGATAGAGTTCATCTTGATCTGTCGCTGGGAATTTATTTTCCACAATCTGACGAGGCATGAGATGACGGCGGTTTGATGTGGCGTAAATTAAAACATTATCCGGTTTCGCTGAAATACTACCTTCTAACATCGCCTTCAATTCGCGATATTCCGCTTCCTGATCGTCAAAGGAAAGATCATCACAAAAAAGAACGTAACTTTCCTGCCTATTCCAAATGAGCTCAGTTAGCTCTTGCAAATAAATCAATCCATCTTTGTTTACTTCAATTAGCCTTAATCCTTGACCTTCGTACCGATTGAAAATTGCTTTCACAAGTGACGATTTTCCAGTCCCCCTATCTCCCCATAGTAATACATGGTTGGCAGGCAACCCACATAGGAATTGTCGTGTGTTTCGGTCCAAAGTATTGATCTCTTGATTGATTCCAATTAAGTCGCTGATGTTCGTCAAATCNGGGTGGCGAACCGGAACTAGTTTAGGCATCCCAAATCGAACTTGCCATCGGAATGCCGAGTANTGGTCAAGAAGTGAATTGGTTTCTTCCTCTANATCAGTAGCATCATTTTGTNAAAAGNNTTTTTCTGCTTTATCAATAAGNNGGNTCAACCGAGNAATAACAACTTTCCANTCATCTGTCATTTAACGNGTATACCNTTTTTTATTTTTAAGTAAGATCTATAACTTGGTTAAATTTGATTGACTTTTTTAGTGCATCACAGATATGCATGGTATTAATNGCATCTGNAATCAGTTTTGAGTTGAAAACTCCATTTTGGGTGGCAGTCGAAAAATATTCGATCATTTTGACTTCTTGTACGCAATCATCAATTTGGTGCTCTGCATCCTTGCCATTTGCATGATGAATCCAAAATCGGGCTGTCTCAGGCTTCCAAGGGACAGTAAAATCATCACAAATTAAAGACGCCTGAGTTCCAGCTATTTCAAACCACTTTCGTGCGCCAGTGTCAAAACCACAATCAAATGAAGCCATCCGCTGTCCGTCAAACCATAGAATAGCCGTTAGATTATAATCAACACCGTTCTCATGACGTGCGGTGGCAAAAACTCTAGTTGGATAATCACTAAATGCCCAGAGAATGGCACGAATACAGTAGTAGCCAAGATCACCGAGACTACCTCCACCAAGCTCTTTTTTGACTCGAATGTTGTCATGAGGAATCTGATCCCAGTTGAAGGTGAAGGTTGCTGTCACGCGCCGCATCTCTCCAAGGCTTCCGTTTTTAATCAATTCTAGCATTTTGCTTGTTCGGTCATGATGAACCCACATGACACCATCCATTAGTTGTACTTGGTTTGCTTTGCATGCATGGGACATGGCAACCGCTTCATTTACTGTTACTGATAACGGCTTCTCACACAAAATGTGTTTTCCTTGGTCTGCAGCTTTGATTGTCCATTCAGCGTGCATCGATGGTGGAAGTGGAATGTATACAGCATTAATTTGTGGATCTTCTAAAAGCTCATCGTAACTTCCATAAGCACGATCAATCTGATTATTTTTTGCCCACTGGTTTGCTCTTTTATGAGACCGACTGGCTACAGCTATCAATTCAGCATTTTCGGCCGTTTTGATAGCTCCTCCCACTTTTTTAGCGATATTAGCAGTGCCTAAAATTCCCCATTGAACCTTTGTTTCAGGCATTATTCTTTCCATAAATTTTGATAGCGTTCAGATTCTGAAAATTCTGCTAACGCGTGAAAACGCAAGAACATAAAAGGCTGATCCGACGCTAGCTGATTTGACCTTTCCCAACGTTCAATGCTTTTACGTGCAGCATCTGGTAATTTGTGGTAAACCACATTACGTTTAGCTTGAACAATCTTTGCTTGTTTAAGGTAATCTTCAGGATTAATCTCAACTTTATTTACATCAATGGCTAGTTTGAAGTTGATCATGGCTTGTTGTGCAACCTGAAGGTTCTGACAGGCAATTAGTCCAGCGCGATCAGCTGAAATTTCACGAGCTAGCGTCCAATCAACCAGTATCAAATTGGATATTTTGCTGATGAAGGACTCAATTAGGCTCCGAACCCATTTACCCAGAATAATCTGAATAGAGTCAAACCCACCTGAAAACAACAGTTTTAAAAAGACATGATCACATAAAATATGTCCCATCTGTTGACCTATGGCAAAACGAAGTGCGATCAGATTGGATTTTTCAATCAGATCAGATGAAAGTAGGATCATCGGATCATGAAAATTAACTACATCCGCTGTCATAGAGGTATCGCCAACAACAAAAACGTGGGGGACTTCATTTAAACCAAGTATTTCCGCACAAATGTCAACTTCTTTTTTTAGCCAGCCAAATTGGGCTTCGGTCACACGTACACCACGCTGCATGATTTTTATTGTCAATTGGTAATCATTCAGTTCCGCTGTGTTTTCGCGTAACCAAGCGACAATAAAATCGTGCTCAGTTCCCAGTGCTTTTCGTATTAGAAGTGGGATTTTCTTTTCACGGAAACCTTCTATGAAATTGTGATCCTCTTCAGTTTGAAAGGTCTCAACGGCAAGTTTCTCGGGGGTGTTGTAGGGCAAAGTTTCAGCAAATATATGTCCTATCAAAGAAAAGAAAGTTACTATCGCAATAGTATAAATTCTGTCCAAATAATACCTCCCAAAGGTTGTTATGATAAAATATCGTGTGATCCAAGTCAATTCCTTTTTAGTGGATAAGTTTCTCTTGACAAAGATATCCTGCTATGCGATTATTCACGGCAGTTTACACACTAGGATTTACTCTTGAATTCAATGCAAAATCGACCCAACTATTACAACGAACTAAAAGTTAGTCGAAATGCGACTCCGAAAGAAATCAAACGAGCCTTTCGCAGTTTAGCCAAACAGTTTCACCCTGACAAGAATCGGACGAAGAATGCAGATCGGGCATTCCAATCCATACAAACAGCCTATGAAGTTCTTGGTAATAACCAAAAGAAATGGGAATATGACGTATGGATTGCAGAGAGAGAACGTAAGCAGCGACAATACCAGTTTTATGCTGAACGTCTACGGCAGTCGAAGTTACAACGGGAAAAATGTGACTTGGTGTTTCATGAATTACTGCACTTCAATCATGAAAAGGGAATTCAACTTTATGAAGAGCTAAAAGTGGAAACACCGGATTTCTGCATTGATGANTTGATGGATTATACTGAGAGTCGTGATTGTGAATTTTTAATTGCTGAAGCTTATCAAGCAACTAGTAATTACCGTGCGGCGATGCATCTCTATGAAAAGCTGCTCTCTTATGAAAAACGACGACCAGTTTTCCACCACTTTGTATCCGAAATTCGGGACAGATTAAAAAAAGTGTATATTGATTGTCTAACAAACCCAAAGAATTTAGAGAATATACCAAATGACCTGCAAAANATTAAAGATCTGAAGCTTTCGAAGCGAGAGCAGGCTTGGGTTTACCGGCGACTCGCTGAGCTTTATGCTGGTGCCGGGTTAAAAGATTTGGGAAAGGAGATGTTAACAAGAGCCCTTCAGCTCAACCCAAAATTGTCAGGCATTAAAAAGATTTGCCTGACATTGGGATTAGCAAACTCTCCTCATTTTTATACAGCGGGCAAAACCTAGAACCGATAGAGTTGACCATATTTTTCCCGTAGGTAACGGATATAAGGCTCAATTGATAACCCATGGCCTGTAATACGTTTAATTAGTTCGTTTGTAGTGAATTTGTTGCCGTGCTGATAAATTTGTTCTCGCAACCAATTTTGAAGTGTATCAAACTTCCCGTTGGTAATTTCGGTTGAAATTTCAGGGTGCGCCTGCGTGGCCTTNTGATAGAATTGCGCACTTAGTATATTCCCAAGAGTGTACCCTTGGAAAGCGCCACCAATTGTCCCACTGTACCAATGGACATCCTGTAGAACTCCATTACTGTCATCAACTGGAACTATACCAAAATCGGATCGAAACCGCTCATTCCAAGCTTGGGGTAAATCCTTAATTGCAAGCTGGCCTTCAAGTAGATCCAATTCAAGATCAAATCGTATCATTACATGTAAATTGTAGGTTACCTCATCTGCGTCAGTTCTAATAAGTGATCGTTCAACATTATTGATTGCTTTATAAAACTGATCAATTGGAATTGAATCAAATTGATCAGGAAAGGCATTCTGAAGTTTGGGATAGAAAAATTCCCAAAATGCTCGACTTCGTCCAACAAGGTTTTCCCATAGGCGCGATAAACTTTCATGAATACTGGACGATGTTCCCGACCCAAGTGGNGTTGCGTCAAAATTCTCATTGATACCTAACTCATAAAAAGCATGCCCCGCTTCGTGTATCGTACTAAACAGTGACTCACTGATGTCNTCATCTTTTGATCTGGTTGTGATTCGAACATCNTTGATTGAAAACTTGGTCATAAACGGATGGTGCGTTTTGTCCTGTCTTCCACGATTAAAATCAAATCCTAATTGCTTAATTATCATATTTCCAAATTTGAATTGATCTTGTTCAAGAAAATTGCCATACAAGCAAGAAACGTCCGCTGCCAATTGACTTGTGATAGCATTTACCATTGGTACAAGCTTACTGCGCAGTTCAGAAAAAATCAGGCGGATCTGTTCAGCTTTCATTCCTTCATCACTTCGGTCAATCAGTGGATCTGCTATATGTTCATATCCAGGATAGAAGTCTGCGAGCTGGCAGCTAAGTTCCAGTGTCTTTTCCAAATAAGGCAACATCGTGGAGAAGTCATTCGCTGGCCTAGCTTTTGTCCATGTCTGATACGAAGCGGCAGAATGGTTGGAGACTTTTGCCATAAAGTCTGACGGCACTTTAATTGCTTTTTCATATTTCAATCGTGTAACACGCACCAAGCTGGCTTCATCTGAATCATAAGGCAACTCTAGCTCACACCAAGCAAGATCCTCAAGCAATTTCCCTATGCTATCACTAGTGAATTTCTCATGGGAAATGCGGTTCAGTGTCGCAATGTGTTGACCTCGGGCTGTCGCCCCTCCTGAGGGCATATATGTTGCTTGGTCCCAGTAGAGAAGAGCTGCTGCTGACCGAAGATTTTCTATCTCTACTAGTTGCTCTTTAAATTTTTCTAATTGCTCAGACAAAACGGATTCCTNGATTCCTTTCAACATTTCAAATTCGCATTCAATTCTAGCAACTTAATCAGATTAAATCAATTGATCTTGACACCGATATAGTGAGATGCTATTCTCTGCTGTAGAGATTCAGTTTGGTTCANTGGCTTTTTCTGGTGAATCCTTTGCCGTTTTAACACATTAAAAAAAGGCTGTTAAAACACTTTGAAATAGACAAGAATTTGGGGGCCAGTCTCTATTACATATCGAGTGCTCCTAGGCTGAAANAGATGGATCTGTCCTTAAACTCTCCAATGATTGATCAACTTATTAATCTAGCTCTCGCTGAAGATATCAGTGGTGGTGATATAACAACAGAGTCAACCATTGGTGATTTGCAGCAAGGGATTGGTACNATCATCACCAAAAATGTTGGTATTATCGCTGGTCTTCCTNTTGTAGAGCGCGTTTTATGTCGCATTGATCCTGATCTGAATTTNCACCAATTAGTTTCTGATGGAACCATGGTTGAACCGATGACACCNGTGGCTAAAGTAACCGGTTGTGCAAAGTCAATCCTCACAGGAGAGCGAACAGCACTAAACTTCCTGCAAAGGCTATCTGGAACAGCAACATTGACAGCAGAATTTGTCGATGCTGTTAAAAACACAAAAACCAAAATCGTAGACACACGGAAAACAACTCCTGGTTGGCGTTTACTACAAAAATATGCCGTTCGTATTGGTGGAGGGAAAAACCACCGTTTTGGTTTGTATGATGGTATTCTGATAAAAGATAATCATATTGTTGCTGCTGGTAGTATCCGGCAAGCGGTTGAAATGGCACGTTCAGGAGCACCACACACTGCCAAGATAGAAGTTGAAGTTGAAACGATTGATCAAGTTGAAGAAGCACTTAAAACGAAAGCCGATATTCTGCTGCTGGACAACATGAGCAACGAAACGATGCAGGCGGCTGTCAAAAAAGTCAATGGTAATGCTATAACCGAAGCCTCGGGAGGGATTACTCTTGACCGAATACCCGCAATTTCTAAAATTGGTGTTAATTTTATCTCTGTAGGAGCATTGACTCACTCGGCAATGCCTTTAGATATGAGCCTAGACCTGCAAATNAATCATGCAACCAAAACTTGAAGCCATACAAGGAACAGTNGTTGTTAAGACAAAAAATCTTTCTAAATGGTATGGCCAAGTCATTAGTCTTAATGACTTGACGCTTCAGGTACATACGGGTGTGACCGGTTTGCTGGGACCAAACGGAGCTGGAAAGTCCACGCTACTTAGATTGCTCGTTGGCCAACTAAAACCAAGCGCAGGTTTGGTTCGTGTTCTGGATCAACCCGTTTGGAACAATCCGNNCCTAAAGCGCCGTATTGGTTACTGTCCAGACATCGGGAAATTATATGATTCGATGTCTGGCTTCGAATTTGTTAAATTTTTGGCTTTGNTGAGTGGTTACTCGGANGGTGAAGCACACCAACGAACCCAAAACGTCATTGAGTTAGTTGGTATGTCCGATCAACAGGNTAAACCTATCGCAACTTATAGCAAAGGTATGCGTCAGCGAATTAAGTTTGCNCAAGCANTAGTACACGATCCTGAGTTGATTTTTCTTGATGAACCGCTTAATGGAATGGATCCAATNGGGCGTCTAAAAACGATTCAGTTGATTCGNAAGCTTGGTGAGGAAGGGCGNAGCATANTTGTTTCAAGTCACGTTTTGCACGAAGTCGAAGCAATGACTGAGTCGATTCTGCTGATCCANCANGGGCAAATACGAGCTGAGGGTAGTATCTCAGATATACGGAATTTGATTGATGAACACCCGCATCAAGTCTATATTCACTGTGANCGCCCACGTGATCTAGGAGCCATATGTTTGGGCTTAGANCACGTTGTTAGTGTTAAATTNGATCAAACGGAAAAAAATGGAGTNATTGTTGAAACAATCAGGCCCGATGATTTTTACACTTGTTTGCCAAAGATAATTATTGCTAAAGATATTTCAATCGAACAGATGTTTTCACCAAATGACAATCTCGACACAGTTTTTAAATACTTAGTTCAGTGAAAAAAACAAGAGGATGGAATGACAAATACCTTACCTAATTATATCGGTAATATGTGGGTTAAATCGAAGGCAACAGAATACGCGGATGTCATCAATCCCGCAACGACAGAGGTGATTGCTCAGGTTCCGCTTTCTCCAAGTAATGAAGTTGATCGAGCTGTTCAAGTTGCTGAGGAAGCTTGGTTAGAATGGCGACAGACCCCTCCGTCCGATAGGGTTCAGCATCTCTTTACACTCAAGAGTTTGTTAGAGGAAAATTTGGACGATCTTGCCAGAACTATTACCTTCGAATGTGGTAAGACCCTTGAAGAATCCAAAGGAGAGCTCAGGCGCGCTATTGAAAATGTCGAAGTTGCCTGTGGAATTCCAACTTTGATGCAAGGCTATAACCTTGAGGATATCGCTAGTGGCATAGACGAAGTTATGATACGCCAGCCTGTTGGTGTATGTGCGGCAATTACACCCTTTAATTTCCCCGCTATGATTGTGGCTTGGTTCTTGCCATATGCTGTTGCNTGTGGAAATACCTACATCGTAAAGCCATCGGAGAAAGTTCCACTGACAATGAAAAAGCTGTTTGAATTATTTGATCAAGCGAAGTTTCCTACAGGAGTGATAAATCTTGTTAATGGTGGGAAAGAAACAGCCGAAGCGATTTTAAATCATTCTGGAATTAAGGCTATTAGCTTTGTTGGTTCAACAAGTGTTGCCAAACATGTATATGCGCTTGCTACTGCAAACGGGAAACGCGCACAATGCCAAGGAGGTGCTAAAAACCCTATTATTATACTTCCTGATGCAGACATTGAAACAGCTAGCAAAATTATCGCTGATAGTGCCTTTGGTTGTGCAGGCCAACGTTGCCTTGCTGCCTCGTTGGCTGTTACTGTTGGTGACTCTAAGCAGGATTTTACTGAAGCAATTGTTAGTCAAGCTAGCTCGCGAGTCGTTGGGTATGGTTTAGATGATGGGGTTCAGATGGGACCAGTGATCACACAAGCTAGCAAGAATAGGATTGAAAGCTTGATCCTATCAGGTTTAAATGAGAATTCAGATCTACTAGTCGATGGCCGAAACGCGAAGATCAATAATTATGAANGCGGTAGTTTCGTCAAACCAACTATTNTTCAAAACCTAAAGTTAGATGGAACCATTATTCATACGGAGATTTTCGGACCAGTTTTAGGTATGGTTCATTTGGACACTGTCGATGACGCAATCGATTTTGTGAATAGTGGTCGTTATGGCAACATGGCATGCTTATTTACAAATAGTGGAGCTGCCGCACGCAAATTCCGTTATGAAGCTCAGGTAGGAAATATTGGAATTAACCTTGGCGTTGCTGCGCCAATGGCATTTTTCCCGTTTAGNGGTTGGAGAGACAGCTTTTTCGGTGATATGCATGGTCAAGGAAAAGACGCNGTTGAATTCTTTACNCAGAAGAAAGTAATTGCCGAACGATGGTTTCGAGATTGGCGCGCAAGTTTTAGAGTTAAAATTATTTTCTGTATCAAAAAAAGCTCAAAGGAAACTTGATTTAGAGTTCTCAGTTTCACATTTAAGAAAACNTCGTATCAGAATAACATGTAGTTGTTCATCCAGTTTGGTTAGTCTGAGTATTTGATAAGGGATTGTAAATGAGTCGATCTTGGCATCGTGTTGATGATGAAATTTTGTCTGTCTTGCAAGATGTTGTAGCCATTGAGAGTATTAATCCTGACTTGCCAGGTGGCAAAGATGGAGAGTTGAGGATGATGGAATATATCTCTGGCTTTTTTGCTGATATAGGTATTCCCTACGAAACGCATGAAATCCTGCCAGCGAGGCATAATATCATTGCCACTTTGGATGGCGAAGATCCCAGCCGTGTCTTGCTGTTTGAGTGTCACATGGATACTGTTTCGGTTGACATTATGACAATTCCACCATTTACTCCTGATATTCGTAATGGCTTACTCTATGGCCGTGGTGCTTGTGATACTAAGGCTGGAGGAGTCGCCATGATGATGGCTATGAAACGCTTAAAGGAAGAAGGTTTCACCCCTCCATGTACCATTAAGTACGCAGGCGTTGTGGATGAAGAGCATCTCTTTCGAGGTGCCTCACATTTAGCGTCAATTATTGGGGCAGAAGCTGTTGTCGTTTCCGAACCAACTGAGTTGGAAATTGTTCGGACACACAAAGGATTAGCTCGGTTTCGTATTATCGTCAAAGGAACAGCCGCTCATAGCTCTAAGCCCCATTTAGGTATCAATGCAATTACTAAAATGGCCCGATTGATTTGCGCTATTGAAGATGAAATTGTACCGGTATATAATACCAATACCCACCCACTAGTAGGTAACCCAACTCTAAATATTGGCGTGATTTCTGGAGGCGCACAGATCAATTTTGTGCCTGATCAGTGTGTAATTGAAATCGATCGGCGTACCATTCCAGGTGAGAACCCAATAGAGACCATAGAAATTTTTCAGCAGGTTTTGTCACGAGAGCAAGACTCTGACCCTGATCTGGATGTGATTTTAGAAGAGCCATTTTTACTTGATGACGCGATGGAAACATCAGTAGACTCACGTATTGTGCAAATCGGTGTGGCTGCCTGTCAAACCATATTAGGAAAAACTACCACCTCAGGAGTTCCTTATGGAACTGATGCGAGCAAGTTCACTGCCGTTGGTATTCCTGCTATAGTCCTTGGTCCAGGAAGTATCGATCAAGCACACGCTGCAGTTGAGTGGGTTGAGTGCCGTCAGGTACTTCAAGCAGTTGATATTTACCAACAGATTATGATGAACTTCTAAATTATTTCCAATATCAGAACGAATGTTAGATTGAACTGGAAGGGAAAATACCTATTAGTATTGTCACAGTCGAGTATGAAATCTGCCCAAGTTTTCGTTTAGTTGATGTCTTTAATTCATTAATTGTTTTTCTTTAGATCATCTAAGATCATCCACAAATCTAACCGCCCAACCGCTTTTTTCGATAAACGAAAGAACAGAATTCTCTAAATATTACCAAGATTTGTCGCAGCTATGACTAATTTGGGTCTTAGATTAGTCGAATCCAGATATTACGGTATCGGACGAGATCTCCGTGGTCTTGCAATCGTAGTGGTGCTTCTGTCGGATGTGGTTGGCTATACGATGACAAGCTCCTATGTCCGGTAGGTCCTAAGATAGCCTGATGGTGGTGAACGAGAACCCCATTGTGTATAATGGTTGCATATGCTGGTTGGATTAATTCGTCTCCATCAAAACGGGGACCTATAAAGATGATATCATATGTTTGCCATTCACCAGGTTTTCGACACGCGTTTACCAACGGTGGGTATTGGCCATAGATAGCCGCAGTGATTCCATCAGCATAAGTAATGTTGTCATAACCATCGAGTACCTGAATTTCGTACCTATCCATCAGAAACACACCACTGTTTCCCCTTCCCTGACTCTCGCCCTTAACTTCACTTGGTGAAGCCCATTCTATATGAAGTTGGCAGTTGCCAAAGCTATCTTTGGTTTTTATATCGCCAGTGCGGGTTACTTCCATGTAGCCATCTTTTACTTCCCACTCTACGTCACCATCTCGTCCAATCCATTTTGATGTATCTGATCCATCAAAAAGAACTGTTGCATCAGATGGAGCTTCTCCAGGGCTCTCCTGTGTATCAGCTGTGCCAGGTGTGACGATTGTAGGCTGTGGCCTATCTCCGTCGTGAACATGCCATTCAGAATCAGGAAGCATTGGTGTATCATTGTATCCAACACTCATTTTTTGTACTCCTTAGTGAATTATCTTAATTTCTTATTTAAAATTCTAGTGAGAATAACTATCTCNGGTGTGAGTTTAAATATGTAACCAAGCAATTAGCAACATAGCAATGCCNCAGCTAAGATAAAGCTTATATACTTACAAAATCAGGTTTTTGCAAGGGGCAAAGCTCCAGGTGGGTTACAGCCTTTATTTCTGCTTCATGATCTCAATTAGCATCATTAATTATACGCTTTTTCTANGATTAATATACCATAGACAATTGAGGAGTGTCAATTTAGATGAGNATCTAGAAGAAGTTCCCAAGNCATGATTGATGTAAGGATTTTTCACTTTGTATCAAGATGAAAAATGGTTACATCTGACTCACTCACGTTATTCTTCAAAAACGAGAAAACTAATTTTTGGCAGTTAATTACTCTCATTGTTAAGAGTAGATTTAGGTAATTATTATTGGACAGTTGACAGTTTGTATGCCTGTTATTTCTGTTTTACGGATTAGTGGGTAACTACAGGTAATTAGTCAAACTCATATAGAAAATTAAGGAAGTCAAATCTATAGATAAGCGTTANCNNANNGATNNNATTGAAAAATGCCTATGGCACCTAAAAAAGTTGCTTGGAATTCTTTCAATGCAAGGGAGCTATGNATAGAATCAAACAGTTTAAGTTCATCTGGATATAAATTTCCCTAATAAANCTAAAAAAACTCAAAATACTTCGATTCAATATAGATAGCTAGAAGCTGTGTNAAGAGGCTTTGATAATTCTACTTTTGGATGATATCAAGAACACAATTATTAAAGGGAAACAGAAAGAATGGAAATAGGAAATGGTAAGATAAAACTTATTTGTAAAGATCAGAAAATGGATAAAGGATACGGATTGGAATCTCTTTGATAGCAATATGGTTATGTTGGTTGCATTTGAGCTAAAGGTTAGGTAAAATCAGTTCGGAAATTGGAGATAAAATAAGGATATATCTATGTCAATGGCATTGACTGAATTTCATCTAAAGAAGTTGGATGATAAAGGTTATGTAATTATTCCTGATTATTATACTGGTAACCAGCTGGAGGAAATGCAAGCCGCTCAGCGGCGAGTTCTGCCTACATGGCAGGAAGTAAAAGAAAATCCTCCATCTGGTCGAGCAACTCTTAAAGATTTCCCTCCGGATGAGATGGTTTTGTTACAGGGAATTGTCGATCACCATGCCTGGGATTTTGCCAGAAGATGGTTCGAAACTGAGCACATCCATTTTCGAGCTGGTTGTATGATTGTTCGTTACCCAGGATTTCAAGGTGGGGGGATAGGCAGTGATGCTACTGGATTACATATTGATAATGGGAATAATTCCCTATTACCATCTTCTGACAATCTGCGTGCATTTGGCCAACTTGTTTTCTGGATTCATCTGGAAGACGTTGATGAAGATCAAGCTCCTCTGCGTTTATTGGCTAAAGAGCATGGTCGTGATATGACCAAATGTGAACCATTGGTGTGTCGCAGTGGCACCTTGTGTGTTTTTACTAATTACACTCTTCACTCTGCAACTGATTATCTCAGAGCTGATGGGCAAAGATTTACTTGGGGGTTTGGCTTAGGAAGGGCAGATCATTACTGGGAAGGTTTCAAACATTATACTGATAAAGGAAATCATCCCGTGTTTCGCCAGTTTATTGGCACTTTGACTGCAAAAGAGCGCGAAGTTTTCAGATTCCCTCCAGCGAGTGATCCTTATTATACTCTACAAACATTGGAAGCATTAGCAAAACAGTATCCAGGTTGGAATGTTAGTGAGTATAGTTAGAAAACCTCTTGATTTAAGGTGTTCAGAGATGCACCTATACTTGATATTACCCTAATTAATTGAGATTGGAGGATATTTAATTATGCGTAGTGAACGGCTACAAGTTGCAATGATTGGATGTGGTGGACTTCCAACCACTTGTCTCATGCCAGCTATGATGCTGATCGATGAGATAGAATTAGTTGCCACATGTGATCTTCGTCAGGAAGCGGCATCTTCTGCAGCGGAAAAATTTAGTGCTAAGCGACACTATACAGACTATCAGCAGATGTTCGATGAGGAAGTGCTTGATGGAGTTGTCATCGCAGCGCCACCATCTGTTCATACCGAGATCGGAGTTGAAGCACTGAACCGTGGGTTGCATGTTTTTACGGAAAAGCCCCCATCAATGACTGCGGGTGGAGCGAAACGGTTTCGAGATGCAGCTAGGAATACATCACTGAAAGTACTTATGGGAACAGTTCAGCGACATTGCCCAGTTAACCAGATGGCGAAGGAAATTATGAGCCGTTCTGAGTTTGGATCCCCTATTATGTATCAGGCTCGTTATCTTTGTCCAGGACCTGGTATGCGAATGGACTGGGGGTTGAACCGTAATTCTGATGATGATATGTTCCGTTTTTTTCTCCTTGATCATATTATTCATCATTTGGATATCGCTCGCTTTTTTATGGGAGAGATCGTGGCTGTTAATACTATGCGTAGTCACACGGAAAACCCACATTATGCTGCTGCTATTAATTATCGTTTTTCCAGTGGTATCGCTGGTAGCCAGACTATCTGTTTTCGTTCGCCTATTTTTGAAAATCGTTGCTTAGTGGCAGGTGATGGTCCTGCTTGGGTTGAAACACAAAATTGGACTAAACTCTCATATTCGACACCGGATATATCAGTTGGACAGGGTGGTTATTCTGATGGCAGAATTATTCAGTGGGATGGTGGTATTTCCTATCAGGATGGAGTGATCCGGCCAGGATACCGAGAAGAGCTAACTACTTGGGCTCGATCTGTCTTGGATGACAGCGAATGTCGTGCTGACCTTGAAGATGGATACCGAGAGATGCTGATTCTCGATGCTATCATTCAAAGTGCAAAAACAGATAAAGAAGTTGTCATACCTGAGGAAAGTTGAGGGATTTGGGAGATGTTGTCGAAAAACTAATTTCAGAAGGTGAAAGTCATAGCTAGGATCCACAAAATAGTCCCTGNATCNATAGATTCAGGGACTATTTCGGTTCGCTGTATTATCCGACNTTGATCTCAATCTCTTTNGGTTTAGTTTCTTCAACTTTGGGAAGAGATACCGTCAATATACCTGCTTTGTAATCAGCTTGAGTCTTATCTGTTTCTACCGTCTTAGGTAGCTGAAACGACCTTTCAAATTTGCCGCTGCTTCGCTCGATACGGTGANAATTNTGNNCTTCGTCTTTTGTTCCAACNTTTTTTTCTCCCGAAATAGTTAGGACATTATCCTCGATCGCAATCTTAACGTCTTCTTGCGACACTCCTGGAATCTCAGCACGCAATTCAAAACAATCATTTGCCTCGATGATGTCGACTGCAGGCATCCACTTGGTGTCTGAACGATGATTGGATAATTGATTGAAGAAATTATTCAATTCATTGTCAAATAGACTAAAGGCTGAAAAGGGTTTGTATTGTGTAAGTTTACTCATTTTAAATCTCCTAGTTTCGATGTATGTTAAATTTTAGATTTTATTTTTTTACTACCTACAATTATTAGCAATTGGAATGCCAAACTATAAAGACTAGGTACAATAAGGATTTTATGTTAGATTTTTAGAAAAGTGTGTCATTTTGGTAGTAGGACCTTGCGCAATAGCATGTCAAAATGACATACTGTTTCAATCTTATAGCTATTAGTAATGGAATTATGNATCAGTTGGTTCATTGGAGATTAGAACGACTTATATGGATCTATATTTAATTCGTCACGGCCAGTCAATTAATAATAAAGGAGATAACCACGTTGATTTTCCCGAGCTAACGGATCTTGGTTACAAACAAGCATACTTAGCAGGAAAGGCTCTTAAAGATATAAATCCGGTTAAACTTTACTGTAGCCCTATGTTGCGTGCAGTCCAGACAGCACAGAAGATTGGAAGTGTGATTAACCTTGATCCACAGATTATAGTTGAACTTCACGAGGGAGGTGGGGTAGACACTTTGGCTCCAGGAAAAAGAATAGATGGTCTAAAAAGATCGGAAATTTTAGAATCTTGTCCCAATGCCATTTTGCCGGAAACTGTTACGGAAAAGGGGTGGCAACTCCATCAAGCTCATACAAAGGAAGAAGGTGTGCGTTTAATTCGAAAAAACATGGAAAAAGTGATTAATTTTCTGATGGAAAATCATTATGATCAAGAGGATAAAGTCGCAATTATTACTCATGGTAGATCAGGGTCAATTCTGATTAGCACAGTTCTTGGTATGCCGCCGGATCGAGATTATGCGCGCTTTGGTCAGAATAATTGTGGTATCAGCTTAATTAGAATTTCGTCGGACGTAACTCGACTGGTTTTTCTCAACCGGATCGATCATATGCCGCTTGAATACGTTACTTGAAATATCCTGCATGGTACTAGCTACTTGGTTGCAATTACTGATCCAATTTTTGCTAGATCTTATTACCAGAACCCGTCAAAATAAACGCACTTGACAGTATCCTCAATCAGCTTACCAACCGTATTCCGCTTCCTGCTACGAGACGTCAACTTTCAAAACCTATTAATTAAACCGAATATAGAATCTTTAGGTTTTGTCAATTCGGTTGAAGGCTCAGTTGATAAATCAAAACTACTGGATTGGGGATTATTTACATATGGAGTTTCTCTATTGATAAATGCTTTTCATTTGCCAAGCATCTAGCTTTTTAAGTTCACTGTCTCTTCCTTGAGAGCGTAAGGAGACCCCAACACTATTTTCCAGACCGGGATACACACGCATGGCAACACACTGCTTCCCATTAACAAATACTTCTACAACGCTTCGATCGATGAACACTCGCAGTTTAAGCGGTTCATTCTGTTCGATGAAAACAGGAGCGGTCTCAGGTGCTCGCGATTGTGCATCTGGCAGAGTTGATGAATAAGACGAATCAATTGTAATCCAACTGTAACGTCGACCTTGTTTATTGTATCCCCGATCCTTGAAAAAAGCGATACGAGTAAACTCTTCTCTATTTGGTGAACGTAACACGTTGAGCTCTACTAGAGGTGCGTTTTTAGGGTCGATTTCGGCTATTATTTCTGTAGCGTTACCTTGTATGTTGTTCAATACTACTTCTTGATTGGCTGGCAGAGTCATTCTATCGACCTGCTGCTGGTCATAGCGAAGTGATTCAATATCACCAGCAGGTTCAATGCCCAATTCGTCCTTGCCAATAAGTGTGAGATGTCGGGGTAAAGTCATAATTTGATTCCAGCCCTGAGAAGGTTTCGCTGGGTTCATATTGTATATGACTATCAATCCGCCCTTACCATCAGGAGTGGCAGAAGGCGCATGTACTCCGGCAGGGCCTGATGGTCCGAAATTGTTTTTGCCATGAGCTGTTACTACAAATTTGTCACGATGTGTGTCATAGTCACCTAAAAGATATTGGCCACCACTCATATGGCTGTAGAACAGTAAAATGTGCCGATCACCAATCGGCCAAAAATAAGGACATGCTCCATCATCCCCCACCATGGTGAACTGGTCATCTTCAACAAACGGGTGTAGGTACTCCCAATTAGCAAGGTCTGCCGAACGAAGCAGGAAATTAGCGCGAATTGGCTTACCTCCTGGGCCGTCAGGCAAAGTACCACCTGATAATGAGTAATAGGTATCATCTTTCTTCCAAATACATGGATCAAATACACGATAAGGGAGAGGTGAACCGTCTGGACTTGTTGCCGGAATAACAGCTTTACCAGTAACTTTCTCCCAGTTTAGTAACAAAGGATCGCTCGATACCGCCACCATGTTTCCGACTTTCGTTCCATGATAGATGGCGATTACCCGGTCATCTTCTACTAAAGTGGCGCCGGAATAGCAACAGTGTTCAGGGTTCGGATAAATAGCATATGGTAGATCCCGCCAATGGATGAGATCATCACTAATAGCATGTCCCCAGTGTTGACGTGGATCTTCAGGTGGATATGCTTGGTAGAAAAGATGCCAATGACCTTGCCAAAAACAGAGACCATTGGGATCGTTAAGTGTATTTTCTGGATTGACGTAATGGTAGATAGGCCGATGTAGGTCTCCTGCTGTTGATTTTCTTGCCTCAATCAATCGTAGCATCAGAGGGTTGGTTTCCAGTTGTGCTTCTTGTTCTGCTAATGTATCAGCAAATGTATATTGTGGAACACGCGAGGTGTAATCAACTTCATTTTCTGGACTCAAAGCTCGTTCCTTTATCATTTTGAAACTGTTTTTTTGAATGAATTTCTGTTTAGAATAAAATATAGTCTAAGGTTGGATAGAGTAGGGCAACAGTTGACATTTGTCAACTGATTGTCATATCCTTTATCAGTGAGTAGGAATGGATCAAGAGCTCTTATCCTTACTAGTTGTTTACCACACTTTAACTATGTAATATGGTTTGTATAACTTATAAATCCGAACGAACTACTGACGGGGAGGTTGATTAAATGGATGTATATGAACCAGAAAAACTTGGGTTTTGTCATCAACGTCTAAACCGAATTGAACCTAGGCTAAACACTTATATTGATAATGGTGATATTGCGGGGATCAGCACATTAGTGGCACGCCGAGGACAAATTGTACACCGGTCTTTGATTGGTCTGATGAATACCAAGGTTGACACACCAATTTCAACGAACGCTATCTTCAGGGTTTATTCTATGACAAAACCTATTATCTGTACTGCCCTGATGATGTTGCATGAAGAAGGACGATTTCATCTTGATCAGCCGTTATCACAATATATGCCTCAGTTTACTAATCAAAAAGTACTGGAGATAGATGGGGATAAGGAGAAATTAGTGCCGGTTCAGAGAGAAATTTCGATCAAAGATTTGTTTACTCATACATCGGGCCTCTCATATACGTTTCTAGCTGATGCCGTAGCGAAAAAATATCGAGCTTCAGGGTTATTAACTGATGCTTCAGTCAGCCTATCTGATACAGTACAGTCAATCGCAGATCATCCGCTATTGTTTCATCCAGGTGAAAGGTGGCATTATAGTGTTTCCATTGATGTGTTAGCACATCTACTAGAAGTGATTTCTAATTGTCCGCTGAGTGATTTTCTACAAGATCGTGTATTTGAGCCATTGGGAATGGATCAATCCGGATTCAAGGTTGAAACGGCTCAAACATCAAATATAGTAGATATTTTTGGCAACATTGACTTACTTGGGAAGGATGTTGGTTTTGACGAATTAATATCGGCAACTACGACTGAACCAAATAAATTACTGGATTTGACAAATACTTATCCTTATGACAACCCGAATCATGCCCGTGGGGGACACGGCCTTTTTATGACAATTGATGATTACTTCCGATTTGCACAGATGCTCCTCAATGGCGGTGAATTAGATGGCAATAGGGTCTTAGGCAGAAAAACGGTTGAGTTGATGAATTGCAACCACTTGCCACTAACCCTATTACCATTTGGACTTAATGACCTTGTTATGTGGCCAGGATATGGATTCGGTTTAGGATCACGGGTGTGCATAGATCCTGCTCAAACCAACTTGACAGGTTCAGTGGGTGAATTTGGATGGGCTGGGGCGGCTAAAACCTACTATTGGGTAGATCCTAGGGAGAAGATCATTGGTATCTTCATGTCCCAACGATTAAGTTATTTCCAAGTACCGGAAAGAGATTTCCAAGCTTTAGTTTATCAAGCTTTAGTAGATTAAAATACATCAGTGTTTTAGACAAATATAATCATTAAAAAGACGAATTCTAAGCGTTTCGAGAGAGAAGTTTATGACAGTCGTATTAACCGATGCACACTTTGAAACACTAAAAAAGGACAGTTATGTAATTGTCCACAATTTTCTTCCAGAAGTACAACGAGCGGAAATGGCAGGTGCTATCCGTCGCCTTCTTCCTCCATGGGAAGAACTAGAAGATAAGTCAGTCACTAGTGATTCAACCTACTTTCCATACCCTGAGCAGTGTCTCAATCAAGCCATTGTCAATTCAGAGGCAGTTCGGTTTGCTCGTGAATGGTTAGGAACAGAACATATTCACTATCGTCCAGGCTTAGCTATGGTTCGATACCCTGGCTTTAAAGGATTTCCTGATTCAGGTATACCGCATGTAGATAACGGCAATAACTCGCTACTTCCTCCCAGTCAATCTGATCTACATCATAGTCAGCTCAATTTCTGGTTTTATCTGGAAGATGTAGATGAAGATCAAGCACCAACCCATTTAGTCAAAACATCGGATGGGCAAGATTTAAGCCGTGCTGAAAAATTTGTCGCATCAGGAGGTTCTGTAGCCATCTTTACTAACTATAATTGGCACTCAGCTGGTGATTATAATCGAAAAGATGGCCAGCGTTACGTCTGGAAATTTGCCTTTGGTCGAGCGGATCACTATTGGGAGGGTGTCCTGCACTATACTAATGTTGGTCGAAACACACATTTCCAGGAGTTTATTGGTTCCCTTTCTGCTAAAGAGCGAGAGCTTTTCCGGTTTCCTCCAGCTGGACATCCATACTACACGAAGCAAACTTTAGAAGCGCTGGAAGAACAATATCCCGGTTGGAACCGCAATCAAGCCTACCAGATTTGCCAGCAAATATCATGATTATAAAGAGACAGGGATGTTAGCGTCGAAAATCTTTTTTGCAGTAGGTCATCTTGGATAATTGCTGTTTGGTTTTCGGCTATTCTTCTTTATTTTTAGAACTGGTGTCACAACCTGAAAATCTTTGGCGATATTACCTAACTGTTTCTTTATAACTAATACGGCCGTTTTTAACCTTTTGGCCCAGTTGCATCCGAAATCACGTTGCGCTTTAGTAATAGAGCCACCGCGCTCCTATTGCTGGTCCGTAAACTTCTGGTGATAGAGCTATCCTACCTCAAGACGGGTTATCTCTCCGCTTCTAACTTTATCACCAGATGGGCACGAAAATTGTCTCTCGTTGCATTATCTCGTTTCGTCTAACTTGTTACTGTTATCCTTAATTGCTCCCATTTTAATCTATTTTCATAGTTCGATTGAAGACTCTTAATGGCTGAAATGATACTCAGATTCCATGAAATATTTTACGCTGTTTTGTCTTTTTGCTCAATATAATCCGTGCTCTAGCAGATTTGGAGGGGGTAGGTTGGTTGTAGGGGATTTTTAACATAACGAATTGCTTGGCTGGTACGAATACCGTTAGGTTTTAAAAAAACAAATTTCTAAGTTTAATCATCATCTAATTGGGCATTTATTGACAAAATTGTATCAACATTGTATGATCGATGGTTAGACTGTTTGGAATCTTATATCACATTAGTCTGTAGGTTTGGTTAGTCCCAATCGTGCAAGAAGCTGTTAGTAGCCTTTGAATTTTATTTCAACATGATGGGTAACTAGACTTGCCAATGCAAATCTATTCAGGAGTTAAACATGAGCTTTGAAGTATACGACTATCGTAAAGATATCCGAAACTTGNTGGTAACCCCACAGATTCGTGCTAGGTTTATACGTCTTGAGGTTGGTAGCCTCAGTGGGGGNGATCAACGAGGGAAGGGGCATTCACATGATNTAGGGCATGAGATCTTTCTGGTTTTGCAGGGNAAAGCGGAATTTGAGATCGAAGGAGAAATACAAGTTTTAGAACCGGGACAGATGTGTGTCGCATTAGTTGATGAAATTCACACAGTTAGGAACGTNGGTGATGAGCCTGTGATTATCTACCTTTCCGTTACNCCACATATTCAACCTACTCACACTAGTTGGGTNGATGAAGGCACCAAAGCACCTNTTCATTTCAATTCATCCGGCGCTTGGGATATACCGAATGATCAAACTACTNCCATCAATGAATTGGTAGAAAGTCANCAACAAGCAGCTGATGCGCTAATGGCTGTTGTTGAATCAGCANATCAGGTTCAGTGTAAACAATTACCCCTGCTAGCTGGTANCGACAAGGAAGCCGCCCTAGAAGCCCGTGACAAAATTTGGGAGGCTATCTACCCTATGTTTCAACANATGTATGAACTAGCTGACAGTTGGAATTCTGTTACTTACCGCACGGCTGACACTAGCTTCTAGGAGATTCNAACCGTGAAAACTTTAAAAATTGGNGTCATTGGATGTGGTGCTATTGCTCAAGTTCAACATATGCCNAATCTGATTGATTTGCNTGANCTATTTGATGTNAAAATAGTTTGNGACCTGTCGCCTGGAGCGGCTGAATACGTAGCTGCCAAATTTAANGTGCCCCAGTTTTCTACCAATTATTATGAAGTGTTGGANAGTGATGTAGATGCTATTCTACATTGTGCNGGTGGTTATAGACCCACAGCNGTGGTGGCAGCGTTTGAAGCTGGTAAGCATGTCTTTGCTGAAAAACCTTTATGTTCTTCTTTAGAGGANATGGATAGAATTATTACTGCTCAAAAAAANGCTGGGACAGTCGGACAAGTTGGTTATATGAAAGTATATGACCCTGCTTTTGTCCAAGCCAAACGAGAAGTTGATACCATGGACAATATCCAGTTTGTTCAAGTGAATCATTTACATCCCAATAATGATTTGCATATGCGTCAGTTTGATGTTCGTCGTTTTGATGATATGATTCAGAATTCTCCTACTCAGCAAAAAGAATCAGCAGATATTAAAATCTACAACGGTAGTTCTAGACAGGCTATCGGCGATGTGGAGCCACACGTTCAGGGTGCTTTTGGTTTGCTCTCTGGAAGCATGATCCATGANATCTATGGTATGCGTGTCATGTTAGGTATGCCAAAACGNGTTGTTAGCACAGAAATCTGGCGGCATGGCAGAGCAATTACGTTTACACTAGAGTATCCAGCAGGTTACCGTTTAGTTGCTAGTTGGGTAGATCTACCTGATCTTTGGGACTTCAAGGAAACGTTGGAGATCTATGGCGATGATAAACGTGTCATCCTTTCCTATCCAACTGGATTTTCTCGCGGCATTCCATCTAAACTTACCATTCAAGGAATTGACCAAGCAGGTACAAGCTATGCAAGTGAACCAGTTATTGACTGGCATAGCGCCTTCATGCAGGAACTTCGTCACTTTCACGATTGTATTGCTAATGAAGTTCAGTGTCGTACTTCGTTAGAGTCCGCTCGTGATGATATTGCGTTGATCATTGATATTATTAAATGCTACTGTCTATAACCAACCGGCGACCGACCACATAACACTTAACCTCCTGAAAGATGACTGCAACAAATCTGCGGTATCTGTGACTGGATCTCCTCCATAATTTTTTATATATTCACTACGAAGACGTTTCTCTAAATCTGTTGGCTTGGTCAAAGGTATATCTATCCATATGTTATTAAGACCTGCGCTTTTACGAAGTGTTATCCACAACTCCATGTCCCGACGTGCGTGTCTTTGTCCATATTCCAGGTTCGCTCCTGTCGTTACAGCTTGATGTAGACTATGCAAGATGCTGGCTTTCGCCACATCATCGGCTGCAGAAATACCATACTGTTTGAATGGATTCTCCCACAAAATTGGATCGAAGTTGGAACTCGACATACTTTGACTAATGCCGATGGCAGCGAGAACACGTTCACCTCCAATTTGATCGTAAGTTTCCTCAAATGGATATGTTTTCCGGTCAGAATGAAGCACCAGTTCGTTTCCCGAAAGATATCCTTCAGTACCTTCAATCTCCCAATGGTTTCCCCATTTTCCTGAGGCAGAAGATGATTCATATAGACAGGTTACATCGTTCTCAAACTCGATAACGCCGTTCTCCCACCAGATTTTTGATTCCTGTTGACCTCCATAACTATCATAAGACTGCATGTCTAACTCTTTGGCAAATCCTAGTACTTGTGTTGGTTCGCTGTTGAGAATCATCCGTATAGCATTAAACCCATGATAACTACCTGACTTGTACCAAAGCCGTGCATGAGTAATTTTGCCCAATAATCCTTTTCTCACAATTTTTTGTTTTAGCTGTTCGTTAGGCCAATGCCAGACATTCTCAGCTATTTCCCATTTGACTCCGTTTTGATGGCATGCTTCAGCAACCGCATCGCCAAAATCCAAGGTAAGTGAATAAGGAATTTCAGTAATTAGATGACATTTGTGTCTTGCAGCGGTTAAAGCAAAGACTATTTGGCCATCGGTTGGAACAAGGACAAAAACCACATCAGGTTTTTCAATAAACAGCATTTTCTCAAAGTTGCTGTAACGGCAAGCAACCTGAAATTGAGCACTTGCCTCTTCCAATGACTTTTGGTTGCGATCACAGATTGCACAAATCGAATAGAGATCTTTTAACTTCTGAATCGTTGCCAAATATTCTCTTGCCCTTGAAGATTCGTAAGCTCCTACTCCTACAATCGCAATGCGTAATTGTGCCATCATAAACTCCTTCTAGATTAAATACATGTCATCAATAATTCTACGGTTATAAAAAATGAGAACAATGAGATGATTATGACCGATATTCTATAGGCGTTTTGATACTGATACTTCAATTTCATATGCTATCATATGTTATCTGTGTTGGTGTTGTATACATACCTTGTGCAGGTGAATTTAATCGTATTAGAGAGGAAATTGATAAAATACAATAATATGAAGAAAAATATATTGATACCTGATGTGGTAGTACCACCAGCACAAATAGAACATGATACCCTTGGAGAACAATACAACATAATAGTTGGAGAAGCACAGCATGCCAATGATATACCGGATGAGATATGGAAACAATCTCACGGCATATTAGCTTTTCATTTGATGGATTATAATGCGGAGCTTCTGTCCAAATTAGAGAACTGCCAGATAATTGTTAGACTTGGTGTTGGTTATGATAATATTGATTTAGCTGAGGCTAGGCAAAGAAACATCGCTGTATGTAACGTTCCTGATTATGGCACTGAAGAGGTTGCTGATCACACGTTAGGTTTGTTGCTTTCTTTGGTGAGAAGTATACCAAGTTATCAACAAGCCATTAAAAAAAGAAACTGGGATAGAAACGATAATATAACTTTTCGGCTATCAGGAAAAACCATTGGAATCATTGGGTTAGGACGAATAGGAACAGCGGTTGCAATCAGATGTAAATCTTTTAGAATGAACATTGTTTTCTATGATCCTTACCTTGACGATGGATACGATAAAGCGTTAGGTATAACAAGGGCAGATACTTTGGAAGACTTCTTAGAACAGTGCGATATTATATCAATACATGCACCTTCAACTAAAGAAACGCGGGGGATGGTTGGAAGTGATTTCCTTAGAAAAGTAAGAGATGATTGTATCCTGATTAATACTGCTAGGGGTGATATTATAAACTTGAATGAACTGTATAAATCAATGAAATCAGGAAAGGTTAAAGCGTGCGGATTGGATGTTCTACCCATTGAAGGACATAGTAGTGAACAACAGTTAGTCGTTGATTACGAGAACGATGCAGAGTGGCTGGAAGATAGACTGATTGTCACCCCACACGTAGCTTACTATTCCGCCGAGGCATATACAGAGCTACGATACAAAGCTGCCAAGCAGATCAAAAATGCGGTTGATGGACAGGAAATTAAGAATTGTGTCAATAACCTCAATAACCTTTCTCAATCATAATTACTTGGGTTGTGATCACCAAGCAGGCGGTGTTGTTGGGCTGTTGCTTGGGAAAGTATCCCTGCATTAAACTGAAATTTGTTCAAATAAGGCGGAAATTTCTGTGTAATCATCCGATGTGCATAGTGAACCTGTAAAAGATAACGATTCTCATCACTGGTGTTGGCAGTTCCTCGATGCCATACTTCACTACGAAAAATTACGGCGTCACCAGCATTGCACATGATACTTCGTTCTTCTCCCCCTTTCCATTCTGTCTCACCATTAGGTGATCGGCCCGAATTATGGCTACCAGTAACAAAGTTTGTCGGTCCAAGTTCGTTGTACATATCATTTAGATAGTAATGACAGGTAGTAATAAAAACTGGTATTTTAACTCTTGGATCGGCAACAATATCTTCGGGTAAACTTATGGGCAGCCAATCGGTGTGTAGTGTTTGATCTGGTCGTCCTGGTCCTGTTGTCCAAGCAGTCATTCCAATGACATGGCAATCTTTTCCGTGAATTGCTTCTTCTATCTCGATGACTTCTGGTTTGTCAAGATATTGTAGAAACGTAATTTCCCTATTGAACGCATTATTGATGTGCTTGTTTAGAAACCCACCGTTTTCAGGAGTGCCATGTTTATCAAAACTCTCGGGTATTATGTCTAAGCGATCCATAGCCGCCTTTAACTCAACAATTTCTTCCCCATTAATAACTTTGGGTAGATAGACATATCCGTCATTTTCTAAAGCATTGACCCTGCTTTCAAGATCGGGATAAGCTATCAATGGTAATGCTTTGGCCATTTTAATCTATCCTTTCATTGTAGAATTATTCTTTACATGAATCCATGATTCTCTCTTTTCTCTCCCACGGTTAGTCAGTCGACATGTGGAAGATAGCGCCGTAGTGTTCCCATACAGTGTGTTTATGTAACGTAATATATACTGCATATCCGATCTCATTTTCAGGTGTATGGACAAAGCGCGCTTCATGCATATATTTATGGNTCGCATGGAATATTATTGGATCAACTTCTTCCATACTGATGCGTCATCCAACAAACTATACATCTAGTTAGTGGCCGCCGCACGGAGAGTATAGAGTCGGTAATCTCGCTACGCCCAATGGGATATGCTATGTTAATCTACTTGGAAAGTCAAGTATTCTCTAATCTGATATTTTTTATTTNCNATGATATAAGCTAGGAATCTATTCCGGTCTTATTGGCCAAAACCTCTGTGCCTTACGAGGTAAAACATTANGTCTTAAGTAATGGGAGTCGTTCTCCAGTCCANTCNGGGAATAATGCTTGATCATCAGAAATATCGAGATGTNTTCCCGCTACGTTGGAAAATACCGAGCGNAAGTCTGTTGTCACCGGCAAGTCGCGTCTTCTATCTAAAGCTTCCGGAACGAGATGCGGAACGTTTCCATGAACTTTCCCTCCATCCACTTGAGTTCCAAGAACAAAAAGGCAGGAAGCNCGACCGTGATCTGTCCCTCCGGACCCGTTTTCGCTGACAGTTCGACCGAACTCGGTCATTGTCAGCAAGACAACATCGTTTTGGTAATCGCCAAGATCTGTCCATAAGGCAGTAATTGATTGGGAAAAATCCNTNCCTTTTCTGGCGAATGAACCTTCGATTGTACCTTGTCGTGCGTGTGTATCCCAGCCTCGCGATTCAGCAAAGGCAATCTCTAACCCTACATTTGCTTTGATCAATTGAGCAATTTGCCGAAGGCTTCTTCCAAGTGGTGATTTCGGATAGGAAGCACCGTTGGCAGGACGATAATCCGAGATCACCATTGACTTTAATTGTTCAATAGCTTCAAAACTTTCATTCCCAGCGTGACGAAGCAGATCTTGGGAAGCATCTCGATAAATCATTTGATAGCTATCAGTAATCTGTTGTACCTTTACCTTATTATTTGCCTTTTGTCGCTTTTTTTCTAATATATCGAAATTTTCTAGACTTGCAATTGCCAAAGCTGGTTGGTTTCCATATAATGATAATGGCAGAATTTTTGTAACCGACACGGCTTGAAAAGAGGATTGTTCGTGGCCAAGGAGTCCAGTCGCTCGGTTGAGCCAACCGGACGTTGTACCTTTTCGGCCAGGTGTCCCTGTTTCCATATAATCCTGAGCATCAAAGTGCGAGCGGGTTGGATATGGAGATCCGACACCGTGAACAATGGCTAGCTGTTTGGATTGAAAGAGTGGTTCCATGGAACTAAAGGCAGGGTGCAAACCAAATGTGCCGTCTAAATCAATTAAAAGGGAAGGAGCGACTTTCATTGAAAGACTGGGACGCAGTTTTGGCAGCATCGGATCACTGAAAGGAGCAACTGCCATCAAACCATCCATTCCCCCACGCTGAAAGATTGTAATCAGTGTTTTTCGATTTTGGCTAACTCCTTTTGCCGCTTTTACAGCTTGATTCAAAAAAAGTGGTATTCCACCGATTGAAACTGAGAAAAGACCAATTCCACCCGTTTTTAGCAAGGCTCTGCGTGTCCACATGTTTTCCCCCCTTATTTTGTTAATAGGTCTGAAATTCAGGAGATCCAAGGATAACGCCAACAGCTTGGACAATCAACTGTTTTTGTTCTCTCTTCTTTGCTGCGATTTTCGCTTTTCTTCGCTTAATATTTCTTATGTTTTTGATTTTCGTGTTTTTTCTCTCTTTATCACTAATAGATATTATTTGTTGTTCTAAACGTTGACACATTTTAGTAATGTCTCGTTCTGGAAGAAGTAGACTAGCATAGACAGCAGGGGATTTATTATTACTGCCAAGCTCAGTATCAGGTCCAAGATCCGCTAAATCCAGGCGAATGCCTTGGATTTGGTTGGATGCTAAATTTATGCCGAAATTCATTCGGTTCAGTATCGTTCCAGTGTTAATCCAAAACGTTCCTCGATCTGGATAACCAGTAGGAGGTCTACAGGCATATAAGGGTTGCCCCATCTTAGCTACCCATTGTGCTAGCTGTCGGGATTTGTTTATATCTGCTCCAGTTGATCGTAACGCACTTACTGCTAATCTGATAGGAGATTTGGTTTTGTGTTTTTTTTCACCACGCCAAAATTCAGGCGAGACTGAAATTTCCCGTATTAGTGCTTTGATATTACCATCTTTTTGCAGAAACACTTTAGCAAGTCGGTCAACAAGAGTTGCCGGAGGATCTTCAGAAACAAAGTATGTTGCCAGTTTTCGTGAAATGTGTTTGGCGGTTGAGGGGTGTTCAGCCAACATACCCAACACATGTTGCCCTTCTTCTATTCTGCCTCCAGCGGGGAACTTTTGTCCTAGGATAATTTTCTCTTTAACATCATGGTTCCAAGGCACAAATTGGAAATTACCGTCTTGTATAATGCTTTTAGACTTTCCATTTTTGCGTTTACTTTTCCGATTTACTTTCCAACCAGTAAATGCTCGAGCAACCTCNACAACATCTTTTTGGGTGTATCCTCCTTCGACTCCTAGCGTGTGAAGCTCCATCAACTCACGTGCATANTTTTCGTTAATGCCGCGTTTGAGAGTCTTNGGATTTACCGAGGAATCTGACATCATAATCTGAGAATCTGACATTACTTTCTCTGTTGAACTACGATTTAGTGNCGATGTTTTCTTNGACCTCTGTTTTCTCTTTCGACTTTGTTCCCTTAATGCTTTTGGCGTTGCGTCGGGTAACGCATTGGATTGGTTGTTGTCCANATAATATAACATCGCNGGATGCTTGGCTGTCGCACCGAGCATATCCCGGAAACGTCCTAACACATAGGGACGAATAGCTCCATGTTCGTAGGACAAAACCCAAGGTTTAGCCTGATTATCTGTGATTGAGACATTGAAATGGTTGAACCAGAAATCGGTGAGTACTTCTGCAAGTTGGTTTTCATTGTAAACTGACCGAAGGAGTTTTTGGGTGATTAATTCATCTAACAGTTCACGTTGCGGTCGAAACCCTTTTTCTTTTGAAAACTCTTTTAGCTTTTGGCGNACTTCCGTTGGCTTGGCATTTTGATCGTTGCGATCGATGACACCTTCGNGGTGTGCCATTGACCTNACTGCACCATNTGGTGGGTATACCTTTAGGATTTGTTCGGTAGACATATGTATTGATTGNAGTTTNGATAAACGTTCATCCAACTTTGGACAGGACAAATTGGCATCAAGTTGCCTCTCAAACCAAGTCTCCAATCCCATTTCGAGTAATTGATCAATTTCACCTGGACGAGTTCCGAAAGTGAAACGATTTAACAAATGGGCTGCAGCTTGTCTTTCAGTCAAACCAAAATCTGAATATGGTAAAATGGTAATTGGATTTTCGCTTCTTGCGATGACTNATATGGTAAAAAGAACAGCGAAAGACAACATCNTNTAACGNGGGNTTTTCATGATTTATCTCCGGATACAAACTAAAAAATTAAAACATGATAACGTNACAAGNAAAGGTACCTTTNCACANCTCTAGACAAAATCAATTTGATTTTGTTCGGGAAAAATAATTGTTTCATTCTACGTCTTCTTATCCTAAATTTCAAATCAACCATAAATCTCATCATCCAATCTCAGACGTGAGATGGGTGTTCTCTCTTTCCTTGGATGTGGAGGCTTTGGACCTATATGGTAGCTACTCTAGGAAGCCATTTCGTCATCTCTGGTCAATTGTGTTTTTAAGATCTATTCTTGTTGCGTGTGTGGGGGATTAAAAACTAAACTCGTTAATTTCGGTAATCTTCTATTTTGATAATTTGTCCGTTTTCCTGGGCAATGTACAAAAAGCCTAGATCGTCTAATGCAATTCCTTCCTGATCACTTCCGGGAAGTAAGTATTGATGGAGAATGTCCCCGTTTAGTTTAATTTCCAGTAAAAGATTTGTTGTATCACTTACAACAATGAGGCATTCACGCGAAGTATCATAATCAAGCCCGGAAATATCAATGATTTTAGAAGGGAAAAAACCGATGATTTCCCCTTCCTTCTTCATATCTGTTGAATTTACCGGAATCACGATTTCACAGATAACGGACGGCTCTCGGTTGGGTTTCAAACTGAATGATTGATTACCGATCCAAAAAACCCCGCCCTCAGGGTGCAAAGGATTAGGAATAAAAACAATTGCTTCTAACCCCATACCTCCTGTTTTAAGTAATTCTCGCCCTTCAAAGTTGCGGTTAATAAGAAATTTTCGTGTCAATTTGAAAGATGATGGATCAATCTCAATAATTGTGTCTTCACCTTCAACTGCTGCATAGAGAAATCCGGTCGTAGGATTTACAGTGATTCCTTCCAAATCTTCTTGTCCCATAAACTCCGTACGAATAAGCGAACCATTAGTTCGAATCTCATACAAATTTCCTTCATCACTAACGATAAATAGAGTTTTTCGCAAAGGATGATAGGTAATTCCTGAGGGTTCACTATCTTTAAGTTCGAAAATACTACCAACCCATTTACTAGGTAACCCAATAATTCGCGAAGAAGAAATTTGTCGATGCTTGTTTGCTAATTGTTTGTAGTGGTCTTGAAAATAGAGCAGTATTGTACTAATTATCGCCATGCTAACTAACCAGATTAGTTTGTTTCTCATCCTTAAATCCATGTCCTAAACAAAAAAATTGGGCTTGGCAGCATTTATCCGAACAGTTTCTGTAAGTAAACTAATTTTACAAATAGGATTTGTTCGTTCTCACCATCTTTTGAGTGATAGTTGTTGTAGACAACGAAGAAATTGCTTTCAGGTTTGTATTCATAAGCAAAGAGCGCGAAAAAACGTCTGTCTTTTTCGATGGTAAGCTCCAAGGTAGATCTTGCATATATACGTTGGTCAAACTGGTAATTAAGCGCTACACGCATTGTTGATTCAACCAGCTTTGCATCTTCGATTAACCTTTGCTGTTGGATCTCTAAGTTGAATTTGTCTGTTGGACGAATAGTGATTTCTGGGCCTGCGAATAAACTCTCGTGTCCACTGCGTATTCCGAAAGAACCTCTGGTTCGTACAGAAATCCATTTGGGTGGAAACCAACCACAAAAAAAATCAAGCGTTCGATCGGTAAATTTTTCACCATCATCTTCTAGGTGATAGTACCATTCTGGACTTAAGAAAAAATACATGTTACTAATACCTATGATATTCTCAAATTTGAATCTATGGTTGGTTAGCGTCCCCTGATGATTGTATAAACGCTCATATTCCGGGGCACTACGAAGGAATTGGATTCGTCCTTTCCAACGTTTTTCCAAACTAGTTAGTAGATTTATACCCCGACGATCAACACGAGGTATAAAACCTGTTTCCGGATTAAAATGTTCTCCAACATCAAAGTACCTAGCTTTGAAAGAAAAGAAGTTTGCTTTTCGTGAGAGCTCAGCAAAGGTAGCTTGCTCTTGCGCCAATCCAGCTTTCCACTCGCTGGCATATTCCAAGTTCATTTCTAAATTTTCAGGTAACACAAATCGGGCGTCAATTCCGGACGTACGATCGTAGTCACTCCCATTCTGCTTATTGACCCCCAGCAATCCAACTGTTGCTGATTGACCAAACTCCCGTTGTAAACGAAATACTGAATAAGCATAATTGCCTAACGGTAACTCTCCTATGTCTACTTCGCGGGTTATATCTTCTGGTCCAGCTTGTGCCAAAACAAAAGCGGCGTTGTAATCACCGATTTTGCCGGCCATTTTGCCTCCTTGTTTCAAATCTTCAACACGCCGACTGTAAAAAAGTTCAATTGGTGTTTGGAATATTTCGTTTCCTTCCTGAAAAAAAGGACGTTTTTCTGCAAAGCGTAGTGGGATGTCTGTTAAGTTGACCATATCAGGATCTGCCTCAATTTGCGCAAAATCGGGATTCAGAGTGAAATCGAAAGCTAAGTTAGATAATGGATACCGAAAATCAATGCCAACAGACGGCTCAGTTTTGAATTTTTGATCTCCTATCTTCTGAGGCATGATTGTCCCGTACGGTTTGACTTTTAATGGTTTTCTTGTGTTTAGGTTCTCAACTTCCAAATTCACCAAATGACCAAACTTTGAAACAGCATATTCCCTACCATTAAGGTCTGACCAAGAAACATCTTCTCTGCTTGACCTGTCCTGACGCCAAAAGTTAATTCCCCAAATACTATCAGCCTTTTTCGCAAAACGTAACTCAGCAAAAGGGATCGAAAATTCAGCAGTCCATTTATCTTCTTGTTGGATTGCTTGACCATCCCAGTCGCAATCCCAAGCCCTGTCAGATCCTCGACGACCACTGTTTGCCCCTTCGTTCTGAATTCTTCGGTCTGTTTGGGTGCCAAGTGCATTCAATTCAAATCCGTAACAATCTCGGAGATCAAGGTAAGTATCCAAGTAAACAGCAACATAATCGTCAAGAAAGAACCGTGAATCACGACGTGTCTCGTTTGCCATTAATTTATCCATATCAGGCTTATGACATTCAAATCCTACGTAAAGCCGATTTTCGTCATAAAGTAAATAAACATTCGTTTTCAGTTCTGTTGGAGCTCCTGCCGTGGGTTCATGTTGAACAAAGTCATTTATAATAGTTGCTAACTGCCAACTGGCTTCGTCGAGCTGTCCATCAATTCTGGGTGGGTTATCTGTCCATTTCGGTGAAACAACTTTGAATTCTGAATCTTCAGCATAGGTTAAATAGATAGCTAGCAAATAGAAGATCAGAATGGTGATCTTCTGTATTATGTAAGTATTCTTCAATATAATTTTTCTCGATCTAGATGATTGCATAGATTTACCAATAATGCTTAATATTCTAACATATAAATTATATCCTTTTGTTTTTCTTGCTCTATTACTTCATGGCATCAGTGGGAGGGGTAACTCAGTTAAATAGTGGACTCAGTTCTTGGTGTTGATACTTTGGATATGATTAAGAGTTACGCAGTTACAGGCAAATTGGGAGAGAAGGTTTTTGCTTAAGTACACTCATATGACATACTTGACAATTCTGAATCTAGCTCTAAACTAGCCCCTAGGCTTCGCTGCAGGTAGAACACTCTCTGCCAGCTAGCTCACATGACACACAATACTAACCAGAAATTTCCACACTATTTAGGTGTTACATAATGCAAATCATTAATTTTTATGCTAGTGCATGGTGCAACAGTACCAATTTCATTGTCATGTTTAATTGCGTTACTGTTAACTGAGTGAGAATCTGATTCTGGAGTCGTCAAACTCTCCCAGACGTTTAACCATTTGTACCAAGCAGATCAGGGAGAATTTTGCTTATCTCAATTTTCTATATCCTTGAGATTGTATTAAATTCTACCGTCATATTCTACTGTTACTGATTGGCTTTGGATTGTGATACACGAATTCTTTCCAGTCCCTTAAGTGCATACACATTTTTTGGGTTCAATTCCAACGCTTTTTTATATGTGGGTATTGCCAAATTGTATTTATCTTGTATATAGTAAAGTGATCCGAGATTATTTAGCGCATATACATTTTTTGGATCTAGTTCCAGCATTTTCTTATATGCAGATATGGCCAAATCATATTTACCTTGTCCTAAGTAAGTATCCCCAAGATTATTTAGCGCATATACATTTCCTGGATCTAGTTCCAGCATTTTTTTACATGTAGACATGGCCAAGTCATATTTACCCTGTTTATAGTAAGCATTTCCAAGATTATTTAGTGTATGCACATTTTTCGGATCTAGTTCCAACGCTTTTTTATATGTGGATATGGCCAAATTGTATTTACTTTGTCCTAAGTAAACATCTCCCTTTGTTATATACTCACCAAGTTGACCATTCCGAGTGTAGCCAGGATAAATGGACTTGTTAGATTGTTGTTTTAACTCCTTCAACATCTGAGAATGTATGATTGCTTGCTTTTGCCTGCTGGCGTATTCCAATGAAACACATCCAACCGATAATAAGCAGCACACAATTATTATCCGATTCATTTGCTGTTTCTTAATTTCCTGTAACTAAACGTCGAGAAAATTATTTCGGCCAGAAACACAATAGTTAATTGAATCTTCACCACGTACTTAATTAAAAAAAGTTGCGAGACCCTTCTGTACCGAGGAAAGGTGCTATCAAGTTTGATGTTGATGGTATGATGATTTGGCCAGTGTCGATTATGTAGTGAAGAAATACTATACTACTCATCCTCGATAAGTCAAATTGACGTTAGCTCCTACCATATGTAAATCCGTATCTTTCTTTCCATTGACGTTATTTTTCGATAATTTCCCAAAGTTTCCTTTCATAATTATATACTTAGAACCGTGATTTTGGTGTGCACTTGAAAATTTTATACTGACTGAATTCGCCATGTTAAGATGCATAATTCCAGAGAGTATAGAAGGTGAGATTAGTCTTGATTTCAGTGTTAGAATGGATAAATAAAACATAGTCGACATTGATGACTCCGTAGATTATATGGCTGTGCTTCTCATTTAGAATCACGGCAGTTTCTTAAGTATAGAGCTTAGAAGGAAGAAGGATTTTAAAAAAGACAACTAATCAGATAATAAAGGTAGACGCTGGACCAGTAATTTTTAAAATGCATAGAAAGCACAAATTTGAAGTGATATAAATTGTTATTAAGGGATTAGATTTCAAAAGAAGATATATCACATCGTAATAGTCGCACCACCAAATTGGTTTAAGGATAAAAAATTGGTGAGAATTATGTGATCCGGAATGAAAGCATGATTGCAGTGGTTTAGGCATGAAGTTAATCTGCCATATTTTCAGCAGCCTGATTTCTCTTATTGCAATTTTTGTAAAGGTTTAGATGAATCCGAGCTCCGTTTGATAGGCTGAAAAAGGTAGTTCTGGCTAGGAATTAGTAAAGAAACAAATTTTGGATCGAAATTTATATTTCGACAATTCCACATTATTATTCTATAAGAAATGAGGGCCTTGATAATGAAGTTGAGTTGTTTACCTGTTTCTCTCTATGAGGATATTTTTAACGGTGAAAAAACTGTTTTAGACTGGGTACATTTGGGTGCGGATTTGGGCTTGGATGGCATTGATGTCAGTGTGAAATTCTTCCCCACTCGAGAGAAACAGCTGCTAGAAGTGATTTACAAAGAAGCGCAACGGATGGAGTTAGATCTTTGTACTCTTGTATGTTATCCAGATTTCACACACCCAGATGCTTTAGAAAGAGAGCGAGAGATCGAGCAGATGAAGTTAGATATTCAATTGGCTGCGACTCTCGGTGCCAAGTTTATACGCGTAACTGCTGGACAGAATCACCCNGGTCTCCAGCGCGAACAGGGTATATGTTGGGCGNTTGAGGGATTTAGCCGGATACTTGATGAGGCAGAAAAATTTGGTGTGATCCTAACATATGAAAATCATACCAAAGGGGCCCCATGGAAGTATTGGGATTTTTCTCAACCCAGAGATGTTTTTCTGGAGATACTTGGCAATTTTATCNATACTCCACTAAAGGTTTGTTTTGATACAGCAAACTCGTTAGTTCTTGGCGAAGATCCAATTGAACTACTCAAAATTGTTAAAGAGGAGGTAGCCACTGTACATGTGTTTGACATTCATGCTGTGAATTCTTTTGAGCCAGTGCTTGTTGGTACGGGAGTATCTCCAATAAAAGAGATACTCTTTATTTTAAAACATAGCGGTTTTGATGGTTGGCTTAGTGTTGAGGAGGCAAGCCATACGGGATACGAAGGTTTTGTAAGAGCAACTTCCTTTGTTCAGAGTACTTGGGATCAGATTTAAGAGCAGTTGATCCGTATAAAATCCTTACTTACAGCTTAGTGCAATCGTAGTACTTTTCGTGTTGACATTATACGTATCAGGTTAAAAATGGGGTCTTAATCTTTCTGCGACTATCTCTGGTAGCGTGTCGATTATCCAAACATCATATAGTCTTTCCATAGAACCGGTGTCATTGGTATAGACTCCCTTTGGGAATGGACGAGAAATGAGTTTCATGTTTAACCAGTAGTATTCATGGTTCTGGTTGATTGGACTAGAATAGGTGACTAAGTTGAAAGCACCAACTCCCAGTTCCTTATAACCATTCAAGGTTTTTACTAGATTAGATGCAAAATCGTCTATTAGCTTGGGGGTTAATTCAGAAAGCGAACTAATACCCTGAAATATGAATTGAACTTCATTAAAACCTCTCGGCGAAAAGCTCGCAATCACTGATATTGTATCGTTCCCACCAATATATCTCTGTCCCAGTTTTTTTTCGATTTCGACTAATGATTGCCAGTAATTTTTCTTGTGGTTATCAAAATATTTTTCACTTTCCTGTAGCAAGTTCTTGATTTTGGGTATTGGTTCCGTGTCTACCATGATTTGAGTATGAGGGTGGATGATGCTTCCTGCAGATGATGGCATGTAATTCCAAAGATAGGTGGGAAACCTTGCTTTATAATTATTGGCATTAATTGCTAAAATATAGTTCCTGCTCGCAACTAGATTGTTTTGGATCAATTCCTCAGTAAATTGATCCAAACCGAGAAAATGTTCGGTTGTGATTATACCAACAGCATGGTTTTCAGCAAATGGATACAAATTGGGGACGATTGTTGTTTGTCCTTNTTNGATTCTACCTGTTTGGCAAATATNTGGAGGGAATTCCGTTGTTTNTTCTTTGATTTGATCAGGACAAAATACGCATAGAGTTTTTGATCTGCTGATGATTTCATCTAGTTCGACGTTGCTGTCAGCCTGTTTAACTCTCGTTCCCCTTTGTGGGTTTATTCTAGATTGCTCAGAAGTTAGAGGATCTATTCTATACTCTACTTGATTTCTAACAAATTTTTGTAGATTCATTTTATGATTATGAAGACCTTGAGGCTAATTATGTGTTTGAAAACAATTTTTCGCGCATTTTATATATGACATAGCAACTCATCGTATCATGTCTGGTGAATTTTTGTAGCTTTTGGTTCTCTAGTAACTCCCACTAACATTATACTCCATTAGCGTGAATACAGTAAAGAGACACTAGGCTTTCACCTTGTAATGATTTAGCCTAATCTGCTACAATAACTAAGTTAATGGCTGTTCATCAATCACGTATTTTCAAAGATTATCTGTACACTTTTATTGCGTGGTTTTTTAATGGTTTTGCTTCTTTACTACCTCGGAATTCATCAATGGCTGTTGGCATCGCAATCGGTGAGTTAGTAGCAACACTTTCCAAGAAAGACCGAGAGCGTGCGATCAATAACATTCAGTGTGGTCTCCAAGTAGATAGATGCGAAGCCAAAAAAATTGCCAAGCNTTGTTACCGGAATGTAGGGAAAAATCTAGTTGAGTTTCTGCAGTTTTCGGGGCGTTTGAAAAAGTGGATCCAGAATGATATTGCTATTGAAGGCAAAGTGTACATTGATCGNGCCCTGAATGAAGGGAAGGGTGTGATTGGAGTATCGGGACACGTGGGAAACTGGGAACTTCTTCCTGTGAGCCTAGCTGCGCATGGCTACGAAGGTAGAGCAATTACCCGAGAGTTAAGGTCAAAGTGGCTGAATNAATTTGTTCATCGACATCGTAAAAAAGCNGGTTACATTGCCCTTAATCGCNATAGGTCAATGCGAGAAGCACTGAGTTGTCTNGATCGAAACGAATTGCTTGGTATCTTGGCGGACATAGATACCAAAACGAAAGGNGTGTTTGTNCAGTTTTTCAATCGTCCTGCGTATACGCCGTATGGTCCNGTTGCCATTGCGCTCAAAACAGGAACTCCGATTTTACCAATGTTCATCATTCGGCAAACAAACGACAAGCATCGGTTGGTAGTAGAGCCCCCNGTGGATCTGCATCAAACTGGTGATTATCAATCGGATTTGGTTACTAATACACAGCATTTTACAAAGATAATTGAGTCTTATATTAGACGTTATCCGGAACAATGGATTTGGATGCATGATCGGTGGAAAACACAACCAAAAATATCCTANCTTAAGCTTNGTGATAATGTTAGCATTCATTGCCATCTANTNAGGTTGCAATGCAGGAGAAAATCAGGTTGGCGAAAACAATGCGGAAGATATCCCACAACAACAGTTAATAAGTTTTTCTACTAGTCACACTGAAGAGGGTGTTTTGAAGTGGGAGCTTGTTGGACACTCTGCCACTTCTCACTTAGGTGTAACTTCTGTGGACAACCCGGTGGTGAAAATATTTCAAAATGGGAGACTTGCAATAACTGTAACGGGTCAACAGGGTGAGCTTATCCAGTCCAACCGGAATGTGAAGGTCTTTGAGGATGTGATTGCTATTAGTCAGGATGGAAAAATGTTTACCGACGAACTTCACTGGCTCAATGACCAAGAGAAACTCTATGCTCCAAACGAATCGAGGATTGAGCGTGGTGACTCGGTTATGTTTGGAAATCAAGCAATGGGCGATCCTGANCTAAGGATAGTCCAGATGAAGCAGGTACGTGCAAAACTTTACCCTAAGGATGAAAAAAATGATGAAACCAATTTATAATTCGAGAGNCTTAGTTCATCACAAAGTGCTTAGAACCTTAATTTCGATCTCCGCTGTTTTAATTTTGCTTTCAGTTCCTTATAAATTGATTGCTGAAGGGGAACAAACCAGTATAGGTAAACAGAAAGAAAAAGCAAACAGTAATCAAAAAGGAGAAGAGGGACTAATTGTTTGTGAGCATGCAGATTTCTTTGAACAGGATGAGGAAACCGGTCTTACTATCCTGACTGGCTCAGTCCGAATTCGGCAGTCGGGTGGNTTTTTAAATGCTGATAAGGTCACACTTCATCGTAATTTGGAAACAGGCGAATATAAAAAGACAGTTGCTGTTGGCAATGTCGAAATGCGTGATAAGGATATTTTTGCNACCTGCGAGCATGCAATCATCGANCATGTCGAAGATATTGTGGAACTNAGTNAAAATGTNGTGGTCTTGCAAAATGAAGATCGGTTGGAAGCAAAACAGTTTATGTTTAATCGACGAACCGGAAAAAGAACTGGAAAAGGAGACGTGAAGTTTCGTGTTCGAATTAGCAGTAACAGTCAAGGCGATAGTGATACGTCGTCCAATAAATCAGAATAATTAAGTACTGATCTGCAAAAATGATGTCTATTAAGTTGAAAACACATGGCCTTATTAAACGTTATTCTAGAAAAGGGCGTAACGTTGTTGATGACGTAAGTGTTGAAGTTGGAACAAGTGAAATCGTCGGTTTGTTAGGCCCGAATGGCGCAGGTAAATCGACAACTTTTTACATGATTGTGGGGTCAATCAAACCAAATGTGGGGGAGATTTCCTATGATGGTCAAATCATCACTAAGTTTCCAATGTTTAGACGTGCTCGACTTGGTATNGGTTACCTTCCACANGANACCTCGATTTTTCAAAAGTTGACGGTTGAAGAAAATATTGAGTCTGTCTTAGAAGTGATGGGCATTGACAAACAAATGCGGCGACGGAGAAAAACGGAATTGATGGATGAACTNGGCATATCNCATCTCGCAAAAAGTAAGGCCTATACGCTTTCTGGCGGCGAATGTCGTCGAGCGGAAATTGCTCGTGCTTTGGCGGCCGATCCCTCTTTTATCCTTTTAGACGAACCTTTTTCTGGAATTGATCCGATTGCTGTTCAAGACATCAAACAAATCATTTTTCATCTTCGGGAACGAAATCTTGGTGTATTAGTGACCGATCACAATGCTGCAGAGATGCTTGAAATTGTTGATCGAGCGTACCTTATCACTGATGGTAAAATTACATTAGCTGGTTCTCCGGAAGAGCTAATCNAAAATGAAATTGCTCGTCAAAGATATTTTGGACAACACTTTGAACTCCGCCGTCATTGANNTNANAATTGANNTNANATAGGAATCAGAATTATGAATCTGGGATTGAATCAATCCATTAGCCAAAGAGTTGAGCAAAAGCTTCAATTTAAATTGTCCCAGAAAATGCAGCAAGCAATCAAGATGTTGCTGATGTCTCGATTGGATCTTACTCAGCATTTGACACAGCAGTTGGAGGAAAATCCCTTTTTGGATGAAGGTTTAGAAGAAGAATTAGATCAACAGGGTTCTGAACCGGGAGAACTAGCGAATTCGGGCATAGATGATCCTGATAAAGGCCCCGAAGAAAATACAGATTCTTCTTCAGCGGAAGATAAATTGATAGAATCTGGTGATCCAGAACCGGACTTCGGTTGGGAGGATTTTTTAGATGACAGCACTTACCCAAGTGAGAGGTTGGCNTTTGAATACCATGATACTGAAAANCGACTNCAAGATCTTGAAAATCACTNGTCTTTACAGGATTTCCTGCTGAACCAANTCGACATAATCTCACTNTCNGAACGTGANCATCAAATAGGTGTTACAATTATCGGCAACNTAGATGAGGATGGNTGTCTTTCAATCNATGAACCGATTGATGATGGTAACACTTATCGATCGCAAAGATTAAATCCAACTGAGGANATNGCNAAGCAAGTTGGTTGTGAAGTTGAGGATGTTGAAGATGTATTGANTTTTATGCAAAGACAATTTGAACCTGTTGGAGTGCCATTTCAGACGACAGAGGAAACACTATTCCTGCAAGCTAAGACATATGGGATTGATGATCCATTGGTAACGAAAATAATTACTGATCATTTCGAGGCCCTTAAGCAGAATCAGGTTCGTCAAGTTGCACAAGCTCTTCGTGTTAAAACGGAAGAAGTTTTAGCTGCTCGCGATATTATTAGTACACTTGATCCATTTCCGGGAAGGCGCTTTATGCCGTTGTCTAGTAAGGGACAGAAGGCATCAGAAAGATCTATTATTCCTGACGTAGTTTTGGAAAAAGTTGAGAGTGGGTATAAAGCTGTTGTAAGTGATAGTGGAATGCCCCGACTTCGTTTAAATCAATTTTATGTTGATATGATGCTCAATGATACGAAGAAACTCGATAAACAAACAAAGGCGTTCCTTGAAAATTATCGAGCTAGAGCGATTGATTTACTGAAGAACATCGATTTGAGACGGCAGACAGTTGCCCGAATTACTGAGGCTGTTTTTGCAGTTCAAGTCGGTTTTCTTGAGAAGGGCATTGATGGACTAAGACCACTCGTGCGTCGTGAAATTGCTGACACCGTTGGTGTTCACGAATCAACGGTAAGTCGTGCGACCAGTAGTAAATATGTACAAACCCCCCAAGGGATTTATCCGTTATCTTTCTTCTTTAGTGCTGAACTTGACACTGACTCCGGAACTATATCAACCACAACAGTAAAAGATAAAATTGGACATATGATTGCTAAGGAAAATACGGCGAAGCCATTAAGTGATCAAGCGGTATCAGATTCCTTAGGAGAGTTGGGTATTCATGCCGCGCGAAGAACAGTAGCTAAGTATCGGGAACAACTTGGAATTCTCCCGTCCAGTAAAAGACGGCGAAAATGGAATTAGATTGGATCGTGCAAATCGGTCACAAAAGTAGATCGCTGGAAATCAGTAGTTAGAAATGGCACATCATATCACTGTTCAGAATCTAATTGAACATGCCGGTGGGGATCTTAAGCTTGATCTTATTGCAGGTGAAGAGGGGTTAAATCGTCAAATAATCTTAGCTGATTCAAATCGGCCGGGTCTTGCTTTGTGCGGCTACTATGAGTACTTTGGTTCTGATAGGGTCCAGATTTTCGGGAAAGGTGAGGTTGCCTACCTCCAAAATCTTTCTTACTCCAACCGATTCGAAGTATTATCTCTGTTTTTTTCATATACAATTCCATGTTTAGTTTTCGTGTCGGATTTATGTGTTCCAGAAGTAATTAAGACGTTAGCAGAACAACATCAAGTTCCAATTTTATCGACGCCCTTGAGTTCGACGATTTTCACCGTTCGATTACTCCAGTTTTTGGAAGATGAACTGGGGGCTGTTGACTGTGTCCATGGTAATTTAGTAGATGTATTTGGTATCGGGGTTCTAGTTTTAGGTAAGAGTGGCATAGGTAAAAGTGAGTGCTCCCTTGAGCTAATCCAAAAGGGACATCGCTTAATTGCAGATGACTCTGTTCTACTCAAACAAGTCGCTGGGCCTCGTATCCTCGGAACCAGATCAAAATTGTTTAAACATTACATTGAAGTTCGAGGACTCGGTATTATTGACGTGGTTTCCTCATTTGGAGTGACCGCTATTGGAGATCAGAAACAAGTTGAGTTAGTTGTATGTCTTGAGGAGTGGGATGAGAACCAAGGGTACGACCGAACAGGATTTAGTAATGAGTCTTATGCCTTTCACGAAGCAAAAGTTAATCAAGTTACAATACCAGTAGCACCCGGTAGGAACATCTCAAACCTGATTGAAACCGCAGTAGCAAATCTATTAAGTCAAAAGTTCGGCATTGACGCGCCTAAAAATCTGAATAATGAGTTGAATGAAACTTTAGGAGATTAAGAATAGTACAACTTGAATCCAGTTAAGTGTCAGCTGCGTTATATTGTCTCAGTGTTTAACATTCATGATAGAGATTGATAATGGCTAAAAAAAGTATAATCGTCAGTGTGAGAATTGACGTTAAAGAAGCGAATAAAATAGCAGGTGCTGCCAAGGGGTTTGAGTCTAAGATTTCTCTTCAAAAAGAATTGATGAAAGCTAATGCTAAAAGTATTATGGGCATCATAATGCTGACAGCTGATAAAAATGATGAGTTGGAGATTGTTGCTGATGGTGTTGATAGCGATGCTGCTATTAAAACACTTGAGAACCTAATTTCTGGTTAAACCAGATATGCTCGAACATAATTTGAGCTCTTCTCGTTTCATTATCGAGAAGAGCTTTTTCAATTCAAAGACCTGCTCGGAACTGTTTCTGAGATACTTTTATTACAGTCTAAATATTCAATTTTAGATTAAGGAAAATGGAATGACGACGGATATTCCGAAGAATTATTCACCCCAAGAAATCGAAAAAAAATGGTATCAATTCTGGCTTAAGCGAGATTACTTTCATGCAAAAGATAAGTCTACTAATCCACCTTTTTCAATTGTTATTCCCCCACCTAATATTACTGGTAGTTTGCACATTGGACATGCATTAGATAATACACTCCAAGATACATTGATCCGTTGGAAGCGGATGCAAGGCTACAATACGCTTTGGATGCCAGGTACAGATCACGCAGGTATCGTAACAGAATTGATTATGGAAAGGTCATTAATTGAAGAGGGAACCAGTCGACAGGAAATCGGACGTGAGAAATTCATTGACCGAATGTGGCAATGGAAAGATGAGTCACGTGGGCGAATTATCAGTCAATTGCAAGAAATTGGTAGTTCTTGTGATTGGGAGCGTGAGCGATTCACACTTGATGAAGGACTATCCAAGGCAGTTAGGACTACATTTGTGAAACTTTACGAGCGTGGATTAATATATCGTGGAGATTATATGGTTAACTGGTGTCCAAATTGCCAAACGGCTGTGTCTGATCTAGAAGTCATTCCAATCGAAATTGAAGGTAATTTTTACCATATCAAATATGATGTTAAGGATTCAGACGAATTCTTGATCATTGCGACCACACGCCCTGAAACGATGCTTGGCGACACCGCNGTGGCTGTTAATCCAAAAGATGATAGGTATAAGCATTTGGTTGGAAAAACTGTCATTCTGCCGATCCTTGGGCGGGNATTACCAGTNATTGCTGATCAATATGTTGATATGGAAACAGGTACAGGNGCGCTTAAAGTTACACCTTCACACGATCTAAACGACTATGAAATTGGCAAACGACATAATCTGGAAACAATCAATATTTTTCATGAGAATGGAACTTTGAATGAAAATGCAGGTAAAAAATATGCATCTTTAGATAGGTTTGACTGTCGAGCGGCATTGGTTAAAGACCTTCAATCCCAACAATTGCTACTCAAAGTTGTTGATCATATGCATGCTGTTGGTCATCACGATCGATGTGATCAGATTATCGAACCTTACATTTCCCCTCAATGGTATGTGAATGTGAAACCTTTGGCTGAACGTGCCCTTGAAGCCTCTAAATCTGGCCAGATCACTTTTATTCCCGATCGTGAAACTAAACGCTTTCATCAATGGATGGAAGATATTTTGCCATGGTCAATCTCACGGCAACGTTGGTGGGGACATCGAATACCAATATGGTATTGTGATGATTGCCATGGTATCACTTGTACTGTTGATACCCCAGATCAATGTTCTAATTGTGGTTCTGAAAATCTTAAGCAGGATGAAGATGTTTTGGATACTTGGTTTAGTTCAGGACTTTGGCCTTTTTCAACTATGGGCTGGCCTGAAGAAACAGATCTTCTCAAAACTTTTTATCCTACCTCAGTCTTAGTTACGGGTTGGGATATCCTCTTTTTTTGGGTTTCGCGAATGATTATGCTTGGTTTGGAATGTATGGGACATGTGCCTTTTAAGCAGGTTTACTTGCATGGATTAGTTGCTGATGAACATGGGAAAAAAATGAGTAAGTCCCGTGGGAATACCATCGATCCGGTAGAAAAAATTGAAAAATACGGTGCGGATGCCTTTCGTTTTGCTATTGTGTANTCTGCNATCCCTAGCCCTTACATGCCNCTACCAGAATACCAGATCGAAGCTGGNAAACGATTTGCTAATAAGATATGGAACGCATCGCGATTTTTGNTGATGAACTTGGAAGACTATGATCCAATCTCGTCAATTGAAATTAATCCACAACTAGCTGACCAGTGGATCCGCAGTCGATTTGACACAGCAGTACAAGGTATTAACGANGCATTTGGNCAATTCCGGTTCAGTGATGCCGCACACATTATTTATGAGTTTATGTGGCATGAATTTTGTGATTGGTATGTGGAAATGATTAAACAACGTCTTTATTATTCGGATGATCNGGTNGCTAAGTACACAGCCCAAACAGTTGCTATCGAAATTNTGGATGGAACATTACGCTTATTGCATCCGATTATGCCATTCTTAACTGAGGAGATCTGGCAACAACTACCTATTGCAGGCGAGAGTATAACCATTTCATCTTATCCAGAGCCGAATCAGAATCTCAAAGATGCAATAGCTGAAATGAAAATGGGAGTCATTATGGATGTTATTGACGGAATCCGGAGTGTCCGAGGTGAAATGAATGTTCCTCCTTCAAGTGAGATCGAAATATTGATTCANGCCCCCAGTACAGATACACGGCAAACTTTGGACACATATCTTGAAGAAAANCTGCGGTCATTTACNAAATTTGCAACAGTCTCAATAGCAGAATANCAAGAGAGACCNAAATCTTCTGCTACCGCCATAATTGACGANTTGACTNTATATATTCCATTGTTGAGTGTCATTGATATCGATAAGGAAAAGGAACGTCTACAGAAAAGGGCGGGTAAAGCAACTTCAGAACTTGAGAACGTGGANAAGATGTTAGCTAATAAAAATTTTGTTGAACGTGCACCANAAGAGNTTATTGATCAGAAANACGAGCGCAAAGCTAAACTAGAATCTGAAAAAGAAAANATCTTGGNCNANTTACATATGCTTGATTGATCAATNTATTNTGTAACGAAGAATTTATTCGCTATNTGCTGAGTGAATTTTTTACCCAGTGCTTTATACCCTTCTGCGTTTGGATGCAATTGATCTGGTAGCATTTCGATCAAGTCGGCACCAAAAAGTTGTAATCCATCCACATAATGCAATTTTTGATCGCCATGAGTCCTTAAATCCTCAACAGCAGTAGCAACTTCTACTCTCATCTCCTCAAGTGTGAATCCTACCGCGTTCTTNNCTTTTTCGCGAGGTGGTGANTAGATNGGAGANATTAAGACNACCGGAATATCTATGTGTTTCTCCCTAATTGTCTGGACTGTTCCGATNAGTGCCTGGCGAAAAGCTCTTGGGCCTAAGCTGGCNGAACCATAGATGTTAATGCCTGCACAGATNGAAATAAANTCGGCTGGAAGATCCCTAATTAGTTGGGCAATAATNGGGTCTAGGTGGCACTGCCCTCCAAATCCCANGCAAGTTAGGTTTAAATTCAATTGCCGTGCAACAATTGCAGGCCATGTCTGACTTGGNGATTCGGCAGCAGAACATTGGGTGATTGAGCTNCCATAGGTAATCCAANGAGGTNGACTNTCTNTGACNGGGGCTAAGCTAGCANCATTGGCTACTTCGATAACTTTGAGCCTCAATTCTCCNTTCTGNGGGAGCCACAACTCGANTAATTTGTNACCGCTTGGCAAATCAGAAAAAAGAAACCTATCTTTTNTCTGCAAACTAACTGATTTGATAAATGTCTTGTCACAATATAGATCTATCTGATTTTCTTCCAACTGTGGCTCAATTNCCCCCCCAATATAGCTGGTATCAGACCGGAAAATAATCCTTGCACCTGCTGGCATAGCAGCTCGAATACATAGTTGATGGTGAAAGAGATTCTGAGACTGATACGGTATTCGCCATGGTTTGACCCAATTGTCAGTTTGCTCAAGCGATACAATTCCCTGCCATACAGGGAAATCGCGTGATTTGAGTTCTAATTTCATGGATTCACTTCTCCACTAACCAGTGGGGTAGTCAAAGTTGAAAGCATTCTGACACATATTCATTTACATTATAATTACATTATAATTATATTACAATTGGGATGTAGTTAAAAAGTAAACTTTTCAAAAATTTTAATCGTTGCACAAAATTGGGTTGCAACTATGTCTTTATGAATCGAGAACATTAATTCATGCAATTATTTACAAACTAGTTTAAGTAACGGATTTATCAGGTTCCAAACTTCTTTGACTTTAGAGGTTTATGGTTTATATCTACTGGTTGTCCCGAAATTCCTTATCTAGGTAAATTTCTTGTTTTTTTATAAATTTATGCATTTCAAAACACTAGCAACCTGCCGTCAATGCGGGAAAGATACTTAGATTATTATCCATAAGCTTCTGTTAGAGATCAGGTTGTTGTAAGACATTTGGAAAAATATAGCTAGATTATCGAGGGTTTAAAGAAANGAGGAGTATCGTGACTGAAAAAAATAGTGATCAATTTAAAGATTTTGGAGTCAAATTAATCAATGAGGTCAACAAGGTGCTCGTTGGTCAAGAAACTATGGTTAATCGATTGCTGACTGGATTGTTAGCTGGAGGCCACGTGTTGATCGAGGGGATGCCCGGTTTGGCAAAAACAACAGCGGTTAAAGTGCTTTCAGACGCTGTTGACACGGGATTTTCTCGTATCCAATTTACTCCTGATATGTTGCCTGCTGATGTAATCGGCACAGAAATATTCAATCCAAAAGAAGGAACATATAGCATAAAGAAGGGTCCTATTTTTTCTAATCTTGTCTTGGCAGATGAAATTAATCGAGCTCCGGCTAAGGTTCAAGCTGCCCTTTTAGAAACCATGCAGGAACGTCAAGTAACCATAGGTGGTCAAACGTATCAAATGGATCAACCTTTCATGGTATTGGCTACTCAAAACCCTATTGAGCAAGAAGGAACTTACCCTTTACCAGAAGCACAAGTAGATCGTTTTATGTTGAAGATTAAAGTGGAGTATCCGAATAAGGATGAAGAGCGTAAGATACTAGATCGCATGGCAGGTAGTCAGATCGAATCGACTGTTAATAAAGTAACTTCTCCTGAAGAAATTTTTACTGCCCGACAGGTGATTGATCAAGTGTTTGTTGATGAAAAGGTACGAAATTATATTGTGGATGTAGTTCAAGCTACACGTGGTGGAACGGATGATAATCCGGTGGTTGATGTGGAAAGCATGCTCGAGCATGGTGCCAGCCCTCGGGCATCAATCTGCTTAATGCAGGGCGCTAAAGTTCATGCTTTTCTGCAAGGCCGAAATTATGTTACTCCCCATGATGTAAAAACGTTGGTTCCGGATGTACTTCGCCACCGTATTATGTTGAGTTATGAGGCCGAAGCGGAGGGTAAATCTCCTGAAAGTATTATTCAGACAATTCTTGATTCCGTTTTGGTGCCTTAACTCTGGAGTTTGCCCATGCTAGCAAGTGAGATTATCAGACGTGTTAAGGAAATTCAGATACGCACCGGTCGTCAGGTAGCCGACGTTCTAGCCGGAGAATATATCTCTGTGTTTAAAGGAGGAGGAGTCGAGTTTGATGAAGTAAGACCCTATGTTCCTGGAGATGATGTTCGGTCTATTGATTGGAATGTAACTGCGCGGGTAGGCCAACCTTATGTAAAACGTTATGTTGAGGAGAGACAGCTNACTTTGATGTTAATGGCGGATATTTCACCGTCGCAAAATTTNGGTACAAGTGAACGTAGTAAACGTGACGTTGCCGCAGAATTTTGTGCCCTGATTGCCTTTTCTGCTATTCAAAATGACGACAAAGTGGGATTATGCTTATTNCATGGTGNNATTGAGCAATTTATTCCGCCACGCAAAGGACAGAAACACGCTCTACGTGTAGTACGTGAAGTATTGGCACATGGACAGGATGTCCCAGAAAGTTGGGGGGNAAATGAGAATCGAGATTCCAGCTTATGGCAGCGTTTATTCAATACATGGCGAACTGAAAAAGGCAAAAAACGCTTAAGAACCGCAGATAGTAGTACTAATATCTGCCAGGCTATGGAATTTCTCCTATCAGTTTCAAAAAGGAAATCTGTCTGCTTTTTGGTAAGTGATTTCTTAGATGACGACTACCAACATGCTTTAATGACAGCCAATCGTAAACATGATGTCATTGCTGTTCTTATTACTGATCCGANAGAATTAGAAATGCCTNNAGTTGGTTTAATTGCCCTNAAAGATTCTGAAAGCAATGTTACTCGTCTCTATGATACAAGTTCCAGGTCTTTTGNGGAATCAATGTCTTCGGCTGGCAAAGAGCGAGTTACAAATTTAGAACGGAATTTACGGAAAAGAGGAATTGATTTTATCCACATTGATGCTTCAAGCTCTGTGGTTGATCCNTTAGTGAATTTTTTTCAGATGAGAGGGAAAAGGTTNCGTCGATGATCTTTCGTAACTCTTTTTTCTTAATAGTTGCTTTTGCCGTTTTATGCACTTCCTTGCTTTTGAGTNATACGTCGTACGCAGACAATCATAATTTAACAAAGACGAATGATGGAGAAAATGGAAAAAAAAACATCAATGTTAAAGATACAGGTTCTGACTTTATTCAAGGTTCAACCCAACGAGGTCCTGTAAAGATTTCAATTAAACTACATCCTGCAAAACCCATTATCGGTGATATTTTGACATTAACGCTTGAGGTNAGTGCGGAAGAAGGTGTTGAATTACTAATGCCAGAGTTTGGCCANTCTATGGAACGATTCAACATTNTGGATTTTGTGCCGAGGAANAGTATTGATAATGACGGNCGCTCTTTGGCTANTCATCGATATCGCTTNCAAACNCCTAGTTCTGGNCCTCANGCAATACCTCCATTAANGATTGAGTTNGTAGATCGTCGGCCAGGAAACCGTTTGGCTCCAGAAGGTGAAGATGCATACGAGGTGTTAACAGAGCGGCTTGAATTTAATGTTGAATCTGTCGTTCCAACAGGGGCGGCGAATGAAATGAAAGCACCGTTGCGAGAGTTAGCACCTTTGGGAGTTGGTAAATCCAAGCTGTGGATAGGTTTAATTNCGGCGCTAGTTTTATCATTACTAGGGTTGCCGTTTGCTTGGCGAGTTTGGCAGAAAAACCGGATTCTTAGTCGTCGGCGAAGTGCATTTGANATTGCTTACAGCCGGTTAAATAAATTGAGGTTAGGGCAAAANCCAGAGGCTGATGAAGTAAGCACTTTTTTTGTCGAGCTTTCAGATATCGTTCGTCATTATTTGGAAGACCGCTTCGATCTGCATGCACCGGAGCTAACGACTGAAGAGTTTTTGGAAGTCGCCGCGACTTCGCCGGATTTGACTTTGGAACATAAGAGTTTCTTGCAGGAATTCCTGCGTCAAGCAGATCAGGTTAAGTTTGCNCAATATATTCCAGATACAGAATCGATTAATAAAGCTCTACGTTCAGCAACCAATTTTATTGAACAAACAAAACAAGACGCTCCAATGCTGGATGANTCATCTGCTTCTCAATCTTTGAACATACGAAAACGATCTGGATCAGAATCAACTCTAAATTCTGTCTCTAGAGAAGAAACAATAGTTGCTGAAGGAGAAAAGGAAATGGGGCATGATTAGTCCAATCGGTTGGGAATTCCGCGATCCTTTATTTCTACTACTTGGTGTTCTTGCACCCTTGGTTTATTGGTTAGCGATTCATATTCCATCTTCAGTAACCTACTCTAGTCTNGTGCTACCGGACTCGGCTCAGCGAACAGCCCGTGTATATTTCTCACATTTACCTGCAGTTTTACTTTCAATAGCCGNATTGTGTATTGCGTTTGCCCTTGCTNGACCTCGAACTGGAGACGCAACCACAAAAGTAAAAAGAGAAGGGATTGCTCTTATTATGGCCATGGATCGATCAGGNTCTATGGATGCTCGGGACTTTGTGGAAGGTGATTATAGCGTAAGCCGACTGGAAGCGCTTAAGAATGTATTTAGAGAATTCGTCCTAGGAGAACAGACAGGAAATGGTAGACCCAATGACCTTGTTGGTATTGTAAGCTTTGGCACTTATGCGGATGGCATCTGTCCATTGACATTAGATCATAACAATCTGGTTGCTATAATGGACGATATAAAAGTGGCCACTCAGCAAACGGAGGCAGCTACAGCTGTGGGTGAAGGTCTAGCGTTGTCAGTGGAACGTTTGCTACAACATGAATCAAAATCTAAAGTGATAGTACTCCTCACTGATGGTGTTAACAATGCCGGAGTGATACAACCTTTACATGCTGCAGACTTAGCAGCAGCAAATGACATAAAGGTTTATACAATTGCTGCTGGTATTACAGGATTAGCTCCGATGCCAGTAACTATGCAGGATGGGAGTGTNNCTCTCCGTAGAGCTAGGGTGGAAATCGATGAACAAACTTTAAGAGATATTGCTGCGAGAACTGGTGGGAAGTATTTCCATGCTCGAGATGCTNAGGGGCTAAAAGAAGTATACAAAGAAATAGATGAATTAGAACGTAGTGAAATAACTGAAATTCGTTATTTGCAGTATCGTGAACATTACAGTGTTTTTGTGCTCGCAGCNNTGATACTGATTGNAGCATCCTTGTTATCTTCAGGGACGGTATTGCGGAGGTTACCATGAGCAATCTNCATTTTGCGGAGCCACAATGGTTCCACTTATTTTGGGGAGTTGTATCTTTACTTCTTGTAATGGTCTGGTTGGANCGTCGTTTAGGTCGTGACCTTTCCAAATTCATGCACCCTATTTTACAATCGCGTTTGGTAAAGAATTCTCCACCAGTTAGAAGGTATTTACGTATCATCTTACTTTCTCTTTGCGGATGTTTCTTGATCTTGTCACTGATGCGACCTCAGTGGGGATTTCAATTTGTTGCTACACCGAGAGTGGGTGCAGAAATAATGGTTTGTCTAGACGTCTCCAAATCCATGTTGGCTGAAGATGTTGCTCCCAGTCGACTGGAACGGGCAAAAGCGGAGTTAATTGATCTTCTTACCTATTTAGATGGAGATCAAGTTGGTTTAATTGCTTTTGCTGGTCGTGCATCTGTATTGTCACCACTAACCCCCGATTTTGGGTTCTTAAGATTGGTTTTGGATCAAGCTGGTCCTCATACTGTTACACGTGGAGGGACTCGATTAGAGGAACCAATTCGTAAAGCCATAGCAGGATTTGGAGATGCCGCGGATATTTCAAGGTCTATTCTACTTATTACAGATGGCGAAGACCACGATTCTTTCCCTGTTGAAGCCGCTAAAGATGCAGCAGAAAGAGGGGTCCGTATNCTCTCTATTGGATTTGGGGATGAAAATGGTAGTGACATAATGATAACAGATCCGAAAACTGGAGCTCGGAGCATACTAAGGGATAGTGATGGAAAGGTTGTTGAGAGTCGTTTGGACGGCAGCTTATTACGGGAAATCGCGTTGCTAACAGAAGGCGCTTATATNCCAGCAGGTACTGGTGTATTGGATCTTAAATCTATATTTGATACTCATATTGCANGTNTAACTCGGGGTGAAATGGATGGACGAAGNAGNACTGTTCGGAACGATTCATTTCANGTCACCTTGTTACTAGCATTATTAAGTNTGTTGGGTGCCGTTATTAGCACCATGGGTAGTGGACAAATGAGTTACGGTTCAGGAATTTCATTTCGCGTGCATAGAACGGTTAGACTCGTAATTATATTACTATCACTTTTTTCAGTTGAAACCTTAGCACAACAAGATGAAAAACAGCCAGTTGTGGTGTTTGATGAAACTACCTCTTCTTCTGATGAATCAGCATCCCTTGATATAGAGCCAAAGGAAGATGCACAGGATATAGATTCAAGGGAAAAGGATCCTAGAACTATTTATAATGAAGCCTTGCAAAAATTCGACACTAATTTATGGGATCAAGCTGATAGGTTATTCAGAGAAGCGAGAAGACACGCTGGTGCCGATGGTATTGTACGATATAATGCCACTTATAACCTTGGTTGGGTGGAAGTCAAAAAAGCCGACAGTGTCTTAGAAACTGAACCAAAATCTGCTCTAGAATCTTTATATAGAGCTGCCAACTGGTTTAGAGAAGCTGTTACTTTAAGAGATGATATAAAAGCTCGTCACAATTTGGAAGTTGTTTTAAAACGCGCTATGGTCTTATCGGATTCTCTGAAGGAAGCTGAAAAAGATGATTTGTTAAAGAAAGTTAATGAAATTATTGAAATACAAAGGGGATTTTTAGATGTTGTTCGTCAGGAAGTGGATTTAGGAGAAACGGAAATGTATACAAATGAACAATCACGACGAAAGCTTCGATCGTTGGCTGTTCAACAATTGGATGTGCTATCAGAAAGCCAACAACTTACTAGCAATGCGGTTCGTAAAGTTGATGGCCTGCGCGGAAAAAATGAGAGCGATCGAACTCCAGAGGACAAGATGCGAGTTGCGCAGTTGGAAGGGCTTTTGCATTATCTACATCGAGGTCAAGAGCGAATGGGACAAGCTAGACGTCGCCTCCGGACTTCCCAAGTGGAAAGAGCATATCGTCGTGCAGCAACTGCACTTACTGAACTGAAACGAGGGCGGGATCAACTACTTGATCCAGTTGCACGTATTGATGTGTTGCTAAGTGATAGTATGGAATTAATTCAGCAAACGGGTATCAAGGCTAATAAAGGAGAGAAGTTGTCGCTACAATCAGATCAGGTTCTGCCGGCTTGGTTAACGGGAGAATATTTAATAGATGCCCAAACTAGTTTAAGCGAACGTATACACGAACTTTTCCAAGGTTTAAGCGCGGGTTTGGAAAACCAGAAAAAACAAGAGACTTCAGAGGATCCTAGGCAACAGAAACTGGTTGAAAATTTACAAAATGCAGTGCCATGGGTTGGGAAATCTCATCAGAAATTTTCCGCTGCAATTGTACAATTGGAAAGTTCTTACTATGAGAATGCCATTGGGTTACAAGATGAAGGAATTACTTTCTTGGCTAATGCTCGCGAAATATTTTTGGATTTGCGTCAGCTTGTTGAATTGGTGTACCAAGATCAAATACGAATTCAGCAATATTTGGATCCATCCATTGATTTAATGGCTCGTCGGTTAAGTAAAGTCGAATTCTCACAGCAGATCTCGGAATATATCCCTTTGATTCTAGGATTTCAAGATAAAAATATAGAAAGAGATGTGCGTTTAGAAGACTTAATAGAATCTGCTTTAAATCAAATCGATGTTACGCAAGAACAAATGGCCAATCAAGCTCAGAATCAGAGTAGGCAAAAATCATCTTCTGGCAAAAACCAAATTAGTAATGTGCCTCCAGTTCAGTCTCAAGCCGATCAAGCCAATGAACTAGAAGCGGAAAAAGCACGTTTGGAAGAAGCGAGAAGGTTACAGAAAAAAATGTCGCAACAATTTAAAAACAATCGAAAAAATTTGGCTAACCTTATTCGAAAAAAAAATGTGAATGCTATTTCTACTTCTTCGTTGCGCCCAGTTAAATCTTCAGTAGATAAATCAATTGAAACAACAGAGCAATTGCGCCGTCTTTTCTTTTCCTTAATAGAGCATCTTCGGGATACAATTCAGAAGCAAATAGAATTGGGAGATGAAACACAAGATGCTATCACTTTGGCAGAAACTGCTAGTAAAACCGAAACTGTTTCACGCTTAGGCCCTCTATCAACAAAACAAAGTTCTCTGTCCACAGTGACCGGTATGATAGCAGACGCTTTAGCAAAACAATCAGAACGTATAACACAACAATCGAATCAAAACTCAAGTCAAGATGTCGACACAGCGCAGGTTGTTGAGAAAATGCAGCAAGCAGGTCTTTTGGTCAGTGATGCAAAGCTGAAAATGGA
>NZUQ01000014.1 GCA_002697225.1 Candidatus Poribacteria bacterium
AACCGTTTTCCCATTGGTGTCGTGTCCATTCACTCAAACGAATGAACTGATCGAATTCTGAAGTCGCTCCTGCAATTACATCGTCTAACTTCCATCTCTCACGAAAAATCTGTGCACGTTTCGTGTCTGATGACAAATATGAGAAACGGTGTGAACTCCGAATCTGCTCTGGCATCCGCTGTTGAACAATTTCAAGGTTAGGCTGATCCATCTGTTGGGAAACACGTACATCCGCTCTAATTTCCAGTTCTTTAACACAAGGTGTCACCAAAGGGTTACCAGTAGACAAAGTCATTTGCCACTGCAAATAGCGAAACGAATTGAATGTTGAATCGACAGTGGATCTCCAATCCGTCCATGTTTCTAAACCATACTCAGGCGTTGAGCCGAGACGATATTCCAAGTTGACTTTCGTGTTCGGGATAGTTACAGTTTTTAAGTCAAATCCAAGTTGATTCAAACTAAATGGGCTTGCAATCCCATCTGGTGTTGCAAGTCGACCAATATCAATAACATCTGACTGCATGAGGCCTCGTGGCGGATACTGCTCCATTTTCAACCGGATCATATATTCCCCATCACAGGCATTATTAACACCAAGATGTTCATCATCCCAATTGCGTCCCGCGTCACGGCTTTTCGCACTACGGTTTGGCAGACGGGACTGCTCAACCAAAACTTCCCAACTCCCATCGTCTTCGGCCTGCAAAATAAATGTGTTTAAACCAACACGTAAGACGTCAACAGGTATTGGAATAGAAGTCCAACAGGCATCCCAATATTCTCGCCCCTCAACTTCTTCAAATANTACTGTCTTCTGNTCATTAACCATGATATGCAANNGACTATCNGCATTTGGCTTACTCTTAATGTACACTAATAATTGGGCATTATCAGCTTCCGGCTGATGGATCCAAAATTCTTTTCGAATCCACTGTGTTTTGGTTATTTTTTCAATATCTCGGTTAGTGCAATTCCCCATTTCATCAGCATACGTAACTCCTTTGACCAAATGAACACGCCTTGANTCGGTATCAACATTGATATTCAAATCGTAAGTGTTTTTATTAAAATCAGCATCGTCTTCGTAACACAACCGAATCGTTTTAAAACAAATCCCATGCAAATCTTGCTCGATAANGTCAGATGATAAGTCACTTATATGCACTTTCATTGACAACTCCTTTTATGAATGTTCGCAGTAATTCTATTATAACTNGTCACANTTAGTATCATAAAAAAAGCTTAGTTNAAACAANATAGATCNCNAGGNAAACGCGAGGTTGCNCTGCTACTTCNCAGCACTTTTTTGAATCAATTATTAGAAACANTTCANATAAGTTCNATCGTNCANTACAATCAAGATNTCTTCTNNTTTCTGGNAGATACTANCTATATCTCNAAAGTTTTTTCCTCAGTCANCAACNNATCCATAATGGCATGAACTCGTGGTAAATCTTTGNTGCTNACATCTGTAGCAAAAGGAATTACCGGTCCACCNGACAAGCCAATATAATCCATAGCAGAGTGCANAGCNGAACTACTATATTGNGCNCCGTTCTCACCACGAAAATCCTCAAACGGTATCATCAGATTTCGCAGACGCTCAGCTTCATCTTTGTTTCCAGACATGAAATTTTGCAACAAGGACAAACTCATTCGCGGAACAAAATTNGCCATTCCTGANCTAAANCCAATAGCGCCGTTCTCTAGATANTCGATACANGGNTCCTCCGCCATACCACAGGTCATGGCTGCTTGANCTCCAGCATTTTCTGAAATTTGCTTAAAAGCCTCTATATCATCAACTGCGTATTTCAATCCAACAATCTCATCTANTTGGCAAAGGCGTATGACATCATCAACTGTCATAATGTCCAATCGACGCTGATAGAGAATNGTNGGCAGCTTTATTTTCTCAGCAATTGCTTTCAGACCATTATAAACTCCCGTAGCAGAAGCGGGACCAACTACTGGCATAATCATCACGCCATCCACACCTAAGTCCTTGGCAATGCTACCCATTTCCAAGGACCGCCCAAACCCCGGACCGATGCCGGGAACGACATGAGACTTGTCNCCCACTTCATCGATAAANGTTCCAACNACAGCTTCGTATTCCGCTAAACTGGCATCATAAACCAAGCCTGTTCCACATTCAGGCATGATGAAGNTTACCCCATTCTGAATTANGTAACGNGAGTTTCGCCGAACTCCATCCANGTCNACCTGTNGATCTTCATTTCGTGGTGTAATGGCAACAACCAAGACATTTCGGCAGTCACCTTTAGACAACTGTTGTNTGCTCATTTTTTNTTCCTGTAGAATNGAAAACTACTGTTAGTAGTCACACCTTTTAGCAGTGACACGTTTAGACCAGGATCTAAACAATCAATGAAGACAACCTCTCTCCAAAAGCCTCGGAAACTCGAATAACAATTTAACAAAATCTTTAGTCCCTGAATTTTGAAAATAAAGAACTGGAATCACCTTCGGCCGGCATCTGATTATAGTTGANCCGGATGATAATAGAAAGCTCAAAATTGCTTTATCAACTTGACAGGATCAATCAATTTTGAGATNATGAATTAGGGNAATTCTTAGATTCAATCAGATACAGAAACCGGATAGAAGGAAACTGGTATGAGAGTGACAGATATAGAACGCATCATCGTAGATGTTCCCTTTACGGCGCGACAGCAACGAATCACGGAGCGGGAAGTATACAACTGGTCTATTTTAGAATTGTGTAAAGTGTCTACAGATACAGGCCATGTTGGATGGGGTGAAACAGTCATNCATTACACTTGGTCCCGAGTGACTGATGANNCGACAGCCAAAGTTATTGGTCAAAATCCAGCAAAAATGATGAACGACGATTCATTAGGAGCGGGANTACAAATGGCTTTGTTTGATGTTGTCGGTAAAATCTTAGAAGTCCCTGTCTATGCATTATTGGGCAAAAAAATTCGGGATCAGGTTCCAATCTCTTGGTGGTCTATTGACGCATCACCAGCAGATTGGGCNGCAGAAGCCAAAGACGCAGTTGAAAACGGGTATACCAGTTTTAAATTGAAGCCCCGTCCTTGGCAAGACATTGTTAAACAGGTTGACGCAATTAATGCTGTGGTTCCTCCAGATTTCAAACTCGATCTTGATCCTAATAGCACTCTCCAGAATGCAGAAAGCGCTATTCCGGTTATCCACAAGCTTGAAAAGTACGATATTGTGGCCATTTTTGAATCACCTATACCTCAAGATGATATACCAGGAAACCAACAAATTCGACGGGAAATTAATAGCCAAGTTGCCATGCANTTCGGCAGTCCTCCCTATCTCGTAGGAGTCCAAGAAGAGGTGTGCGACGGATATGTCATCTGTGCTGGTAAATCGGAAGCTATACGACAAGGTTTTTTGAGTGCGGAAGCTGATAAACCATTCTGGCTGCAACTGGTTGGAAATGGTCTGACAACAACCTGGGCGGCACATTTAGGCGCAGTATTAACACATGCCACTTGGCCAGCGATTACATGTATTAATCTTTATAGTAACCAGTTGTTGACTAAGAACATTAAGGTTACTGATGGTCACCATACCGTTCCAGAGGAACCTGGCCTAGGTGTAACAGTTGATTTGGAAGAGGTAGAGCGTTACCGAGTTCCTACCCAAAAGCTCGAACCATTCCTGACAAAGGGGAATCTTTATAACCACCCGCAACCAAGGATTATCAGCACTATTGTCTATCCTGACGGAAGTTGTATTCATATGGGGGCTTCGTCTCAGGGATACGGATTCTTTACTTCTGGTCAGGGACCTGCCTACGTAGAAGGTGTATATTTGGATCCTTGGCACGATGATGGTACTGACGAATGGAATGATCTGTTTGAAAGAGCCCTGAAGGAACCGGTTCGATCACAATACCAACCACGCTAGGTTGTATATGGCATATTTTCGACAAACGAGCTGTTATTTTGATTCTTAATTTTTTAAGAGTTAAAACAAATTTGCCAGAATCATCTCTATATTCCTGAGAAGGAAATTCCAATGTATTCTAATCTCTAATATCATTACAATATCAAAAAAAACGATAGCAAACGGAGAATAGATGGCAGAACTAAGAGGAAAAGCATTTAACGCCATTGCGGACAGAAGACCCAAACACACTTATCGAGGTGCCGTTGTAGGATGCGGCCGGATGGGAAGTACTATTGACGATGAACATATTGATATGCCGCATTATCCCTGGCCATGGGCACACGCACCTGCCATGATCGAGGCCCATGGAATAGATCTGGTTGCTGCTGCTGATTCGGATCCGGAAAAACTGGACGACTTCAAGCAGAGATGGGCAATTGAATCACTCTACATGGACTACCGTCAGATGGTTGAGAAAGAACAACCGGATGTTGTGGTTGTCACTACCCGACCGGAACCTCGTGCTGAGATCGTTATTGAACTGGCAGAAATGGGAGTCAAAGCCATATTCGCCACTAAACCTATGTGCCGTACTCTGGCAGAAGCTGANGCCATGATACAAGCTTGCCAAAAAAATAATGTTATCTTGTCNATGGCCTGCCACTTGAACTGGTATAATTGGTATACTAANGCACGCAAAGTCATCGCTGACGGTGTGATTGGGAATTTACGATCCATGATATGCCACAGTCCTGCCAGCNTGTCGAACTTGCAAAGTCATACTTTTGCTCTCTTTCGCCTGTTCGCTGGTACACCAGCAAAATGGGTCTTTGGTGTATTGGACAACGATCAACAGGCAGAAANTCATGGAGACATTCCCGGTTCTGGATACATTGTCTATGAGAACGGTATCAGGGCAATAATGAATTCTCATGCTGAAAGAACAGGTCTTAGCTGGACAATCGAATTCGTTGGTGAAAAAGGACGCATTATTTCACGGAACGCACATGCACAGTTTGAATTGTGGACAGCGCATCCGGAAACCAATGCGCCCATCCAAACCCAATTTCCAAACCCATGGTACCCGCGGAGTTCCATGGTTGATGCAATCGAAGGCGTTTGTCTATCGATCGAAAAAGGCGTTGAAGAGATCTGTCCAGGAGAATTCGGCAGAGAAACTTTAGAAATTGCTATTGCCATACGTGAATCTCACAAACAGGGCAATACCAGATTAGATATACCACTGATGGATCGAAGTCTGCGTATGGGCTAAAATCTGAACGTACAGCTAGTTGGCTTACATGGCGAAAAAGGGATTTAAAATTTCCTACATGACGAAAGGATTTGATCATGCAATCACTTCAAAAATCGATTCAATCGGTGATTGATAGCGGGCGAATTGGTAGTCCAGTGTTTTTGCGGTCTATGCTCCAACTTCCCGTTAAAGACATCAGCATCGAACATGCAACCAATATCCTGATAACACTTGCCAACCTATGGATGCCTTCATCGCCAGAATCCATACAGGCGAGAAGAAGTCCCGATAGTATTCAACTAACTACCATGATCCGATATCTAGGAGGTCAAACGGCAGTGCTAAGCGTCAACCGGGTTGCGACGGATCAAACAGTCTCAATTGACCTCCAACTGATTGGCAACAAAGGCACAATTTACCATGAAACACCACCTAGCCGACATCATAACCAAGAGTTCATAATCGACCTAACCGAGACAACAGATCAAAACCAGCTAGTTCAAAAATCAATGGATAGTGGGCAATGGGTTAAATGGGAGAAGGTATAAAAATGGCAAACAACAAGTACGGTGTACTTTTACTAGGTGGCTACCGGACGCATCAGGAAAATTACGCTCTGATGTTCGCAGCTGATCCGCGTTGTCAACTCATTGCCTGTTCAGATGAGCTAGACGCCCCTACCGATCGAGTTGAGCTCAACATGCAACTGGCAGATGAGTTAAATTTACCCTATATTACTGATTTGGATCAAGCTTTAGCCCTCACAGATGTAAATATTGTCAGTCTATGTGTAGAGATGGAAAGGCGGGGGATCATTGGGAAAAAATGCGCTCAAGCAGGGAAACACCTTTATTTAGATAAACCATTGGCCTTGACCGTAACAGATGCAGAATTAATTGTTCAAGCTGTTCAGTCTTCAGGTGTTACCAGCCAGATGTTTAGTAATGTCTATTGCCCATGGGCACAATTGGCCAAAAAGGCAATCGAGAGCGGGGAGATTGGTCAGCTACGTGCCATGCATTGCGACGTCGTCTTTGCCAAAGGTCATCCGGGAACTGCTCCGGTGGGTCGCAAACGTCAGGAGCAATCGTCAAGAGATAAATACACTTTTATTCAGGCTAAACCTGAAATGTTCGATATTGGTGTTTATGCGGTATCCATTATTAACTGGTTGTCGAATAAAGCAGTTAAAACTGTTTCCGGCGTTACTGCCAACTACTTCTTCGAAGAACACAGTAAATGTAACATTGAAGACTTTGGTGTCTTGATGATGTCAATGGAAGATGATATTACCGCCACTATTACTGGTGGGCGCATGGGATGGATGAGTCACCCCAAAGGCGGAATCCAGCGACTCTATCTGGTAGGGACCCAAAAGACAATGGTATTCGATCCATATCAATCCCGTTTGCAGATCTGTGCCGATGAAGCTCCATTCCAACCTCCCGCCCCACACCCGCGGGATCCAATGGGAATGTGGAAGCACACACAAGATGAAGTTGAATTGTTGCCGAAACAGTCATGGATACCAACCGGCGACGAAAGTTGGCAAAACCGTGAATTTAGTGCATTTATCGACGCTGTTGAGGCAGGTAAAGAGGGGGAAATGCATGCAGCTCTGGCCGCACAGTCGATTGCTGTCATTACCGCAGGCTACCAATCTGCAGCTAGTGGCAGAACCATTTCTATTGATTAAACAATCAANCTTCAATTACTGCCAGACTTTATTGACAACCCTATGATTGAGATTTAATAGCAATCTTGATGGTTGTCTGATCATCCAACTGATAATTCCCATTTAGGGCTTCAAATCCTTCACCAACACGAGAAAGTGGCAACACATGGCTTATCATATCGGCAAACGGAAATTCCGCCTTTTCCAGTATAGGTAGCCCGCGGATAAAATGCTCGTACTGAAATCCCCAAACAGCTTCTAACCGCAGATTTTTTCGCATCAGTAACTGATTCGGGTTAAGCTGGATCGATCCCATATCGACAAAGTGCCCAACCTCAACAAAGGTCCCACCAAACTTGACATAACCTAAACCTTCTGGCGTGGCCGACAAAAACCCAGCGCATTCGAAGACAACATCCGCTCCTTCTTTCTGCGGCGTATGTTCTTTGATCAATTCAGTTCTGGCTTCAGCAGATGTTACATCTTCAATGTTAATGGTAACATCCGCCCCCATTCGTTCGGCCAGTTCNAACCGACCAGCTGGTCCTCCAACCATAATCAGCTTGGCTGCTCCGCTGATTTTAGCTCCGACTAAGGTCACCAATCCAATGGCGCCTGATCCTTGTATCACTACCGTGTCCCCAATTTGGACATCTCCTCGCATTACGGCGTGAACACCAACTGCAAACGGCTCGGTNAGCACGCTGATCTCCGNTGGCGCGTCCGTTTTNAAAAAACAAGTGTTCGGNATNCTCAGATATATATAATCCGCAANCCCNCCNCTAAAATGGGGAGGATTATCCGCATCCTGTCGGAACCCGTAAGCTCCATAACCACCTTTTACACCTGGAGCGAAGACAATTCTATCCCCTTGGCTAATAGGGTTATCTAAATAGTCGGTTGTAACTCCTTTTCCGATCGATTCGATAATGCCAACATTTTCGTGTCCCAGCAACATCTCACCCCGAATACCGTTTTGCCAATTATGCAGATCGGTACCACAGATACCTGCCAATTCCTGACGCAACAAAATAGTATTCGGTTCTGGATCAGGTACAGGGTATTCTCGGATGTCAAAATCTTGTCCATGAGCGATAACAGCTCGGGCGGTTTTTGCCATAATAACTACCCTCTATCTTTTAGATCAAAATATATAGTCTATAATATCACAAATTTAATGCGAGGTAACTGGAACTACACAATTGGCAAAAAAAACAGATTGAAAACGCTTTCCTAAATTACAAAGCGTTTTTCAGCCTAAGTGTGCTGAAAAAGAAAACAGAGCACGGTTAAATCTACATATCACAAAACCGAAAAAAATAATGGATTAAACCATTTGCCTATTACGCTTTTCGAACAAATAGTCGAAAGTCTACCAACCGCAGTATTTGCGAAAGAAACGGAGAGTTTCAGATTCGTATTTTGGAATGGTTTTAGCGGAAAATTGTTTGGCTATTCTAAAGATGAAGTTCTTAATAAAACAGATTATGATATTTTCCCTGCTGAATTAGCAGATAGATATAGGCAAAACGATACAAAGGTTTTAGAAACGAGAGAGTTACTTGATATCTCTGAGGGAATATCCCACTCTGCTTCTGGCGAGAGTATTATCTTGCACAGAAGAGAAATCCCTATTTATGATGAAGAAGGTTCCACTTGTTACCTGTTAGTAATTTCTGAAGATATTACCGAGCAGAAGAATGCCCACGACAGCCTCACAATAGCCAACGAAGCATGGCAAGATACACTGGGGATCCTTCGAGAAAGCCAAAGTAAGTTGATTGAAGCACAGAAAATGGCTTCATTGGGAGGATTAGTAGCGGGAATAGCACATGAAATCAACACCCCAATTGGAATTGGCGTTACTGCAGCGTCACTACTTGACCAAAAAATCTCCGAATTTCAACAATTATATAATTCTGCAAAGATGAAACGATCCGACTTAGAGAAATTTTTGGACACAGTAGCGCAAAGTGGTTCAATAATTTCTTCTAACTTAGATCGTGCAGCTGATCTAGTGCGAGGATTTAAGCAGGTGGCAGTTGATCAAAGCAGTGAAGAGAAGCGTGTTTTTGCTCTAGTTCCTTATTTGGAAGACGTTATCCTGAGTCTTAGGCCAAAACTTAAGCGGTTGAAACACAATACCAAAATTGTGGGTGATAAGGCAATCGAGGTCGAATCCTATCCAGGTGCATTTTCTCAAATTGCTACTAATTTCATTATGAATTCGATTATACATGCATACGATGATGAGGATGAAGGCAATATAGTCTTTGAAACCCATCTGGATGGTCGAGAAGTGACGGTTGAATATACTGATGACGGGCGGGGAATACCACCAGAAAACCTAACGAAAATATTCGAGCCCTTTTTCACCACTAAACGTGGAGATGGAGGTAGCGGACTAGGTATGCACATTGTATACAACCTAGTAACACAGAAGCTAGGAGGAAGCATCAACTGTGAAAGTACAGTTGGAATAGGTACAAAATTCACTTTAAAATTGCCAATTGCCAATTTCAAATAATCTGTTGCCAACTTTGCAACTCACTCAAACTGCAAAGAAAGAAAAACAATCTAACCCCAAGATACCTTCCAATTAACACCATAGGATATTAATCACTTACATCTCTCCTGAAGAGGAATTAACCCGGTTAGGTTTTCTCTTAATTGGTAAGATTCTATCACTAGCTTTTTATTGGTTATGGTTGACAGTACCACAGTTGACACCGATAAACAGGGTTGTTATAATCGCACACCACTCTGATTGGAGCCAGAATGCACATACTTTTTCTTTGTCTAGGAAACATCTGCCGTTCACCAATGGCGGAAGCAATATTCCAAAATATGATCAATAATGCTGGACTGGAAACCTCTATATCAGTTGATTCTGCAGGAACTGAAAACTGGAACGTTGGGAAAACGGCACATTTCGGCACATTAGAGATTTTAACCCGCTACGGAATTAAATACCAAGGTTGTGCTCGCCAGATTAATGCCCAAGATATAGCTGATCATCTAACTTATATTGTAGCCATGGACAAAAACAACCTTACAACCTTATGTGACCGCTTTGGTTATNGNCAAAATACATACNTACTATTAGATTTTGCTACAGACACCAATGTAACCGAAGTACCTGATCCTTTTTACTCCAATAATTTTGATTTTGTTTACAACCTGATTGTAGATGGCTGCCTCGGATTACTTTCCCACTTAGAACAACAGTTAGAACAAACTAATTTTCCAACTTTAAAAAAGCACTAATGAGCCATTACATTAACAAATTACTGATATGCATATTACTACTAACATTCGGTTGTGATGATTATGGAATTATTCATATTGTTGATCAAGTTGACCAAATAATTATTGACCAAACCCTAGGCTTGCCTAAAACGATAATCGGTAGAAATGGATCGGCAATGATTCTAATCCCAAATGGAATTTTTGAGATGGGAGACCATTTCTCGGAAGGTGAACAGAGCGAACAACCAATTCATGAAGTCGAACTCGACGCTTTTTACATGGATATACATGAAATAACAGTTGGACAATATAGAACATTTATTGAAGCAACAGACCATCAACCTCCCAACTGGAAAAAGGTTCTAGAAGTTTCACCAACAGAAAGCCACCCAATAGTACATGTNAGCTGGTTTGATGCCATGAGCTACGCAAAATGGGTAAAGAAGAGACTACCAACAGAAGCTGAGTGGGAATATGCCGCACGTGGTGGATTGACAGGAAAAAGGTATGCTTATGTAGGAAACATNCATCCGTCGAAAGCAAATTACAACCGAAACATTGGCCAAACAACTACCGTAGGAACATATCCTCCCAACAATTATAAATTGTATGATATCGCTGGTAACGTTTGGGAGTGGTGCCTTGATACATTCGATCCAAATTTTTATAGCCTCAGCCCACGAAAAAACCCGATTGCTGAAACAGATGTTTTTCGCCTGATTCAGGGCTTCGCCGATGACAACAAACCGCATATCCTCAGAGGAGGATCATGGGGATCGTTTGGACATCAAGTTCTTCGTGTTTCCGCCCGCCACTATTACGGATCAGAGAATCTAAAGACGGATAACAATTGTGGATTCCGTTGTGTAAAATCGGTGCAGTCGACCTTCCAAACACAATGGAATAGCCAATAAAAACCAACGGGAACAAGATGCCTGTTCAAACCGAGATAATTACACTATCATAATTGACCTCCACACCAAGATCATTGGTACAGCAGCCAAATTTGTAGCCGGTGCACGCCGACAAATCGAGTACATGACATCAATCTCGCTGTAAACATTATGGATTGAAAGTGCTGGGGATAGCATTACTCTCTTCAAACTCCGATCACGCGCGGAAACTCAGTGCCAACCCAACACCAAAAGGCCTGTCCGAACTTGATTATTCACACTATCGGTACACACTCATAATGGATCAACACACGCTGCAAATCCAAGCTAAACAAAACTATTGAAATTAACAAGGAGAGAAATGGGAGTTGCCAAAAAGAATGGAATTCAAACTACCAATATTGCTGACACATACTTTGGTGGGTCACTGAAGGAAACCCTCACTGAAACCAACTTGAAAAACACTAGCGAATCCGATATAGAAAAGCTTCTGCTGATATCAATGACATACAGAAGTTACGGACATTTACCATCGATGATTACTTATAAACAAGGTCAGAGTTGAATTTAACGTGTCGCAGTTTCAGGTAGATCTCACAGAGAAGCTTACCGAGATTTTATCAGCAATAACACACAAAATCCAATTCAGTTCTCTCACTGGCTAGTTTCTCGTTCAAGCAGCCAACAGTTGGATTCTTTGGATCAAGCTACTTACGCCATTCTGTCTACCGGGTGTCAGAAGACCTTTGATGCCCAATTCTTTGAGTAAATCAATATCAAAGTTTTGTATTTCTACTTGGGTACGATCGTTTAATATCTGCAACATCAGTGCTACAAGTCCCTTGACAATAACAGCATCACTCACAGCCCGGTAGTGGATGATGTCATCTTTCCGTTCCACCATCAGCCATAAATCGCTCTGACAACCTGGAACTTTCAGTTCGTCCAACTTAAACTCTTCTGGATATGGTTCCAATTCATCGCCCATCTCTATAATAATACTATATTTGGCAAAATCATCTGGTATATCATCTAGCATTTCTTTAATATCTTGAATTTCTGCTTCAATTGTCATAATATGGTCATCACTTTATTTAGTGCATCTACGAACCGATCAATGTCATCTTGAGTAGTATAGACTCCAAAACTTGCTCGCAACACGCCACGTCCAACTTGGTTGACTAATACCGGTTCCGCACAGAGATAGCCACTTCGAACCGCAATCCCTTGAGTATTCAGTAATGTTGCNACATCAATACTTTGAGCCTCGTTGACCGTAAACACAACCAATCCCAACTTTTTTGTATCAGGATATAGAACGGAAACCCGGTCTATCCTATTCAACTGTTTTTGAGTATAGTCCGAAATTTCTTTTTCATGTTGGTATATTTTTTCAATATCAATATCTTTTACCCAGTCTAGAGCTGCACCAAGACCAATCACTCCAGCAATATTGGTGGTTCCAGCTTCATATCGCCACGGCATATCGTTATAAACGGCTCGATCAAAACGCACGCTTTTGATCATATCCCCACCTCCCATATAAGGAGGCATTTCATCTAAGAACCCATCTCTAGCATACAAAATACCAACCCCAGTCGGTCCATATATTTTATGTCCGCTGAAAACCAAAAAATCACAATAACTGACATCGAACTTAACACGCGGAACACTTTGTGCACCATCAAACAATACAGTAGCATCATGATCTCTAGCCATTTCACTAACCCGCCGATAATCAAGCATGATACCAGTTGCATTTGGTAGAACACTCATTGATACAAGACAACGCCCTTTAACCTGCTGTATCACCGCAGACAACTGATTAAAATCCAAATGACCATCAGGTAAAAGCGAGATAACTTCAATTGTAAGTCCTTGACGTGTTTTCAACTGTTGCCAAGGCACAATATTAGCATGGTGTTCGGCTTCACTTAAAATAACGGTGTCTTTACTGGTCCAATCTGCACAAAAGCAGTTAGCAATTATATTGATTCCATGTGTTGTACCACTGGTAAATACAATCTCTTTGTCTTGATTGGCGCCAATAAACTTCCTTACAATCGGGCGCACTCCTTCATATTCGCCGGTTGCTTGTTCAGCCCAATCATGAATCCCCCTATGAATGTTAGCGTTATAACAATTATAGTATTCGCCGACCTTATCCGTCACACATCTAGGAGTTAAGCTTGTAGCCGCACTATCTAGATAAACATAACCGTTATTGGACGCTGAGAGGATCTGAAAATCACATTTGTTATTCAATTAATGTCCCGTATCAATTCACTAAAATACAAATTTCCCAACCATTGGCAGAACACGCTCGCTAGCTTGAATGGATAGATATCCCAGGTAAGATATGGCCTAATTATACTGAAGCAAACCTACGTTTGCAAATATTAGTCCTTGTNCNCCATNTTTGCATCAGAAAATCATGTTTTAACCGACAGAANAGCCTAANACAAAANGATCTTTCGATGTCGNTTTCTAAACAANNTCCCTCTTAACTATCAGGACNACCCANACCTTNCAAAAANACACTTAAACTGACCTANGGCTAGAAGTATAGNCAACGAAATGAAACTGGNAAGCCTTTAAAAACATAATTGTATTGNACTAGGANTGATTATTGGAAAACATATANNTGAACTCCACTCAAAATCTGCTTCAGACTNTNCNNTTGAATGGTTGAATTTCTTGGNACAAACATGATGTCCTTNCAATGGATAGNCTNGCNATTGAAACNGCGAAAAAAGCTCGNGTGACNTCAGTTNAGGTCTGAATACGNTCAGGTTATTNCNGCTNCTCCAAACTCNAAGACTGTACTCCGTTTGAAACNTCTACAAACTAANANANNCATCCATCAACTGGAAAGANGNACATNCCCANGTATCAAGTCATACTATTTACCAACATNGTTTCAANACTGGGCTACAAGCTAAAGACATTAGGATAATTCAAACTGGAGATGAANGACTCNACTNGTTCAACGGAAAGTGGGTTTATACATTTTCACAGACTGANNTNCGGTTGACAATAGNAATTNAACACAAATCAGAANNCCACCCANTAAACCTAACTAATTTCGTACNATAATCGTAATNGGNTTTACTTTCAGCAANGCTNCAATACGTTGAATCAGGGAATCCGCNTCTGCCTTTTGGGAAAAGCTACCGACTGTCACNCGNTACCACGTTTCACCATTAACTTCNACCCGCACAATTTTAGNCGANTGATCTAGTTCAAATGATTCTAGAGAATCAACCAAAGTTTCAGCATTCTTACGATCTTTAAAGGAACTCGCTAACAATGTATAAGAATAAGTCAACTTTCCCTCAGCCTGATTTAGCTGTTTTCGGTCAGTTGACAGAATAATTTCAACCCGTCGGTTTATTTGTCGATTTTCAGGAGTGTCATTTTCAGTTATCCTTCTTGTTTCNCCATATCCAACAGATGAAATTCGATTCTGATCCACAGCAAAATTGGCAATCAAATAATCCATGACCGCATTCGCGCGTTTCTCTGATAAAACCAAGTTGTAATTGGTATCACCAACATCATCCGTATGCCCTTCAATAATTACATGAGCTTTCGGGTAAGCCAAAATCGCNTCCGAAATCTGAAGTAATGTACCATGGAATTCACTTTTAACCTTCGCTGAATCCGTATCNAATATGATTCCGGGTAAGGTTAAAACAANNCCCCGNNGTTCTTGCCTACCATGAACTACTTTTTCACGCAAATCAATTAACTGTATTTTTACTAACTGAGTCGCACAATTCCCAGCGAGATCACAAAGAATTAAAACGCAACTATGTTCAATGTCCGAATTTATCACATGCTGTTTCTGGAAATCTAAGATAAGGGGTGATGANGGATTNCCCTTACCATCGACTTTATCGACAAGATNCTCGCCAGCAAAGAATTGNAGTANCCAATGATCTACCTGAGTTGGTTCTGAAATTNTTGCTTGAACTACCAGAGCAGTCGATACGTTCTGTTTATTCCCTGAACCTGTTAAAATNATAGGATCTGNNGTAATCTCGAAGCTTATAGGTTTAGTATCGATAACCACCTGTGTTTGACTACTTAACTGCTGTTTTTTGTCTTGATTGACACCTAACANATACACATCATATACTCCATCAACTACTATGTTTTGCNAAGNGTCTTTTCCTGCCCAAGTCACCGGTGCACTTGGAGCTCCTTTTCCCGAAAATTGACGCACAATCTTATTTTGGCGATCTTGGATTTCCAGTTGCCATTCGAGTTCTTCTCTCATAATAAAGTTAAGCTGAGTTTGATCTCTATTCCCATCACCATTTGGTGAGATTACTTTATCCGATACCGTTAAACGAGATTTCAACCTATCTGGCATAACAATCACGGGAACTGAAGCAGGCTTATCCAATGATGAAGGAGCCAACCAACTTACTGCTATAGAGAACCAGTGACTTCCAACACCATATTCATTATTCACATAAGCATAATCAATCTGAGTGGTACCGCGACGGAAACCGACACCGTGCGTCCATGTCCCTTCTGTGAATTTTGCATAGTTCATTAAACCAGAATAACCAATCCGGAACAAAAGATTATGGAAAAATGCCCGTTCGATTCCAAGATGAAAACGTAATCTATCACCACGCTCATACGCACGATCATCATGCCAGGCCAAATCAACAGAGAAAGGCGTACTAACATCAATATAATAGGTTGTACCAAACCTGAGGATCAACGGCATCTTCTCGTCTCTAACCAATTTACCCCCCTGCCAAAAACGCCCNCCAATATCACTAAGNGCTAAGCCGAANAAGACACGATCTCCAAGCCGAGGAAGTTTCCTCGTATAAGTCGNNCCCAAATCCANTCCCCAACCTATCTTGGTTATAGTTTTGAANNTCCGNCNNTGATGNCGAAGGCTCACACCAGTTGAAAACCCATTTTTCAAATCNAGACCATAGCCAATCAGCATCATCCGGCTTTTAGAATCATCNGCNCCCCANCCNTCNACCCAAGAGGATATAGAAATATTGCCCATATCAGTTGACGATACTTGAAGTTGTTCGAGATTCATCGCTAGAGAAACCGCCCCTTCTCTATCCCCTGATTCNTTGGTAAANGGCAGCGAAGTTAGNGTAAATTCGGTCTTATCTAAAATACCAATCAACGCAGGATTCCAGAGTTCNCTTCCTCCNCCAGTTGGACCGGCAGTGCGCGCACTCCCCATACCAATNGCACGTGCATCAGTACCAATAAGGANCCGTCGATCCTGTAGGAACAATTGCGGGTCTCTTAGAAACTGGGCGGAAACAGACTNAGANAGNACAACAGTAAGTACCCAAACGGNGANGGNAATGTACCGCCAACTAATCACAACAAATCCNAAAGTGNCATTCGATAACATACTAGCCTGAAGTTGNTGCAAATTTNATACTAATCTGAACCANGTCTGATTTTGGATCTTTAAGTTTGATTTGGTATATAGGTGGATCCCAACTGAAACTGTAATCCGACTCATAGCAAGCCGTTTCAACAGGTAGATAATCCTTCGGCACATGAATAGATAACATACTATACGGACGTTTTTTNGTATCACAAACAACAAGGAAATTTCGACTGCGCGGATCCCATCCGGCAGANAGAATTTCNCTACCACCTTGTGTGAAGTGTANATCCGTTGCTAATAATTGTGGNTTTTTCTGTTCNTCACGAATACAAAGCAATCTCGCACATCTTGGAGGTACATCTATTAACGTTACNCTTCCANTTACTAAACCAAGATACCTTTGATTCCAAAATTCATAAACAAGATAGTACTTTGATTTATCTAATCCAAGCGAGGAAAGATCAAACTGTATCTCNTCAGGCTGATCTTTCCAATTGAAAATACCAACGATATTCCAAGAATCAAAAGAACCTTGAACAGGTTTTCCCCAAACACGCGGATGTATCTTTTCAAAGAGATCAATTGGCTTCGCCGATTTTNCCGTCAACGGAAACAGTTTCTCCAGTANCTCCAACCGCGGTTCAGACATTTTGCTTAAATCATCACNAAGCTCAATAGCNCTGCTACTTAGAGCCATCAAAGTCGCAACAATAATAGCTTCATTGAGCGGCTGATACTGCTCATCTACAGTTAGCGGTCCAAGCACACCTATTCCTGTAATACCATCAAACATGGAATTCGTAATAGCTCCATTAATTAGCTGTTTTATTTCAGCCCAGTCTTCCCAAACATACTTGGCAGTTTGCTTTTGCTGATTCAGTAAAACCTGACTCTGATTGATAACTCCGATGCTTGGCATGTATGGCATATTACAGACAGTGAACTCTATNCTATCAACACTTTGTGAAACCCAACGTTTGATCAAATCAATTCCAAGCCGATACAATTCGATGCTTGTCAAGGTTTTATCGTGCCAAGTGAAACCACCTGAATTTCCAATTGGACCAATTAAATAAGCCAGCATATCAGCCTTGAGAACGTCAATATCCCACTCCTCTACAACTGTCTTGATGTTTTGCTCAATCTCCTTTTGGGCACCTGGATGTGAAACATCAAATAAGACCACCTTTGTATCGATACCATGTAGATGAATCTCTGCTAAACGGCCCTGCCCATCATGAAGAAAATATTCAGGATGAGTTTCGACCATCTCAGAATTNNCAGAGACACAAAACGGCATAATTCCAAGCCCAAACTTTAATCCTGNATTGTGAACATAGTCAATCGAATGCTGCATTCCTTTAGGAAACTGGNCGTCATCAACTTGATATTCTCCCAATTTCTCTTGCCATCCGTTTTCNAATTGAATAAGTTGAATACCTCCATCAGAAGCCGAGCGAAAAAAATTGTTTCTCNCAATCAAGTCAGCATGTTTNGCAACAGAATCGGATAATGTCTGATCTTTAGTTCGCTCCGGGTGTATTCCCCAAGCCGAGGAGACAAAATCTTGTGTCTTCGCTCCCATTNTNTGGGCAATCATNTCTACATAAGTTTGGTAAGAANCAGTTACCTCATCNACAAAATTAAGGTAAAAAGGCGAAAAATCGATTTCNGTTTTGGCTGCACACTCGTAGTTTTCNCAATGATGNAATGCTGACCAACAATCAATTCCATGTTCNGNCTCTTGAACTNNTGTGTCTTTTTCAGTGTAACCAANTTCAATCGACGACCACCATTTTTTGGCATCAATAAAACCAAATACAATACACTGTTTNCTCTCTACATCATAAATNGNACCNTCGTAACATAAATGGATGGAGTTGTCCTGATTCATACTAAATCCATTGNAAACTCTNTGTACCCCATAAGATGAAATGGAAGAAGTATTTAAATACACATGACAATTTTCGGGATTACTACCCAGATATAGCCCTCCTCCAATCAAGTCCTTTGAAGGCGAAACATTAATAACAGAAGCTTGTGCCAAGTAGATCGAATCATCCCCGAAATTCTCCATCGACATACTAATTAATATGTGCGGTTGGGTCTGGTAACATTTTACATGAAGGTGAATNCGAACCNCATGTTGNGCTGCTTCACAAGAAAATGTAACAAGCTGATACAANCCAAAGTCGTCTTCTCCCACCGGGTCTGCCCTGAACTCTCGTTTAGAAGCATTTCTAGAGGACAGGATAACTCCATCTTGAAGGACAACTCCCATGTGAGCATTTCTGATTATTTTAAACATTTTCTGATTTGCATAATCCCATGTACCTTGCGATAAGTTGAACGAAACCTGACAAAATCCATTTTGAATCTTTACAACATCTCCTTCTCTTACCAACACTAAATTACTGTTTGATGAGCTTCTCATATATATTCCTTCTGTATGCTTCTGCTAAACAATTTTTACTGCATTTCCTTTCAGCTAACATTCATTGGCCAGCTATAAAATCCAACGAATATGCTGCAAACTAACATTATGTTTCAAAAAACCTTGGTCTTCAGTCACTTCTAACTTTGGAGAAAATCAAACAATCACGCAATTCTCCAGAATTAGATCTAATATCATTTTTTAGTGTAGCCTCAAGGCAAAACCCAAGTTTAAGAGGGATTTTTTGACTTCTCACATTCTTTGAATCACAGCGAATTTCAATCCGTTCGGCATTTAATTGATGAAACCCAAATGCTGTAATTTCCATCGTTGATTCAGTAATATAACCTTGGTTTTGGAACTTTTTTCGACACCAATATCCTATCTCAAATTTTGGTACTTTCCAATCTTTTGGATGTAGACCACTACTACCTACTAAAGTCTTAGTTCCTTTAAGAAAAAGCAAAAAAACAAGATCTTTCCTCTCCAAAAAAGCGGACCGTTTACTCTTAACAAATTTTTTTATTTTACTTTCATCTGGCAATTCCTTTGCCCAAGGCATCCAAGTATTGAGGTCGTCGAATGTTTCGCAAATAGCTTCATGCAATTCTTCACCATCATGAAATTTAGGAGATCTTATAACTAATCTTTCCGATTCTAAGAAATTAGGAAATTCAATTAAAGCAGGATTCATAAACTTCACCAATTAAACTGGAACTAGCCAACCTAAATAAATACTGCATAAATATATATTTTATGCATTTGTCGTTATCATTTTTATGATTAACACAGCTAACAGAGATTAGTTTCTAACATGAACGAGACGCAATTGCCTCCGTAGAACACAGATGCACACCACCATCATAACCACCAAAACTGCCGCAGGCCAGATCCACGTTACTTTGGATTCTGATGCGAGACCAAACAACCGTATGCCGAGGATATCAAAATTCCCCCAAATTGAGATAATCTCTGTTTGCCGATTGCGCGTGGTCTGCTCAATAATTTCTTGAAGTATCGGCGTTCCAGTAAGAACAGAAACGAACCATACCGCAGCGTAACGCATGTCCGTCGTGAGCGATGAAAACGTTACAATTAACAAGCTCAATGGAAAAATAATAACCAACGAATAAACTAGAATAGATCCTAAAATCCAATAATTCTGCAGAATAAATTCCAAATCTTTACTAAGCAAGGAATGTTCAATAAAAAGCAGCAAACAAGGAATACAAGTAATCATTAGCAATAAAACAACTATGACAGAAATCTTCCCAATTAGATAATCAGTCCAAGATATTGGCTTCGAAAGGTAAATCGATAAAGCATTATGTCTCAGATCTTTTGATATTAAGTTTGCCCCGGAGAATACCCCAATCAAGGCAATAAAGAAACCTGGAAAGACTGGATTTCGCATAAGAAATTGCTTAAAGAATTCCGGATCAATTGTCAGCAGAGCAGTTGATTCAGGGAAGTAGTTCACCAAATAAACCAAAACACCATGAACGACCAAATAAACTAAAGGGGGGATAGCAACAATAAAACGAACAAACTTCCGTTGAGCCAATATTTTCAACTCAGTTCTGGCAATAACTATCCAGCAACTTACACGACCTGATTTGAACTGTCCATTCCAATGGCGGTAACTTCGATCATGAATAAGCATTAAAAAAAGCTTAAGGAAACAATTCCTGTAACTGTTTTAATAGCTCCACATTGTATTTTTCACCAAGCTCCTGGGTTTTGATCTTACAGGCACGCCAATTTTCAAAAGTCTGTCCATGTTCACATCTCAATAGCTCTGTCTGCATCTCTTTCAGTGAATGCAAATTGATAATCTCAAGAGTGACATTTGGGAAAATAGCATGAACATCCTCTTTAAGATAACAATCAAACATAACCTCAGTCTGTTTCCAAAAAATTTTGCCCTCTTTTTGATCGATTTCATCAACCGAGATAATTTCTGGAGGTTTCCCCATAGCTCGCACCCTTATACGTGTTGGTGGAGTGATGGTTAAAATCTTGGGCGAAACCTGTTGCTCAGAATCGTAACCGGAGAGAATTTCCTCAATTAATCGAGCCATCAACCGATACGATTCATGCTTTACCTCTTCGGCTTGGTCTACCTTCCACTCGGCCTCCTGATATTTAATACAGCCTTCAATATTCCGAATCTCATCGTAGAAAACTTGAAGAAAATGATTAACGTCCAAGACGTAAACAGCAGGTTTTAGATTCAACGGGCGATAGAATTCAGGAACCTGAGTAAAAAACTGATTATAACATGTGATCTCTTCAAGATTCTGATCGCTACTAGATGTCAGTCGAAAAGCTAAATAAGCCTCTCCTCGCACTTTAAAGAACTGATCAAATTGGCAATCGGGAGCAACAACATAAGATAATGGCTTCTTAGGACGCTGCAGCTCGTAAGAAGTAAGCTGTTTTTTGGCACTCTCTGGAAGGTTAGATTTCTCATCAACCGTACTAACAGGCATATGAGTGGAAGCATTTTGTCCCCGCTTTCTCTGAACCTCAAGCAAGTTTAAACCAGCGACCATTAAGTCGATCTCCTTCTCCTCCAGTTCAATCTTCTCCAAAACTTCACTACACGTCTCGTTTATTATTTCCTTTATTTGTTGAACCAATCCTTGCATTTCCAAAAACCAAGTAAAATTATAAACCGCGAAATCAATAGTACATTCTTATTCTCTGAAGCGTGTCTGAGAAAGGNCCTTGTTTATCGGTNTCTATAGTCACCGTAATCTTACCAAGATCAGTATCCCGAGTCGGATCTTCCTGAATAAGCCTAATCGGAATCTCNCCCGCCATTAACCTGATATCAGAACCAATTGCATGTGACCAACGAAGGTTTTGAAGTTCGCCACTGTAAACCATTATGTTAGCCANATTTCCTCGATATGAATACAGATCCACCTGAGTTATAAATTTCGAAACGGATAGCGCATTCGCACCAATACCAGGTGATAAAATACTACCGTTCCATATCAAAGGATTACCATNCGAATCTACCAAGATAATCAGAACCTCTATACGCCCCAAACGACGTTCTGATTCTATGCGAATACCAGCGAAATTGTCAATCTCGCCAGCCCCACATCCCCATAAAGATCCAACGCAAAGAATGAGGGAGAACAGTTCACCACTAAACTTAATCTTTTCTAAGCAAAGCCTCACGATATTCCTACGTTCTTGAACAGTCCTCAAGGAATACTATCACTTTTAATTAATGATGTCAACGTCAAACAAAATCACGAAATTTCTGGTTATATCAAAATGCAGATGATAACATTATGATACAAATCTATACTCCATAATGAAACAGGAAATCTTATGAGCTTTTACTTTCGAGATGGTTATCTTTACTGCGATCAGTTAAAAGTCAAGGATATTCAGTCCCAAATCCCTGAAAGCCCATTTTACCTGTATAGTAAGCAACAAATTACCACTAATTATAATGCCTATTCGGAAGCTATCGAAGGCCTTGATGCCATCATCGGCTATGCCGTCAAGGCCAACAACAATTTAGCTATTCTGAAGCATTTACAAAAACTGGGTAGCAGCGCAGTTTTGGTCAGTGGTAACGAACTCCGTATCGCACTTAAAGCCAATTTCAAACCAGAAAGAACAATACTAAACGGCAACGGAAAAACCATCGAAGAACTGATGCATGCAATTCAAAATCAGGTCTTAATAAATGTCGATAGTGAATTNGACCTCCGACACATTCAACAAGCAGCGAATGGAGTCGGAAAAAGAGCGAATGTTCTCATTCGGATTAACCCAGACATTGACCCCCAAGTTCATCCTTATGTTTCAACAGGAATTAAGAATTCAAAGTTTGGTATCCAAAATAACAAACTAGACTGGTTTCTGGATTCTATCAAATCAAGTGCTTTACTAAATTTAGTGGGTATTCACTGCCACCTTGGATCTACAATTGAACAAACAAAAATCTTTTACGACGCGACTGTTCTCATGTTAGAATTCGTGGAGATTATCCGAAGTCAAGGCTTTGAATTACAGTATCTCAACATTGGGGGAGGCTTGGGAATTGATTATCACAAACAGGGTAAAATTTTACCAACACCACTTGAGCTAATCAATTCAATACGGGAAATACTAGAAAACCAACATATTTCACTAATTATTGAGCCAGGAAGATCTATTGTTGGAAACACTTCAATTTTAGTCAACCGAATCATCGGTGTAAAAACAAATGGAAATAAGAACTTCGTAGTCATCGACGGTAGTATGGCTGAATTAATTAGGCCAAGTCTCTACGACGCCTACCACCATATTGATTTAATAGAACCCTGCAAAGGTCAACTCCAGACATTTGATATAGTAGGTCCAGTATGCGAATCAGCTGATTTTCTCGCTAAAGACCGCCTCTTGGCATCACCACTCGAGGGAATGGGTTTAGCTGTTTGGGACACTGGCGCCTACTGCCAAGTTATGAGTTCAAACTACAATCTAAAGATGCGGCCTCCAGAATATTGGATAGATGGAAACCAATTGATTCAAATTAGGAAGAAAGAACGTATTGAAGATTACCTAAACCTATTCAATATCTAGCAAAAAATAAGCTTATTAACCTAAAAATCAATATCTGCTTCAGCACGAATACGTTCAACGGCAACATTTAGATCCATAGCACCAATATCGCCTTCTTCCCGCACACGAACCGAAACAGTCCGATTCTCAACTTCACGCTCCCCAATGATAAACATGTACGGTACCTGCTGCAATCTAGCGTCACGAATCTTAGCACCAATTTTATCATCCCGATTATCTAACTCCACACGAATCTGTTGAGATTTCAGGAGATTATGCACTTCTTCCGCATATGCAACAAAACGCTCACTGATCGTCATGATAACGCATTGNACTGGAGCAAGCCANGTNGGGAAAGCACCCGCATAATGCTCAATAATAATACCAATAAANCGNTCNAAACTACCATAAAGCGCACGATGAATCACAACCGGCCGTTCCATANTACCACTAGCNGAGGCNTATGTCAGATCNAAACGCTCNGGTAATTGAAAATCAAGTTGAACCGTTGCACACTGAAACTCACGATTGAGGGAGTCTTTNACGTAAAAGTCGAGCTTAGGACCATAAAATGCAGCATCNGCCGGATTGATCTCAAAATCAAGATCATTGTTTTTAAGGACATTTTCGAGTGCGCTCTCTGCCTCGGTCCAGACAGCAGTATCACCTATAAAGTGATCTGGGTTACGTGTGCTAAGAACACTTCGAAACGGCAAATCAAAGGNCTTGTAGATTCGACGGATCAAACCAATGATTCGATTGTGCTCCTCTTCAATCTGTTCTGACATCACAAAATTGTGGGCATCATCTTGGCAGAACTGGCGAACACGTGTCAANCCNCTCAAAGCGCCCGTAACCTCATTTCGGTGTAAGACACCTTGATCATNTAGACGATAAGGTAAATCCCTATAGCTGTGGCGTTTACTTTTGAAAATTAACATATGAGCAGGGCAGTTCATTGGCTTGAGGCCACTTGAGGGATCACCTACTTCATTGGGAAAAGTGAACATATCATCACGGAAATGCTCCCAGTGACCAGATGTTTCCCATAACGATTTATCGTAGATTAGTGGCGTTCTAACTTCATGGTAACCTTCATTTTGATAGAGCTTCCGCGCTTTTTCAGCAAGTTTATTGTAAACAATAGTACCTTTTGGTAACCAGAAGATGGCACCAGCTGATTCTGGATGTGTCTGGAACAGATCCAATTGTTTCCCTAACCGACGATGATCGCGTTTTTCAGCTTCTTCAAGCATCCGCAGATAATTTCGTAACTCATCCTTAGTTGACCAGGCAGTACCATAGATCCTCTGTAACTGCTCTCTATTTTGATCCGCACGCCAGTATGCCCCAGAAACTCGAAGTAATCTAAAATGCCGACACTCGCGCGTTTTTTCGACATGTGGTCCCTTACATAAATCAGTAAAGTTACCAGAATGATAAACAGAAACCCCATCATCTGAAATCCCCTCACCGGCTGAATCCGTGTCTTGATTCGACAATCCATCAATCAATTCTAACTTGAACTTCTGGTCACGCTCACCAAACCACTCACGTGCTTGATCAAAGGCCCAATCTTCCTGTATAAAAGGTTCATTTGTCTTGATTAGGGCTTTCATATGCTTTTCAATTTCTGGAAAATCATCAGGGGTAATTGGACGTGGCACTTCCATATCATAATAAAACTCATTGTCAATCGGCGGACCGATGGCAAGTCTGACAGCCTTCTCCCCATCATCAAATAGTTGTTGGACGGCATAAGCCATGATATGGGCTGTTGAGTGTCTTATTCGGTAAAGATATTCTTCCTGTTCAGTTAAAACTTGAGTGTTCATCGCTTACGCGTCCTTATACAATACTAGCAAACACCAGAAATAAAAAAAGAGAGCATTCCAGCTCTCTAATTAAATAAATACGATGGGCGGTACGGGATTCGAACCTGTGACCCCTTGCGTGTCGAGCAAGTACTCTAACCAACTGAGCTAACCGCCCCTAAGTCTTCGTGGCATGGAGGTGGCGGTCGGAATCGAACCGACGTATAGAAGTTTTGCAGACTTCCGCCTTACCACTTGGCTACGCCACCCAAAGAGCGGGAAACGAGATTTGAACTCGCGACATTCACCTTGGCAAGGTGACGCTCTACCACTGAGCTATTCCCGCAAAAACGCAGACTAATTCTATCAATCTTAAATCAGTTTGTCAATAAAAAAACTGTTCCTTNNCTATTAGAGTTTATCAGTAACGACTTTGCAATCACCTTTAGCCGAAGTCGCNTTTCAACCCATTNCATACTAAAATTTCCAAACAAAAACCCGNTGAACCAAGACCAGAAAATTGTTCTTATTTNAATTCANACNCTNCAAATTATTTGAGTTTAATAGTTCTCGTCCANCGAAAAAAAAGCGACTTCTTAACTTGGATTGTACTCCGCTTGTAACTTAACGCTTGAGACACCGATCTTAAGATTTGCGGAAGATNTATAGGTTTTGCAATAAACGTGTATACTCCAGCTTCAAAAGCNTCTANTTTGACATTCAAACTCCGGTTTGCACTCACGATGATTGCTGANAGGTTTGGGCAGATCTGCCGCATTTGCTGGATTAATTCCGGCCCCGTAGTATCAGGTAGANCATAGTCNGAAATCACCAATGANATTANACCNCTATGGACTATTTGAATCGCATCATANCCATTCTCAGCACAAGCAACATCGTAACCNNCACGACTTAGAACCTCATACAACACCCTGAGTGACTCAGCGTCATCGTCAATAAGCAAGATTTTCCCACTGGTTACAATCATATTAACGTAATTTCGTCTTTTTCATTCTCTTAAATTAGTGTTAGTTAATATATACAACAGCTAAAAAATTGGATTGTCATAGACTTCAACAACTTGCTAAAGGTGCCATATCGACATTAAACACATGATCTTACCTACGACTGTGACATAAGCGATACAAAACATGACGGATTATTTGATCTAAGTCAGTTAAAAAACCTAAATTGAGCTTCAAATCAACAAGATAATTAGCTCCCGTAATATGCAGGTAAGCAAAAAGCACCTATTCGACTGGTTGCTTTTATATCTCTTTAATGGATTAAGATAGTAAGAAATTCCATATAACATCAGATGAATTTCAAAAAGGCTGAGTAACCACAAAGCGAGGAAATTATAACACCGATTCGGCGAATCAACAATGGCAAACAACCTTATCGATCAAGTCCTAGTCTACGAAGATTACATCTTCGCCGATAGAGTCAACGACTAATTCTCAAAGCAACCTGCTAACTGGTATAACTAATTACAAACGGCACACACAACCCAATAATTCTCCCTCCTTGACAAACTCCCAACTATCAACCACAGCACCTCAAAAAAAGCGATAAAACGATATCTAATTTATCGCCCTTATACTAACAAACTCCTCAATTAAAGGATCTATAAACTCAAATCGGCGCTAAAATCACAACTATAGCTAAAACCGAAGAACTCATGCTATAAAAAAAGCCCAAAAGGAATGTAGTAATGGGCACCATGAAAATTCCCAGTTGGCATCTAGATAAGGGATTCTAACAAAGCCAATAATCAGCTATCCGATAAAATCAGTTGGCTCTAAGGGTAACACCATACAACATTAGGTAGGCTGACAGAAGCGACTTCAGTGATTTGAAAACTTAGGTGCTGAATTGTTTTCAATGCAAGTTAGAAACAGCCATTCAATAGAAAGACAAAAGTCGTCCAAGGTTTAGCTAAACGAAGGATCATGGAACNAGCCTCTGCTTGGNTTGTATGGCATCAACGATNGNCCTCTGAATCATNANCNCCAATCCCCACACTNCCAAAACATAATTTTTATAGNCCCACGATTCAATGNCTGCTGAGACATCTCTGATTTNTTCCAAATTGGTTCTCAACCAATTCTAAGGNNCAATAATTTCTTTAACTCCTTTTGAAAGCNCTTCAGCAAATCTNTCCACATTCAGTAGCATCGCCAACTCATCATCCAAATTTTCCTCGATGATCTTTACAATNGCGCTTCCAACNATGACACCATCTGCGATCTGTGCCANCTGCTGTGCCTGATCTGGTGTGGAAACACCGAAGCCTACACAAATTGGTTTTTCTGTATGCTTNCGAATTTCTGCAACCATTGACCTAACCTCAACCGAGATAACATCACGAACACCCGTTACCCCCGTAACAGANACACAATAAATAAACCCTTTACTAAGTTCAGCAATCTTAACGATTCGTTTATAAGTACTTGTCGGCGCNACAAGGAAGATTGTTGCGAGATCACAACCAGAAACAGCTTCNAGTAAAGGCTCNGCNTCCTCTGGGGGCAGATCCGGGATAATTATACCATCAACNCCAACATNCATAGCCCGCTCACAAAANGTATCAACACCCATTTGAAAGATAGGNTTATAATANCCCATTAACGTAATCGGAATATCTGTCTCGTTCCTAAGGTTTNACACCAAATTAAGGACTTGATCAATCGAAGTCCCGTTACAAAGTGATCTTTCGCTTGCTTTNTGTATAATTGGCCCATCAGCAATTGGATCGGAGAAAGGAATACCAAATTCGATTAGATCAGCCCCTGCTTTTTCNAGTNTTAGTAACAGTTTNCGACTAAGGTCAAGTGTNGGATCTCCTGCGCATATATAAGGCATAAACGCCTTTTTATTATTATTTTGCAGTTCTCTAAATTTGGTTTCAATTCTATTCAAGCTTAACCNCACAATTCGACATTGAGNGCTTCAGNNACTGTATATACATCCTTATCACCACGCCCNGATAAACACAGGATAACAATTTGAGACGGATTCATTTGCGGNACTATACTAGCAATATAGGCAACTGCATGAGAAGTTTCGAGAGCAGGAATAATACCTTCAGTTTCTGACAACAACTTAAAACCNTCAATTGATTCACCATCTTCAATNGAAACATATTTGGCACGACCAGTTGCTTTATAAAAACTGTGTTCAGGACCAACCCCAGGATAGTCAAGCCCCGCAGAAATTGANTGAGCAGGGGTAATCTGCCCATCTNTTCCCTGTAGTACATAGCACTTAGCACCATGAAAAACGCCAACACTTCCNGCACCTAACGAGGCAGAATGTCTACCANTTAAAACNCTCTCNCCACCAGCCTCAACCCCAATCAACTCCACNGATTCGTCATGATAAAAGGGATAAAAAATACCAATAGCATTACTTCCACCACCAACACAGGCAATTACTTGATNAGGTAAACNTCCTTCNTGCNCAAGGATTTGTTCACGAGTCTCCTTTCCAATGACAGATTGAAAATCTCGCACAATAACCGGGTATGGATGTGCCCCAACAACAGACCCAATTAATAGATGAGTAGTCCGGACGTTGGTAACCCAATCACGCATACTTTCATTAACAGCATCTTTTAGTGTCCGTGAACCTGAGGTAACAGGTGTCACCGTTGCCCCNATCAACCGCATACGAAAAACGTTTAAGGACTGCCGTTGAATATCNTCTTCTCCCATATAAATTTCGCATTCAAGATTGAACTTAGCACATACTGTGGCCGTCGCCACACCATGTTGCCCTGCTCCAGTTTCAGCAATAATTCGCTTTTTACCCATTCTTNGTGCGAGGAGAATCTGTCCCANAGCATTGTTAATCTTGTGAGCACCGGTATGGTTGAGATCCTCACGTTTTAGATAAATTTTCGCTCCGCCTAGTTTTTCTGTCAGCNGGTCAGCGTAATAAAGAGGATTGGGCCTACCAGCATACTGACAAAGATAATAATCAAACTCCGCTTGGAATTCAGAATCATCCCTGATTGACATGTATGCTTCCTCAAGTTCAAGCAAAGCAGGCATTAAGGTTTCAGGAACATACCGTCCACCAAATTCACCAAAATGTCCGGTATTATCTGGAATAGTTTGTTTCAATTTATACCTCGCCATAGCAAATATTAAAAAAAATGATATTAGGGCCAGCAAACAATCAACATACGTGAGATTAGGCTTGTCGAGACTTTTCAACCAGTTCAAGACGCTTTAACAATTCCGCTTGCACTCGAACGAGCCAAAAAGTATAAACNAAAAANATTAACCATATAACGAAATAAGCNGAAACCAAGTACTTTAAGCGTTTTGCTTGGCGCTGTTCCAGTTTTGCAACTGATTGTTTCACTAGCATTTCTACCTTGGCCTCGTTTACAATAGGGATACCTACAGCCTCATCAATTGACTCGCCTAAGGCCATAGACACTTCGTCTGATGTAATGATCATTGGTATATCACCGAATACAAACAACCCGAAAAAAAGAACAAATACACCCAGAACTATGAGCAAAAAAGTTTTTGGCATCACCCCTCCAAGCCCTCTAGCTAACTATTTANCTGATCGAAATGAAGAGCATCAATTCGTGATTTCATCTGTATTGATTGAGTTCGCAAAATAAGGAGAAAAACATATAGCAGAGTCAATGCTAGCCATGAAACCAACCAAGCCTCTGTCATAGATGGTGGCAGTTGGCTTTTAGTATTAGTCGGAGGATGTAATCGATCCTGCCAGATCTCTACCGANTAATATACTATNGGAACGTTCAAAAACGCCACCACTCCAAGTACAGACGAGTATGTTTTCCTAAGATCGACATCCAACATTGCTCGTAAAATAAAATAACCGATATACATTAGCCAAAGAATCANGGAACTTGTAAGCCGTGCTTCCCANTTCCACCAAGTCCCCCAAGCAGATCTTGCCCAAATTGGTCCGGTGACCAAAACAACGGTACAGAACACCAANCCGAGTTCTGCAGAAGCAGAAGCAAGAGCATCAAATTTATCGTTCTTTCTAATAAGATAAATAATACTACAAACACAAGTAAACGCATANGCAGTAAAGGCGACAAACGCTGAAGAGACATGNAAATAAAAAATTTTTTGGACCTCCAACATCGTTTCNTCAACTACNGCATAACCAAAAACNAGATATATNGNCCAAAACAAGCCACANGCCCCCAAGAAACCAACAAATGNAGTAAAGCTAGCATTCNTCACTTTTTAACCTTCGATAACAAATTCAAANAGTAGATATGAAATCGTCAAAAANACNAGACTATACAAAATTAATAATGTAANCCAGAAANNGTCNCGAAGAGATCCTGTCNATAAGAGTGAAACCGTACACTTTGTCCCTGCCATAATAACNGGAATTACCAACGGAAGAAGTAANACAGAAAGTANACTCTCTTTTCCACCTGTAGCNGAGGCCATCCCTGATAAAGTCACNCCAACAGCGCAAAGACCTAATGTCCCAATGCTGAGTATCCCCAATAGTTTAAACAAAGTTATTGCAGATACCAAATCAAGTGACTCAACAAATTGGAGTGAAACCGGAGTGAGTATGAATTCCAATACNGTCAAGAAAATGAAATTACTCAAAACCTTGGAAAGATAAAAGTTGCTGGGGGCAACCCCCGCCAAGCGGATAATNTGTATAGCACCATCTGNACGTTCAATATCAAAAGATCGAGTTAATGCAATAATNCCAGCGAAAGTAAAAGAAATCCATAAAANNCTTGCNGCTAATTTGCTNCGTTCTTCCANATCAAAAGGNAAAACTGGTCCAATGGCAAAAACAAAGGCAAGAACAACTAACANACTAAACATGAAGATTAACGCCAAAGTATCCTTTGTNCGGAACTGAAGGGTCAAATCTTTCTGAATTAACCAAAGGATTTGCCGAATCACACTCATCAAAAACAAATAGAAAAGAGCAAAATATCGTATTTAGACCAATTGTCAATCAAATCTTAACCTGTAATTTTATTTCTGTTTTGGGAAACCTTCTTCAAGTGCTAGTATTGCATAGCAAGTTGTTAAAAGGGTATCTCTCTCTCTCCACCCTCCCTCTGAGTTTTTCCAGTAGCCAACGACAAGTTGTTCATTGGACGCATCCTCAACCACCTGTTCTTGCATCAAATGTGCGGAAAGCTCTCTGTACCATTTGTGTTCGTTACCTCGTGAATCACTAATCGTATCTTCGCCAAAAAGACTTAATGTTTTTGCCATCATATAATAAGTATAGTACAGGTCATGTTTTGCCTGTCGGCCTTTCATGCCATGATTTCCTTCGAGCGAATAATTTTGGCTTATCCAATCAAAAGCCCTTGTAATACGGATATCGTACCTATCAATTTCGTCGTATTTATCAAAAGATTCACAGAGCAACAAACANAAAAGTCCCGTGTATGTCATACTAGCATAAGATGTAGGAGCCTTCTTGTTTGCTTTACTTTCACCACTTGGTGCATACACAAAACCTCCATCATTAGGCCCATTACTTACCCATTGCTCCCGATCGTTTTTGTCACTTAGATTCTGACATCTTGATACAAAAGTCAGGGCTCTGTCCCANATTATAGTATCATCTTNATAGCTCTCCTTACTCTCACTTTCCCTAATAGCTTGTAGTGCAAACGAAAGATTTAACAAGTCATTAACTGTTTCACGACTCCCGTAACCAATACCTCCATAATACTTGTCATTTTCGTTGACTTTATTTTGTAGATCCTTAATATAGTTCCTAGCCTTATTAATATACTTCTGATATTCTCCTCTTTGGTTTTCTCCTTTAGTTTTTTGCTTGACTAATCCTAAGGCCATGATGGCAAAGGACGTATCAGAACACGGCGATCTAGGTAGTTTCTCCTCATCATAGATACTACCTTCCTGATTTGAGAACTCAAGCAGTGATGTAATCGCTTTTTTTAGAAACGGAGTTTCATCTGAATACTCCGTNCCACCTGAAGATTTCCCTGTCGGATGTTTGAGAAAAGCACTAATTACAAGTGCNGTCATTNTTGGATGATCACGGAATAAACCGTTAACACCNTGTTGCAGCTTTAGCCAATTTAGCCCCCGATCAATCGCCGCTAATACCCGTTGATTTTCATAGTCTTTGAGCAATTCGCCCAAGCCTGCTGGCTCTTGACCAATAGATGAAGCGGCAACAACCAAGAAACAAATCAAGCAAAGTGGAATTTTCAGCTTGTTTTTTGGTTGTGTTCTAAGACAATTATTTTTCAAGTTAAGACCTTGACATTCAGAAAACAAAAAGAGCACAAAAAATCCCTTATCAAAAATTTCAACTGTACTGTATTTCCATCCCCCAAAACTAGCAAACAAGCAACTTACGAAAGTTGAATTGCTTCATTAGACTTAGAAGACGCCATGGCTGCATCATAAACCCGCATAACTTCCAAAACCTGTTCAGGTTTCACAATCAGTTCATCACCATNATTTAGTACATCGGAAATNTTTTGATAATAAGCTCTCCAAGAACTTTTTACAGGCTCNACAATAAGATCCTCCACTTTACCANCAACTTCCGTTGAAACCTGCGCNTAATTTTCAGGATATTGCTCAGCTGCATCAATGTTACCATTGATCATCGCAGGTTCTTGAGGATCAATACCATNCTTGACTAATCCACCAAGGTTCCCTTGGATATACCATCTCGGTTTCGTTTTTCGCGCGAGGTTACCTATCTCAATTTGGTATAAGACACCGTTTTGAAATCTAAGCCACAGATTAGCGTAATTCCCAATATCCGTTTCCCAGTGCTGGTCGTAATGAATATCACAGAAAACTGTTTTGACAGGAGAATCAACAAGTTGCAACGCCTGGTCGACAAAATGCGCCGGCCAATCGAAAAGTATACCCCCACTTTGACTTTTAACGCCACGCCATCCCCCCGGGGCTCCACAACGCATAATAGCAACTTGAAACAAGTATGGCGTCCCAAGCAAACCATCATCGATTATTTTTTTAACTGTCGTATAGTCCCAATCCCAACGCCGATTATGGAAAACGCTTAAAAGAACATTATTTCGATTACTAGCTTCAATCATTGCTTCAGCCTCAGCGGTATTCATACACATAATCTTGTCGGTGACAACGTGCTTACCGTTATCCATTGCTTTAATTGCTAATTCAGCATGAGTATCATGCGGAGTCGCAAGTACTACCAAATCAACCAGATCATTTGCAATTACTTGATCAATTGTTTGATAAATAACAGCATCAGGATAATTCTCAGCCGCAGCGGCTCGCCGTTCCGGATTTCTGGTGGCGATCGAGTACACATCGAGTCCATCCGCCAAACCAATCAAGTAAGAATGAAAACATCGACCAGCGAAACCATATCCAATAACTGCTGCATTAGCCATAAAATATCTCCTATAATAAAAACTCCTCAAACCAGATTCTATCGGTTTGAGGAGTTTTTATCAAGATTTAATTCAAGCTACACGCGTATTTNGATCACTTTAAAATAATCATCTTTTTTGTTGCGTTAAACTTGCCAGCCTCAAGCTCATAGAAATAAATCCCACTGGCGACTTCTTCTCCACGTAGGTTCCGACCATCCCAATAAGCCGCTTTGTGTCGAGAAATGTAGCTTCCGGCAGATTTGAATCCTAAGTCAAGCTCACGAACCANCTTNCCCGCCGCACTGTAGATCCGGATTGTTACGGNCTGATTCTCNTCTATAAGATATGGAATCCATGTTTCTGGGTTAAACGGGTTGGGATAATTCTGACCAAGCGNAAAACTCAGGTTTGAGTCAACCAATNGGTTCAGATTATCTATCGACTTTATACGAACTGGGATTAAACTNGCCTTGGAATCAGACAACTTAAGGTTTTCTAAGTGAATAGACTNCAAAGCATGATTAATATCCACTTTGGGTTGNAAGGTNACAGTCGCCATTTTGGCTGTTGTAGCAGTGACACTCTCATCTGAACNCCCAATTTCAACCGAAGCAANCTTTTCAANTCTTCCATCTAATAACNGCGGTTCAACCCAAAAGCTAGATCCTTGAAANACATTACCNTCTTCAACACCAATAACGTCAAGTAAATTCGGATCATACTTCAAATCAAACTGAAACCCTTTGAGTNGCTCATTCAATNCNACATTGATAGATAATGAAACCTGCGCAAGTGAACTNACNGCCTCAATAGTCTCNATAGACATTGAAATATCCGCACGAGGTGNGACAANCTTTATAACCGGTGCTNCTGCTACAGAATCATACCTTTCACCAAAATGCTTTGCCACGAGTGTNANGTCTAGAATATCTATAGCACCGCTCCTGTCGACATCTGCGTAGGCATCGAACCCTTTAGCACCGAAAGCATTACTAACTCTGACTAAATCCAAAATGTCAACAGCCTCATCTCTATTCGCATCCCAAGAGTTTGCTTGTGCAGCTGTTTCTACCAATCGATACGTTTCGAAGTACCATGTGGACATAGTAAAGGTTTTTCGCTTCTTGTCGACCTTACTTACTTTTTTAAGTTTCCACTTGCCGTTACTAAGAGCATAAACACTCAAATCATCTGATGATTCAAATGATGGATAAGGAATAGTAACCTTAGCACTTTTAGCAAACTTTGACTTAAACGCGGAACCATCCTGAGATACAGCAGAAAAACGATAGATGGTACCTTCAATTGATCCGGCAAAACCCAGCACGTCACTATCAATTAAGTTTTCGATTGAGACTGCGGCATACATGGTCGAATCTTTTGAGATTGATTTGGAACTTGCTGTAATACGCGTACCATTAGCCATGACCGCAGTACCTCCCTTCCGTGCTGACAAAATTGTCACATTCAGGTTTTCTGAAGGCGATAGTGATTCAACCCCAGAGGCACTGATCGACGTTAGCGCGTAATAGTACGTTGTACCAACATCAACATCAGAATCAGTGAACTCTGTCTTACGCAGTTTACCTTTTCTTCGCTTAACGTTTTTGAGTTCTGTAATCGGCATTTCCGAGCGATAAAGGTTATAGTATTTAGCATCCGGATCAGCTGTCCAACCAACAACAATTTCAGTACCTGAATAAGTCAACCTACCCGACAAAGTAACAGGAGGAGCATCAGGTGGTTTGTTATCTACTGTAACCGTTGCTTTGTAGGTCTTGCTGACATTACCTGCAGCGTCAACTGCCGATAAAGCCAAGCTGTTTTTTCCTTCCTTTAAAGAAATCGTTTTGGTAATCATATTCTTATCTGTTGGTAACACAACAGGTTCTTTATCATTCACCATCAGCGTGATTGATTCAGCTGAGGCTTTACTGTTATCGCTGAACTGAACCTTTGCTTTAATCTTTGGTTGATCNATTTGATCCGGTAAGTTGACAAATTNGATCTTAGGNAGAGTACGATCCAAGAATACAGTTTGNGCAGGTGATGCAGGGCTTTGTAANTTCGCGCGACTTCTTGTNAAAGAAGTAACTTTATTAACACCCGACTTCAGTAANATACGATCAATTTCAAAATTACCATCTTTGTCAACGGGAACAATGCCCATTGGTTTATCGTTAACGAAAATCTCCACTTCAACTTTTTTGCCATTGTAATCAGCAATCTGACCACTCATGGGGATTTCTGGTGAATTTGTATAAATCTTATTTTGCCCACGATTGTTTATAACGATATCAAAAGCGGACGTAAGACCTTTGCTCTTTGCTTGAGCCACAGATACTTCTGCTACCAGCTCGCGGTTGTTAAAACGATTACCACTTCTTTTACCATCCGTTTTCGGATTCTCGAAAGGTATCCAAATATCCTCAGAGTCAAACGAACTTTGAGATGCGAGAACAACTAAACTCGCAGTTTTTGCCCCGCCTTTAATTTTTGTGTTTTTGCTTACTTTAGCCGTTGCTTCATAGCGCTTAGATTTAGCAGGAACATTGTACAGCCTTTTTTGGATCTCACTAAAATCGAGCTTTACCAATTTCTGGGGAATAATACCCGGCTCAACTTCAGCAAGCTGTGAGACAACATCCCATAATACTTCAGGAGACATGCCCGCACCAAGGCCTCCACCAAGACCACCTCCTAGCCCACCACCAAGNCCTCCAACGTCTGCATTTGCCCAAGCAGGCCGTTTCTTACTGCTAATTGTGGTGTCGAGACTAGAGAAATCAAGAAACGCAGCAGCAATGTTTTCGCTAGCATTGAAGTTAATTGTAAATTCTTGACCCGCCACAATTTTCTTTTCGGAAATTCTGACGTTGCTAATCCTCAAATCGTCCATCTTTGCGGGTTTACCACCCAGGTTTATCGCCGGTGAAACCGGAGGAGTAAGTGAAACACCAAAATTAAAGTCAAATGAAGTTGCATTACTAAAACTATCACTTACAGTTATGCTCAAGGTATTTAAACCAACAGCCAAGTCTAATGGTTCATTTAGTTCCTGCAAATCGAGAGGATCTTCTAGAGCAGCGAATTCCATTGAATCATCAAGTGCACCTAAATCCATAGGTTCCGCTAGCGCACCAGCATCCAATGGATCCTCCAGTGCTCCAAGTTCCAATGGATCCTCTAACGCTCCAAGTTCTAATGGATCCTCTAATGCTCCCAATTCCAGTTGAAGTCGCCCAAAGAGAACAACACAACCAGTTCCGCGATCGTAGCGATGTGGACTACCTTCCCCAAACAGATCATTAGAAACAACTCCATTAATTTCAACTGCCATGTTTTCAAAATCAATACCACCATCGGAATCCAAGACCTGAAAATCAATGGCCAACATACTTGTTGTGCTCACCTCATCCCCCGGTTGAGGGAAGTTTGGAACAATTTTAGGGGGTGTTTCATCAGAAGCAGCCGTGTCAACTGCAAACTGAACTTGCCCCTCACTAACATTACCAGCAATATCTTCCGCTCTGACGGTTGCCGTATAGTTAGCATTAGCGAGTGGCGCATCTGGTTTGGCTCTATATTGCCCAATAATCGCGTCAAAATCCTGTGTTACAGGCACTTGATTGCCATCTGCAGACACAATACTTATGCTGACAGAGCTAAGATCTTTAGCTTGAACAACCACCTTAACCTCAGGTTGATCATTAGATAAGACAGCTCCGGTTTCAGGCAATATCTCACTAATCTCTGGTTCCGTATAGTCAACCACAAAATCACCGGAGTCAAACGTCGTTGTATTTCCTGCAACGTCGCTAGCTATTACCCGAAAGAAGTGCGTCCCTTCCATCAATTCTGCTAACTCATTTGAGTCTTCCGCAGGTACATAAGATAGATGTTTACCATCATATGTAAACTCAAATAGCTGCACATTCCCATCTAGAACCAACTGCAATGCTGACTCATTAATGCCTGCTCCTCCTGGATTATCAGTAAGTTCAACAGACATTTTGATAACCTTGGATTTAATTCTACTTCCAGGAACCGGCTGCGGGTTACCAATTATCGGCGGTCGAACATCAGCAATCAGCGGCAACGTTTCAGACGGCTCACTGACGTTTCCAGCCGCATCTGTAGCAACAGCTGTAATTCGATTCTCACCTGCTATTAGTATAATTTTGGGCTGAACAAAGTTACCATCTTCATTGGCAATAAGCGTTGTNGTCGGTTTTCCGTTNACAATAATTTTAATTGAAGCCAAAGGTTCCGCTTTCCCTTCCAGATCCACCAAGCGCTTGTTACGCGGCGATGAAATGGGATTTAAGATTGGAACTTCAGTTGATGTATCGACAACAAATTTGGAGTTAGTAATCTTTTCGTTACCGGATTTGTCCCTAGCATAAATTGTCAATACATGCACTCCTTCAGACAATTTTTCGGGGACGAAAGAAAGCATACCAATATCAACATCAGCTGGAATTTTTGTTTCATCTCCTGCAATTGTTTGTAATCTAGCTTGAAAAACCTTTGAACTAACAATACTGCCATCAAGACGAATCTGCACTTCGGCCAGACCGCTACCAGTGTCATAAGCTGAACCCATTAAGGTAAAATCAGGCTGGCTTAAATCTGTTGCGTTAAGTGAGCTGCCAGATTTAGGACTAATCCCTGAGATTACTGGAGGGATAGTATCAGGAAGATCAGCCTCAACTTCAAAGCTTGATTCAATTTCAACGTTATTGCCAAATTTATCAGCAGCCTTGACTCGGATTTTTGGCCTTGCTCCGTTAGCAAAAGGTTCATCGATTGAACAAGCGAGTTGACCAGAAATTGAATCATAAGTTATCTTTTGCAATTGGTCATCGATATATAACTGTACTGACTCAGAATTGATGCCAATTACATTAGGGGAAACAATTGTCGAATCCTTAACAATCGCACGAATTTCAAGAACATTGCCGACAGTTGACCCATCCGCAGGTTCAAGCGATTCAATTTGTGGTGGTAACGTATCCAGAACAAAAAATCTAGGAGCAGAGGGCTCTCCCTTAAGACCAAGAGAATTGACTACGACTAAAGTGACTTCGTTCTTCCCTTCAGTAAGCGGAACGTTTGTTACAAAATTCCCACTTGCTTCATCTATATTCGCACGGATAACCATATCACCATTGACATAAATTTCTACACTTCCTCCTCCAGGCAACTGTGCGATATCAAGAGAACCATCAATCGTTGTCGGTGACACTAAGACATACTCAAAACCATCAGTTTCTTCACCTCCTTGTAAACGATTCAGGTTCGGCATAGTAACTGCGGTCGGAGGGCTACCAATTACTTGAAAAGTCCGCACTTTACTTTGGGTATTTCCTTTAATATCAACGACTTCGACACTAAGGGTATAGCGCCCTGAAACCAGATCAACAGCTGGATAAGTGGTAATTAAAACAGAATTGATATCGTTGCTGGATTTGGACAATTGACTAATCACTACTGACTGAGCATCAGCATCACTTAAAACAATAGANNCAAAATCAACACTNTCGATATTAAAGCCACTTTCATTGTCANCTAGCTTAACCTTTAACTCAAGTCTCGGNTCGGCTGTCAACATCCCTTCACTTGAAGGCGAAACAAACGCAATCTGAGGAGGATTCACATCAGGGGCACGAGCATCAACCATGAATTGAAGCGAATTTTCAGCTCTCAACCCGGCGAGATCACGGGCAACAACTTTTGCAGTATAGGTAACACCTGTGATTAAATTCCGCCCTTCCAATGGAAGAATGACATCTGATATAGAGCGCGTACCGCTCGCATTACGACGACTGCCTCCACCATCCAATGATACTGATGTCGTCCCCTCAAGAAGATACAAATCAATAAAAGCAATTCCTCCTGCATCTGTAACCTTGACGGGAACAGGAGGTCGGACATTTGGGGTCTTATGAACCATTTGCATTCGGTTGGATGAACCTGATGGACTACTTACTTCCCCCAAAACGAGATCAATTTGAGGAGGGGTATTATCAATAATCAATGGAATCGCATTAGCCTGTCGACTGATATTCCCCGATTGGTCAGCTGCTATCCCTCCTATTTGGTACGAGCCATCTGGCAAATCGCTGATTTCCTGACTGAATTTTCCTTGTGTATCAGCTTCGGCGGTCACTTGCAATTCAATTGTTCCTTGAACAATAATTTCAATTTTGGCCTTTGGCTCAGTCTCACCTGTAATTGTAACCTTATCTCCAGATACAATAGCTGGTTTGAGTGAATTAAACTTAGGGGGCTCTGGTGGAGTCCGATCAATGACTATTATTTTGGCTGTCGTTGTCGAGACATTTCCAGCTGGATCTGTAATCCTCAGGCTGACATCTCCAGTTTTTTTCGCCATAAACTTGATACTTCTTCCTGTATAGGTCGATCCATCAAAATCAACACCATCAGCACCATCAACATCCCAAGCAAATCCGGCGATTCGACCACTATTATCAGTCGAAGAGCTAGCATTCAACTCAACTTCTGCCCCCTGTCGTACTGTTACTTCAGTCGGCTCAATTGCGGCCTGAGGTAGAGTCTTATCAACCACACGCAGGATAAATTCTGAATCCTTCGGTAGTCTAGCAACATTACCTGCACGATCAGTTGCTTCAATATAGTATGGAAAATCAACACCTTGCTCAAGTGCACTCGCATCAATCCCCGTAATCCCTGCGGCTCGCATCAAATCTAACGGATTTTCAGGCACATCAACTTGAGCTTCAAAAAAGTCACCTGAGCGAGAAGCTAGACTTTCTTTCCCAACCAAAACCACTTTAACCTGATCAATCTCATCATTATCAGTAACGGTAGCTTTCATCGCGACAATTTCCCCAGTACCAACGCTAATATCGCCTAAAGCATTCACTGCAGATTGAATTAAACGCCCAGCATTAATATCGTTGATCTCCGGGGAAACATTATCAATCAAAACAGGCCCTATTGTTACCCCATTTTTGGCAAGTTCATCGAATACTTCAACACGGATTTTGTACTTTGTGATTACGGAACCATAACCAACTGTATTCCAAGGATAAGACACTTTTCCTGCCTCCCGATTCAAAATCTCTCCAACGGGAGTAAATGATGCATCTTTGGTTAATTCCAAGGCCTGAATACTAACTGTAACAGGTCTTTCAGATTCGAGTAGAAAGTTGATATTGACTACATTATTGTTACCAACAACGTTGAGATCACGAATAATGGGCCCTGTGTTGGAAACTACTACCAGTCTTGTCGTAACTTCTGCTTTGTACTTTTCATTTGTTTTTGTTTCTTGAACGGTAAAGGTCAGATCATATTCTTTGCCTTTTTGCCCTAATGGTGCCGTCCATGAAAACTTCCCAACACCAGACTCAGAATAATCAAAATCCCCAATGGATTCGTCACTAATCGTTATCCGAGTCTCATCACCGTTTGGATCATGAAAGGTAACCTCTAGAACCTCATTTTCTCCCTCAACAACATTAATGACTGGTAAAATTTCATCGATAACAGGTTCTAAATTTAGGGCAGCGACATTCAACTGGATATCCGTTTCACCATTCGCATTTTCTCTATCGTAAACACGAATGGTAAAATTGTGTTTACCGACATCCCCTGTTTTTGTCTTGATCAAAAGTGTTGATCCCGCAATCTTCGCCTCACCCCGTGGTATCTGTCCTTTCAACTCGAAACGTAAAGGCTCATCAGCATCATCCGGATCTGAAGCTAAAACTGGATCCTGAGGTGATAATGCCACAAGCGAGACCGTTAAAGTATCACCTTCAACAACCTGGGCAGGTACTCGGATAGGATTAATGAACCCCGGGGGACGATTAACATTATCGACCAAAANCTGAACAGTTTCCCTTGTTGACGCTTGNGAATTGTCAGTTGCGACTATCACGACCTGATATCCTTTTGCTACTGATGANTCAAGATCCGTTTGCCATCTNAAAGTCCCATTACCATTACCATTATCAATTAACTCTGCATTTTCTGGAGCATTTTCAAGCGTAAGCGTAACTTTTTCGTCCGGATCAACCCCAAAGTCCNGGTCAGTAAAAGTAATAGGAAATTGAATGACCACTCCCTCTACCACCGACTGAGCGGAAAGTTCGCTAACTAATATGGGTGGTTGATTTGTGTTAAGTACGTCAATTTTGAATATGTGTTTGTTTTGTCCCAACTTAATAGTTGCTTTAGGATCAAGAGCATTAATGGTAACTACGAGAGGTTCNCCNNCTGCAATATCGTAGTCTGGTGTCCAACTAATNTTGGCCACNCCCGGACTAATCCCTGTCAACACNGCCCCAAGCGGAAGTCCTTCTGGTCGGAANCTGATTNTGTCACCNTCGATATCCAAGGCCTGAAGTCNTATGGTTAACAATTGACCTTCCTGAACCTGTTGATCAGCAACTGGATCCATNTTCGGAATAATATTTCGATCCTGAACACGNATACGAATTGTTTTCTGATCTGAAAGTGGTNCATTCTNATCNCTACGGANTTCCTTTACACTAAGCAATACAGTCCAAATTCGGGCNCCATCCGGACCATCACCATCTTTCAACGTTGGTTCCCAAAAGAACTCACCAGTACTCTGNTCAAATATTGCATTAGCNGGCAACCCTTCAGCCGAAAAAACTAGAGGATCNTCCTCCGCATCTTTAGCCTGTAACTGGATCTTGAGCAGATAATCTTCTGAACCATCAACATCTTGTAAACGGTTTGTCGCTTCACCNGTAGAATGACGCACAGATTCACGAATATTATAAACATCTTTTTCCAAAAGCAAAGTTGGGGGAGTATTTATCTTTCCTACACCAACTGTNAACTCAGNTTGNGNTGAAAGTTGATTGATTTTATCATCATCCTCCACNTTAATAATAAAATTGANAAGCTGATCNGNNTCTTTCTCCAAATCAAGGCTCCACCGCAANACGACATCGGCCGAAGTACCATCTTTACNTTCTTGTTCTTGTGACGCNACCACATTCTTAACTTCAGGAACTGTCCCTCTACTACCAATGCGAATAATNGTAAATTCGAAAACTTCATTTGGGTCAGGATCTGTTACTTGNATACTGAATTCAGCAACTGGATTTTCATTNGGGTCAACATGCATGCTAGNAANANCCTGAAAGGCAGGAGTNCGATTAATCTGAAAAATCTCNAGCTGNAACTTGAGTGGCTCCGGATTACCACTAACGAAAATCCCTATATCGTGTGTACCGACAAANGCCGATTTGGGAAACCAACTAAAGTTNAGNCCACCAAGAATAGANCGTAATTGGTANCCNGCATCGGTTGGTAATCCGGTCAATGTATACTTAAGAACTTTACCCTCTGGATTTTTGACCAAGATCGGAACTTCTATTCGTTTGCCTGTCCCATAGGTGAATTTGAGATTGTCGGCAGGAAGCGAAATATTTCNAAGTCGCGTAAACTGTGGNGGATCGAAAACCGAGAGGATTTCAATNCCAACTTTNTTCCACGCTTCAGTGCTATCAGTTCTNGCNNCTCCAGTTGCAGGNTCAATATCAATTACTTTNAGACTAAAAGCATCCACACCAAAGTAATTAAGCGGAGGTGTATAAGTCAGTTTCAGGATATCACCAGCTTGNAGCTTATTCGGAATACTACCAGAAATTTCACCCTTAACAGGATTAGTAAACTGACTAACCATTAAGGAATCTCCATCTGGATCAACTACCTTCAATTGGATTCCTACAGCAACATCCTCATCCGTAATAATGGTGTCACTATCAATTTCAATTCGAGGTAAATCATTAACAGGTTCGACAAGNATTNTTACTGTCGCTGACACGGGANNGCCTTTCCCATCNCTTACCATGTAGGTAAANCTATCNNGGGAAGNCTCATCATTAAAGTAATCTANATTGGGTGTGTAAACCGGCAAACCATCTGGACCAATTTCNACCTTCCCATTNGCNGCCGACTTGACAGAAACAACAGTCAAGTTGTCGCCATCAACATCCTTCTTATTTCTGAAAACACTAATTTCGAACCCCTTGGTATCTTCNGGAAGAGCAACAATTTCATCGTTGATAATATCAACACCTNGTATAGGCTGATCGTTNACAGGNCTGATAACGATTTCAACATCAGCACCTGATGTTGCTCCTTTATCATCTGCAACCAAGTAAGAAAAAGTGTCTATGCCAAAGAAGTTTTCTTCCGGTATATATTCATATGTTCCATTACCTTTGTCAGTAATTTTGATACCACGCCCACTTTTTTCAGAAATGGATTGAAATCTAAGTTCTGCTTTTTCNGCATCACGGTCATTTTTCGTTAAGTCTTCCTCAATNATAATCAACANCTGATCTTCATTAGTTGCAAGAGCGTCATCTTCAACTATCGGGGGATCATTAATTGGTTTAACAACGATGACTACCNTTGCTGATTCACTTAAGCTACCTTTCCCATCGCTAATTTTGTAGGTAAAACTGTCAGGGGAAGTTGAATCATTAAAATAATCTGAATTGGGTGTGTACAATAAGGTGCCATTTTCTTGAATCTTGACAATACCGTTTTTTGGTTGTGTGGTACTAACGACTTTAATGTCATCACCATCCTCATCCGAATCATTTACAAGTACAGGGATTTGGACTGGTTGATCCTCATCGGTGACTTGTTCGTCGTCGACTACCTGAGGTTCGGCATTTTGAGGTTCTTTGACAGCAACAATCGTTTCAGCAATATCCTTTCCACCATTGGCATCCTCAACTTCTAACACGATAATAATTTCACCCGATGCCTCAGGTACAAATTCAACCTGTTTACCTGTCTCTTCAAAATTAATATTTTCATCTTTGGTGTACCATTTATATATTATTTTTTCTGTCTCAACAGAATCTTTAGCATCAGCTTCCAAAATAATGGTCCCACCAACTTCGCCAGAATATGGCCCTTTAATAAAACCTAATATCGCAGGTGGAGTATTTTCAATGGTGACATTCACCTCTATATCAGCTAATCCGTCCGCATTATCTGTAACTCTCAATGTAGCTGTTGATGTACCAACGGTTTTAAGGTTAAATGTAACAATTTCACCTTCCTTAGTTTCACCATCGAATTCCCACTGGTAAGTAAGAGGATCATCACCTGGATCCGTGGATTGTGATGCATCGAATTTAATTTCCCCTCCCTCTTTTCCTGTGTAGGGACCACCGGGATTTGCAATTGGGTCCGCATTCTTTACCGTCACTTTAAGCACTTCACTTTTGGCTTCTTCTAAATCTGCATCAGTGACGATCACCGTTACACTATAAATTTTATCTGCTTTATATATATGACTGATGCTATCTAAATTCCTGCCATTTTTTGTTTCACCATCACCAAAATCCCATTGATAAAAAAGTTCTTCCTTATTTGCTGTTGCTTGAAACGCAAATTCATCTCCTTCATAGCCTTCTCTAGTACCAATTGGTCGATCAACCTCAGGAGGCAAATTTTTAACTTTAACTACAAATTNATGAACTGACTCCCCTCCATCCTCATCCGCGACCATTACACTAGCGTTAAACTCACCTTTGTCTCCATATGTATGAGTCAACTTATTTTCTTCGCCTGAAGACTCCTCTGGTGTTCCATCCCCAAAATCCCACCTATAAGACAAGACATCTTCTTCACCCAAGTCTTTAGCCTCGACAGAAAATTGAACCTCTGATTTTTGAAAAGCTTCAATGTCCTTTTGAACTTCAATGAACTCTGGCGCCGCATTTCTAATATTGACTGTCGATGTACGAGTAACCGAAGCGCCATCAACATCTCTAACAGTCAGTATTAACTGGTAGCGACCATCATCAACATATACGTGCGTTACCGATGTGATGTCTATACCCACATCCTGTTCGCTACCATCACCAAAGTCCCAGATATAAGTCAATTCACTAAGATCAGAGGCAACAGCGTCGAATTCTATTTCTTGGCCTTCATCCGCAGTTTGATTAGCAGGGGGTTGAATGATTTCTGGATCTATATTGAATATTGTAGCTTGTACGGTTTCTTTTACCTCACCACCATCTTTATCTCGAACCATACAAGAAACACTAAAATTACCGCTACCAATATAAGTATGTATGACTTCTGATAAGCTTATACCTGTTTGCTGTTTGCTCCCATCACCAAAATCCCAAATGTATCTTAGTTGATTTATATCTCCAGCGACATCAGTGGCCTTAGCAGTGAACTGGATATCTTCACCTTCTTGGGCAGTAACACCAATCGGCAAGGTAGAAAATTCCGGGTCAGCATTGGTAACAACCACGTTCACAACTTCCTGGTCGGAATCTCCTTGACCATCAAAAACCGTCAGGGTCAGCAAATAGTTTCCATTATCAGGATAAGTATGCGAAATATTGTCAACACCCAATTTTGTCTCTGTCACAGGCTTACCGCCATTGTCTTGGTACCCAAAGCCCCAAACATAGGTTAATTCACCATCGTCTGAATCCTTCGCAGCGGTAAAAACGGCAAGAGCCTCACCTTCAACAACTGTTAAACTACCAGGGAATTCTGTGATAACAGGAGGAAGATTCCTCACATTAACTTCCACTGTTGCAGTTGCTAATGCACCCTCATTATCCACAATGATTAGTGCTAATTTGTAAATACCATTTTTTCTATATGTATGGAAAACTTCTGTTAGGTTGCCCCCTGTTTGATCAGGTGTCCCATCCCCAAAGTTCCAAGTTATATTTAACTGATCATTAACCCCCGGATCACTGGCGTTAGCAATGATTTTTATTTCTTTGCCTTCATCAATGGTCTCCGGAAGCAGAATCTCTTCAATTGTAGCACTAATATTCTCAACTACAATCTTGATAGCAGGAACAGTCGACACAGAACTTCCATCGCTGTCAGTAACCGTCAAGCCAACAAAGAACTCGCCATTGTTGACGTAAGAATGCTCTATAATTTCACCTTCACCACTTCCACCATCACCAAAATCCCACGCATAGGTCAATACATCAGCCGAACCGGCATCTGTAGCAATTCCGGTAAACTGCACAACTTCACCTTCACCCACGACCTTAGGCATCTCAACCTTTGTAATCACCGGAGCAACATTTTCCACACTGAAAGGAATTGAAGGGTCAGTCGTGGACAAGCCCCCTTCAGGATCCCTAACCGTGACTGAAATTTGATATATACCATTATTGTTATAAGCACGTGTGATTTCTTTTCCCACGCCGACTTGACCGTCACCAAAAATCCAGAGATAAGACAGAACATCATCCGTTCCCCGATCAGTCGCTGTAACTGAGAACGTAACCTTCTCACCTTCTTTTGCTGATTCCGGCATATTAACTTCTTTAATCACTGGAGCAACATTGAGTATATTTATTATCTGGCTACGGGTAGCTATCCCATCATCACTATCACGCACCGTCAGATTCACTTGATAGGGGCTGTCATTGGTATAAACATAGTTCACTTTCTCACCCACAGCAGTATTTCCATTGCCGAAATCCCATATATAGGTCAGAACATCTTCTATACCAACATCACTGCCACTTGCCGAAAACTCAACCACATCACCTTCATGAATAATACCTCGCGGCACAGTAAACTCATTGATTATGGGATCAACATTCTTAATAGGCAGGATAATTGTTCTTTGTGCTTCCGCACCTTCTTCATCCTGCACAGTAAGAGTTAGAGCATAATCTTTGTTATTGACGTAGGAGTGATTGACAACATTGCCTTCTGCAGCATTATCATCACCAAAATCCCAAGAAAATTTAAGAGTGTCTTTCTCTCCCGGATCTTCTGCCTGTGCACTAAGTTTGAATAGCTCTCCCTCACTCACTTCTTCAGGAATATTAATTACCCCGATTACAGGAGGCAGATTCCTCACTTTAACTGTTTCAGATTGAGTAACAGATCCATTATCATCATCGGTCACCGTAAGCTCGAGTGTATACTCTCCATTGTCCTTATACACATGCGAAACAGACGTCAGGTTTTCGTCACTTTCGACANTCCCATCTCCAAAATCCCATCGGTAAGTGAGTATATCTTCAGCGCCTATGTCAGAAGCTGCTGCTTCGAAAAACACATCCGTTCCTTCTTCAGCTTCTAGGCCAGCATCCGAGGGGAAACTAACAATCTCAGGAGCGACATTATCTACTACAATTTCGTACTGTCGGCTGACAGTCGCACGTTCATTATCACTAACCGTCAAAACAAGTGTATATTCCTGGTTATCCTTGTAGATATGATCAACTGACGTCAGGTTCCGATCTCTCCTTCTGACCCCATCTCCGAAGTCCCATTCATAATTGAGAGTTTCATTATCTTTAACTCCCGGATCTTCTGCAGTAACAGAGAAAGAAACTTTTTGACCTTCCTGAATCGATTGCGTCGCAATATCAATAGGCTGATCATCTTCACTTCGTAAAGCTACAGGATTTACAATCGTAGGAGCAACATTCTTAACAGTAATTGAGTATTGTTTCTCACTCACTCCGTTAAACATGTCTTTCACTTTCAATTTCAGCGTATAATTCCCATTATCCTCATAAGTATGAACTTCCTCGTTCCGAGCACTTTCAATAACGGGACCTCCATCTCCAAAATCCCATCGGTAAGTAAGTTGCTGATTCCCACCAGGATCAGCAGCAGATACAGTAAAAGTAACCGCTTCGCCCTCATTATAGGAAGATTGAATGGGAAGAATTATAGGCCCGGGAGCGACATTCTTGACATCAATTTCAACTTTCCCTTCATCTTGTCCCCCACCATCACTAACAATAAAAACAAACGTATCTTTACCAACAAATGGCCTCTTGGGAGTATATTTCGTTATTACTCTATTGTTATCAATTTTTTCGATTTCAGATAACGAGCCATTTTGGGGAGGCGTTTTAATAATAAACGTTAAATTATCGCCATCCACATCACTAGCTTCTAAAGTAATTGGAATCAGTTCTCCTTCGTCGGTTTCTGTTGACAGATCCAAAGCGATTGGCGGTTCTGCAACAGACTCAGACGTCTGTCCAGCTATCAGCCAAACTGACAATAACAGCAAAAGACATACTCTTTTCATGGGACTCACTAAATATCCTCCTAGACACCCACTCGATTGCTCTTCATAGTTTGGTGGACCAATACTCTTAGGGACACCAACCGGTCAAGCGACCATAGACCATATCCACGATTCACAACAGAAATTGGTCTTCAGATAAAATCAAATTTCTTTGGGAAATACAAACACTTACTCGATATTGATCCGCAATGAAAAACACTCAAAGCAAATACACTTCAAGAGACTAGTATTAAACACAAACCTCTTCATCAGAGTAAATTAGGTAGGGGGTAGGTAAGTTATTAAGGGAATGATTACTATCTTCCGAACAGCGTTGGGGATTATAGCACACTAAAAGTAATCTTGTCCATTATTTTTTTGTATTGACATAAAAAAACACGACACCACACAGTAAATATCTCAGCGAAGTAAAGTCATTCCTGAGTTTAAACAATTATTTTATTTGTAATAATAATTGTCAGTAAAGTCACACCAAACAGGATCTTTCATTTGCTTTCAGACCTCAGATAGATCCAGATTACATACAACATTCATTTGAGAAATAAGGACTCTTTACCCTAATAAGCACAATAAAAATGACAGGAAACAACACATAATAAACAACTATGTCAATAGGAAAATTAAGTTGTGAAAGAGATAAAGTCGAACGATACCGCTTTAAGCAGGAAGGTTTCTCATCGTTCAAAAATTAACTTAATGGATTGTACAATTCGTGAAGGTAGATTATAAACAGCCACCTTTATGGATGATGGAACTGCTAACTTAAAATGTACCAAGCATATGCCAATTCTAATTACAAGCTTTTAAATCAGCACACACATTTAGTGATGACATTCAATACTAATGATAATTAAGGACAAAATTACTGAATTCCTCGATCTATAGATGTTACTGGCACTTTTCAAACCAACCTCCGCTCTCTCGTGGTTAAGGAGACTTCCAACAGCATCATTAAGAATACCATTACTTTGTCTTCCAAAACTACCAGCTACAGTTTTAGGGCATAGCAGCAGGATAACTAGAAAGAGTTTAGAAACAAACTTGCTTGTCAATTGACAGACTTGGAAGGCTCTGCACTAAAAAAGCAGAAATGAGACGAACTCATAGGATCACATTTTCCTAACATCAATACGGTTGCGAGTGACCTTCTTTAATATTTTTTTTACTCCTTCCAATAAAACTTAAAGCTACTTTGGTATTTTTGGCTAACATAGAAATGCCATTCTCAGAAACGTTAATTATTAATGAAGATGTTGCCGAGCACATCCTTTCCCATTCGGACTACAAAGCAGCATTATGCTGAACGTAACGACATAGATCTTTCAGCCGAACGTTTAAAGCCGGTATCGCATTTTTAGCAACATGAGCCATGATTTCCAATGCTTCATGTTGCGTTTCGGCAAACCCATTCATTTTTATCCTGTAACATATCAATTAACTGAGGTACTAGTTGCTGAGCCACTGGCCCCCATATCACCTAAAATATCAGCCACAACTGAACGTATCCACCAATCCTTATGGCCGCTTATCGTAAGAAGGCTTGGAATTGCTTTAGACCCGACAGTACTGAGAGCATACCCAATACAAAGTTGGCTTGGATTGGTATAATTTCGTTCGATATTTCACTCCCACAATCGCTCCGCTCCCAGAATCAGTTCGTCAATTAAGGCACACTCCACTGACTCATCAATTTGACCATGCTTATCAAGCAGCATTGATACGTATCAATTCACATTTAGCCCGAAGATCATGTAATATTCCGATGTTTCAACAGTTTCATTTCTTGTATCATTACCTGCCACCTCACAAAACTTTATGTTCCGAGCTACCTGTTTCCCAAGTTAGATTTTGGAAATCCCAAGAAGGAGCTATAGGGCCTTCCATTCGGCAAAAAGAAATTTCACCGTAAATCGCTTCCAAGCCGCTAGGTCTGCTGCACACGATGCCAGATATCAATAGTGTACAATGGTAATCGTTTCTGCCTCGCAACTAAGCACAATTTCATTTTCTGTGTGGACAACTTCACGTATAAGATAGTAATGGAATTTCGGAATGATAGCTGTCGGCCCCATTTCGTCATCAACATCCTACGGATGATAAAATACCATCACCCACCGCGTCCGATGATGGCGAACATACTCATCATCTTCGTAACTGTCTTGATGAATCCCTTGTTTCTTGCGATTTTGAAAATTGTAATGGCAGTGACGATGTGGATGCATAATGTAGTTTGATCCTAAAATGCTGGTCATTGCTCCTCAAAACACCAGTTGTCTAAAAATACCACCTAAAGCTAGGAGATCATCCAAGATATTATTCCCAGGATTCCCATTCTTACTCAAAGAGTCCCTGAGTCTACAGGAAGATGCCGCTGTGAAAACCCGATGGAACGGTAGACTAAATAGTCAAATAACCGTTTATAATAAGTCCTGCATTTGCTGACCATCAAGTGGGCGTTCGACACCAATCATATAAAAGTCCCCTGAAAAGAAATTGTGGTAAAAAAAGGATCAATTAACCAACTTTAACAACCACTATTAGACAGGTGCTGATTGAAATTTCTCGTCATCTAAACTTGTAATTGCTTGACACAATGCTAGAATTTAAGTAATAATCAGCTCAAGTTTTCTTGGTTGGACATTAATTGTACTATGACTGGTGAACCTAAGAGATGAACAGATGAGAGACATTAGTATTCCTTCAGATAATCTTCATGGGAACAGGATCATCGCTTGGGGAATCCACTTATTTACAGCTAGTGGCGTTATATGGTCATTATTAGCAATAATCGCGATTATCGGGCACCAATGGCAATTAGCCTTTGCTTGGATGAT
>NZUQ01000015.1 GCA_002697225.1 Candidatus Poribacteria bacterium
GCTAATTTTAATGACTGACAGTAAAGCAGAATTTACGAGAAAGCAGTGGAACCAGTTTTTAAAAAACAGTTCTGGTCGTAAGAGCTTTGTTTTAACAAATCATCAGGATAAATCAATCTCTGTTTCCAATAGCCAGAAACGACCGCATAATAATCTGCTGACTGCATTTTTGTATGCCGTGAATGACATAGATGGATACCAGTTTTATGACCAGAAGAAAATTTTGTCAAAGCAACATATCTTTCTTCACGATCCAAAAATAGAGAACTTGGAGCTTCAGTTTACATCATCCCAAAAGGGGAAATCTGAGATTAAGATCAAGGACTCGCAAGGGAATCATATCTTTCCCTATTTTAAAACCAGTCATTGCGCATCTTATTGGATTCCCCAGCCAGCCCTCGGATATTGGCAAGTTTCCCTTGGTAATCATAATCAAGTGGAATTATTGGCCTTCAAAAAGGAAAAGCCAAACATGTCCATAGGTCATCTCGAATTTGAACCACCGCCTCTTAGTTATGAACCCGGACGTGAAATAGACCTTCAGATTCGTTTAGCGGAAGGGAAGTATTNATTTAATCAAATTTATGGCAAAGCGCTCTGGAGAGGGGTAGAGGAAAAAATAATTTTTCATCAAACTGTTGATCAATCTCTATATATGGCGAAATATGCGCCCAAAGAAGCGGGGACACACAAATTTATTACTGATCCAAGCCGAGACTATATTATTAATCCTCCAATTCGCACAGTTGAACTAGAGATNTATCAATTTCCGGTCTGGATTACAGTTTCAATTATGTCGGGTAGTATTGGCATTGGAGGTATGGTACTTTTGCTCTTTATCTTTTTGCGAAAAAGACCAACTCGTAATGAGTCTGAAGATGATGAAACAGANGATAAAATCGAAATCGATCCACGTGCAGAAATTGCGGAGTTACATAATATCATTGTAAAACAAAAGATATCGGGAGTTTCCACCCAACAAGAAGTGCNGCAGGAATCAATCCCTGACGCAGTTGAAAATCAACAGGATACAGAAGATTCAAACACACCANGTATTGAACAAATACCGGCAATTCACGCTCCAGAAGATTCGACTATTCTACCAGTCGAATCTGAGGACACAAAACCAACAGATAGTGATCTAAATCAGGAATTCAGCAATGACAGCGCTTCTGGTGGTTTAGCATCGGAGTCAGAACCACTAAAACTCGAGGATTTTGATGACATAATCAAGCCAAAGATAGAAGAAGCTATACCAGATTCTGAAGAGATTTCTTCCGGCTTCGATCCNGAAAACGAAGTTTCCGAAGAAACAGAAGAGATAAAAGATACTTCAGAATCCAATCAAGATAATGTTTTGCCAAATCAACAAACAGAAAATGGGGGAAATCAGAATCCGGACAATGTAGAACCGGATATTGTCGAAGATACCAGTAATAATTTAGATATGGTGATAGAAAACCCCGTGCCTGAAGATGAACCCTTGGATATTGTAAGCGAAGTACATTCTGATAATGATATAACCTCACAGAATGAGGAAACAATCGAAGCAAGGAATAATACTTTTGAACCAGTACAAATCGAAACTAAAAATCAACAGATAGATGAGCTAAAACAGCAACCAGAGGATGAGGGGATAGATTGGTATATCGGAAAATTCCTATCGAATATCCAAAATATAGTTACTGCTGATAAGATGGAAGTTGATGGTGTTGCTGCGGAAACAGCTAGTAGGGTACCTGAAGAAGAGGATTTGATTCAAGTTGTTGATGAGAAACAGGTGGAAGAATTCGATCAGGAAAATGATGTCAATCAACGCATCGATAAGATTCTAACTGAGATTGAGGTGTTGAGTAAGGAATAATTTCTATCTGAATTTCAAAAGTTAGATAACAGCGAAAATCGATGGACTGTGCCAAATTTACCTAAGGTCCCCAAGGCATANTCAAGCCCAAAATCACCTACATTAATACCAAAACCAGTGGCAATACCAGATGCTGCACCCAGATCATTTCCTCCAAGTTCGTATTTGTACCCCGTTCGTAGGTGAAGCCGTTGAAGAACGGTAAGAGATACCCCAAAACCGAATGTTAAATCGTTGTCTGATGGTCGGTTTATATCGGCAGTGACCGCTAATTTGTCCCCTGGTACACGATAAGCGAATCCAAGTTTAATGTTCACCGGCAAACTGAACTCTTCTTCCGAACCCTCAACAAACTTGGCTTTCGTTCCAAGGTTCTGAACGTTGAGGCCAATAGCAAGATTCCTAGCTGGGATAGAATGTAAAACACCTAAATCTGAAGCAATAACCTGCGCACCTATATCTTCAATAATTTTCTCACTTACCCATTTAAGGTTAAAACCAAGTGCAGTATTTCCAAATTCTTGGCCGTAGGACAACAACACTGCCAGATCACGAGGTCGGAACTCTTTTGTTTCCTTTCCATTTGCATCNCGTCCCGTAATTGTTCCGTATGAGAGAGAAATAATACTTGTGCCTATGACACCTCCTCCAACAGGTTNCGAAATCCCAATAAATTGGTGGCTGATTCCTTCAAACCAGTTATTGTGCATAGCAGCAAATTGGGTGCGTTTCACACTAGAAAGCCCCGCCGGATTCCAATAGGCTGCATACATATCGTTTGCCAGTGCAACTTGTGACTCACCCATGCTAATTCCTTTTGCCCCNATGCCAATTTTTAGAAATGGCATCGCACGTGTTCCTGCATTTTCATGGATGTTTTGACTATTAACAACCAATGTAGAAAAGTTGATTAGGCATACTGTTGACAATAAGAATAGNTTTTGAAATGACAGCGTGGTTCTCTTCATTATTATTCTTGGCTTTTCTGAAACCAATTCCATTTGCTCGATTTTTCTTTCTTAGGCACTAATGTTTCAGGAATTTCTTTGATACGGATTTTGGCAAGCTTACTCAACGAAGATTGAGGTGAGAGTTCTACAACTTTTAGGTAGTCTAAACGAGCTAGATCGAGTTTGCTCTGTAGACGATACGCATTTGCTCGATTATAGTAGTTAGACGCCTTTTCCGGACGTTTCTCAATGGCAACTGCCAAATCTGTAGAAGCAGCTCTATATTGCCGTAGTTTTAGGTAATTTCTTGATCTTGCTTCATAGGATATCCCAATTTCTGGGGAGATCTCGATAGCAGTTGTCAAATCATCTATCGCTTTTTTGTAGACAGAGAGCTCTTCGTAGATTTCAGCTCGCTTGATGTATGATTGCGTATGTGTCGAATCAGATTTGATGGTATGAGTAAGATCTGTAATCGTCTGATGAAGGTTACCTGATGATTCCATCAATTTCACACTAAGCAGATAATGAATATCCGGATCAACGGATTTCATAATTGCAGGCACTGTGTGGAGACCGATTGCAATAGCACGATTCCAACTATCAATGACGTCGCGGTATTCACTGAGTTTCTGTTTTTCTTCTTTGGCCAGTTTTGCCCGATCGAGATGTGCATACCCACGTCCAACATAACCCAATGCAGATTCAGCTATGCCAGACGGTACAGAGTTATCAAGGTTTTTGATTAGGTCTAAGCTGGCCATTGGATCAAGACTGCACTTTGCACTGTAGTGCGTTGGAGACCAATTCTACAATAGGTTGAATGAAAGCGTCAAGATTTTTGTTTGGAGGAAAGTTATCATCTTCTACTCAAAATACTGATGGCGACAGAGGAGACCGAGATAAAGCTAAAAATCAGAGACCAGTTCACACCAAATTTCTTGGGGATCTCAACTGAATCTCCGGGATGGATCAGAATTTTTGAATCAAGATCATCACCAAGTGTGACCTGTTCAATCTGGCTGCTCAGTCTGCGAATTATCGCTTCTTTTCGGTTGGCTTTTTCAGTCGCCCCACCCGCCAATGCAACTGCTTGTTGGATTGTTATAGGTGCGCGTATTTTATGGGCGCCAGGTTGGTGAACGTACCCAAGCACATAAATCCGATCAACTTTATAAGCGTTTGGAACATACAATACATCCCCATTTTGTAAATAATAACTCTCATCTTCTTCGTTGAGATCCTTCCAAAATTGCTCAGAAACCTCAATTATGACTTGATTTCCGTCCGGTTTCCCAATCACAAGCTTTGAAAGATCCGCTTCATCATAAATCGGACCTCCCGCCCGGGTTAGAGCGTGATCAATTCTAATCCTCTGCCGAATCAATATTTTGCCAGGAATCTGCACTTGACCCTGTACTTCAACTTGAGCCAACGTCGGCACAAAGACCAAGTCTCCGCTTTGAATCGCCACATGATGGTAATCAGTACCAGGTGAAAGATCCAGTGTTTCTATTTTCTGGTTCTGTCGAATGACCTGCACTTTATAAAAATCTCCAGTCTCAAGCATCCCACCTGCCAATGCAATCGCTCGCTGAAGTCCAATTTCTTGCTGAGAATTCAATGGATAGCGTCCAGGGGCTCGCACTGCGCCACCAACAAAAACGTCTTGTGTCGAAGTGACAGTCAACATAATAATTGGATTCTTTAACAAGCCCTGTTGGATAAGGTGGTTGTAGACCCGATGACGAATTTCATCCGTAGTTTCCCCTTTTACTTTGATGTTTTTACCAAAATAGCCAATCATCCCATCCGGTCGGACTTTTACCGTTTGGCTAAATTCAGGCTGACCTAGAACAAAGATCATAATTTCATCACCAACCTGAACTTGATAGGTCTCAGCAAGTAGAAGGTGGGGAATCAAAATACATATCAAAAAAAACGTTAGCGTTTCACTCGTTTTCACCTTCAAACCTCGTTTTTCAAAATCTCAAATGAAGCGAGACAATCTCTCAACTATGCTGGTTTCGCAAAAATATTAGTTTTGCACTAAAACTGCACCTCAGTTCTCGTCTGTGGGTAATCACCGGATATGTTGCTGCGAGAGACAATTTGATGAGATTTTAATTTTCTCATTCTCGAAAATTCCCTGAATTATGTGTTTGTCTACTTGACTGGGAATATGGCCCACAGCCAAACCGCGCATACAAGTTGCCGTTTGATGGAAATCGATCAACTAGATCGACGTTAAGTCTGTGTTGGTTTGGGAATAACGGAACGATATCCATCTTTATTCTATGAACAGTATAGCATAACTCCACATCCTTCTTTAGGAGATCATTCACCGAAATTATATCTCAAATCGAACTTGGAAGACTAAACCTATTACTTCCTAAGAAGACCTAATAAGGCGTTCGTCGTTATAGAACCGGCCCGTGACCCAATCGACATCGATTTCTCATACTTATATAGCTCCTTCTCATAATCCTCAGCAGCCAAGATATAACCAAGTTCGTCGTTAGCTAGCCCCAAAATAAAATTGTAATCCGATGTCATATTGTTCTTAATACGAAAACCGAGTTTGGGTAAAACCTCTCCGGGAAAGGTTGCAATCTGGGCATTCCCGATCTCAATCAGATGGACTTCGGTGTGGATATTACCGTTTATTGGCATTTCTTTCGGCAAAATACCCAAATTCATAAGTGTTTGAAAATTCTGGTTTTCAAGAGGGATTTCAAGCAGTTCAAACGAGTGTTGAATTTTGGGGTTAACCTGTTTTTCCGCTAACTCAGCCGCTTCAATCGCCTTTTGGGCAACGATTCCACCAATCCGTTCAACTTCCTCAAAAGTATTAAACTGATTGTTAGTTGTGATCATTCCTCCTAAGGCTCCATTGATGAAAAGTGTTATGCCACCGATTTTTTCGTCACATTCACGGTAAACGACACCAGGATATTCTGCTGTCAGCAGGAGGCTGTCAGACCACATAACTTCCGGATGTGCGGCAAAGTTGACTATTGTGGCTATCGTTTCTCCGTTGTTGCGGTCAACCTTGATTATCCCAAGGTTGCGGTCGATTAAATCCGGTTCTCGTGCATTTCGTGAGACTCGATCTGATTCCTCTATTTGAGATGCTCCAAACGATATTTCGGCGGGTTCGAGATTCTCACTCGCGTCCTTGATGACAGATACAATCTGATTATAAAGGAAATCAATGTAGCTTGGGTCCACTCCAGAGTGGGATTCGCTCTTTCCCCAGAGCCCAATTGTGTCAGGACCAGAATGCTGATGTGTTGCGGTAATAATCACGTTTTCAGCCGAGGATCCGATCAATTTGGCTCGATTTCGAATCTCAGCAATAGCAGAAGACGTTAAACCAATCAAGTCAGTGGAAACAAATCCAACCTGTGTTTGTCCATCATCAAGAATCAAGCACCGGGCAAAAAGATCATCATGAACCCCCTGGCTCAAGCGATTGTTCCGTAAGCCTGCAAGATAAGCAGGACTTTGGGGCGTAATAATTCGGCTACTTGCCCCCGCCCGAAGCAACGCGAATGAACTATTTGTATTCAGTAACACTAAAGCAATCATAGATGATGCAATGAATCCAGTTTGAGTCATTAATTCCACCTTTGAAATTCGAATCTATGTTAAAAGGAGAGATACTGACGAATTTAAGATCCTGTTCTTCTTCGAGAAATTAGCCCATAAAGACCAACTGGCAAGCAGTAAATGAGTATAATAATATGCAAGCTAAATGCGGTAACCAACGCGACTTCTTTTGTAGTTCCAAAGTGGATTAACGCCCAGGAGAACGGCGCTTCGATTGTGCCAAAATTACCAATACTCTGGATTGGCAAAAGATTAAAAATATTTGTAAAAACCAAAGCAAAGATCAGGTTTATGACTGGAACTTCTACTCCCATTTCAGCAATTAAATAAATCTGAAATCCAAAACGGATAATCATGCTGACAATCGAGTACACCCAAGTCAACAAAAAATGTCGATCCAAGCCAGTTGATAGTAGTTCTTGTATGATTGCCAGAATCTTTTCAGTTATCCATTGAATTGGGCGAAAATTGAAATCTTGAAACCAATTTTCAACTGTGTCAATTAAATGAGTCAATGCCTTCCGGGCAAAAAGTGCTGATCCCACCAGGCCAAGCATGCCAATCCCAAACAACATTGGTACGACAAGAAGCCCAATGTATGAGAGTCCCACCAAATCTGATTTTAGCAGAAGACTTGTCGTGACCATTAATCCAATTAGCAATGTCAAGTCAATTATGCTAGCTAACATTAGCGAAGCCAAGCTTTTTGTTCCCGTAACCTTTTCTCGTGATTTCATCAGGAAAATGTACGAGAGGTCCCCACTTCGGAAGGGTAAGATATTTCCCCAAAACGTATGCAGTGCAAATATGGGTAAGAGCTTAAAAATTGGCCGGTCAATGGCGAGCAANTGGCGAAACCGGATGGTCTTTGCCAAAATNNAGATGCAGTAAAGAACNAATCCAACCAACAGNGCTNAAGGAGATATNCTTCTTATNGTCTCCGGTATATGTCCAGTTTCAATTTGGCGTAAAAGCACAAAGCTAANGCAGATAGCAACTAATAATGCTATCACAAATCTANAGACTTGAGATCGCGGAATCACAGGGCCAGATTATATCATAGATTGTAGGATCTTCAACCACAATTCCACATTGACATGAACACCCTACTCTGCTATGCTATCCGCATATCTAACAGTCGGGAAAAATGAGTGGTGGAAACGAAAAAAAAGTCCAGCTTAATGCAACAATATAATCGTGTGAAAAACCAATACTCAGACACGATTGTTTTATGCCGCGTCGGTGATTTTTATGAGGCTTTTGGCGAGGATGCTGAGACAATTTCGAGGGTGTTAGAAATCGCCCTTACTGCTAGAGATAAGAATACTTCAGGTACCCCTATCCCTATGGCTGGGGTCCCACATCATTCTCTGGATTCGTACCTGTACAAGCTGGTAAAAGAAGGACACAAAGTTGCGATCGTTGAACAGATGGAGGATGCCAAACAGGCTAAAGGACTTGTCAAACGGGATGTTGTTCGTATTGTTACTCCTGGTACAGTAACAGACTCAAGCGCACTAGACCAAAAATCCAACAATTACCTGATTTCTGCTCACCAAATTGAAGCCACCTATGGCCTTGCTTCGGTCGATGTTTCCACCGGGGAATTTGCCGTTACGGAATTAGAGGATCTNTCAGNTCTCTGGTCGGAAGTTAACCGTATTGGCCCAGCGGAATGTCTCTTTTCCGAAGATTTTGAAAGTCAGGAGATTTTGGATCAAATTAACATCGAACTCAAGGCAACAATCAACTATCTTCCCGACTGGCGTTTTGATCACCAATCAGCTCGATCTGAATTACTGGATCATTTTAGCATTCTCTCACTTGATGGATTTGGGTGTGAGAATATGTNAGCAGCAACATGTGCNGCTGGGGCANTGATCTACTACCTGCATGAAACACAAAAACAAGAGGTCCTACATATTCAGTCGCTTCGCACATATACCAACCACAACTTCATGGTATTAGATGCAGATACTCTGCGGAATCTTGAGTTAATACGATCAATGCGAGATGGCTCATCGACAGGGACCCTGTTGGAAATGCTGGATCAAACCATGACTTCGATGGGCGCACGTTGCCTTAAACAATGGCTCCTCCAGCCACATCTGAAGACAGACTTAATTAATCAAAGGCTCGAGGCCGTCGACGAGCTGAAGAGTCGGATTGCACTACAGGAAGAACTGCGTGAGGCATTAAGACAGATGTACGATATTCAACGCCTAATCTCACGTATTAGCCTTGGGACGGCAAACGCACGTGAAGTGTTNGCATTGAAAGATTCTCTAAGACTTATTCCATCAGTCAAACTCCAACTTGAAGATTGTTCCGCCCCATTTTTGACAGATCTAAATCAACAACTTGATCCGATGACAGATTTGGCTGATCTGATTGAGAATGCGATTCACCAGGAGCCTCCAGTAACTATTCAGGAAGGAAACATCATACGAGATGGCTACAGTGAAGAGCTTGATAGTCTAAGAGAAATCACATTGTCCGGCAAGGACTGGATAACTGAATTGCAACAAGGTGAACGTGAGCGCACAGGCATCAGTTCGTTAAAAATCGGATATAACCAAGTTTTTGGCTACTATATTGACGTCACCAAACCTAACCTTGATCTTGTNCCCGACCACTATATTCGCAAACAAACACTAACCAATTCTGAAAGGTTCATTACGCCGGATTTGAAAGAGCGTGAGTCACAGATTCTGAATGCGGAAGAACGAATTCATCAGCTTGAATACGACCTTTTTTGTGATATACGGAACCAGATTTCCAGTCGAACCAATTGTATACAAAAAATCGCAGCCGCTATATCGATGATCGATGTGATCGCTAATTTNGCCTACATTGCTTCGAAATATGACTATTCAAAGCCAATTATCGATGATAGTAGTGATTTAATCATCGATAATGGCCGCCATGCCGTGGTAGAGCAGTTATTTACTGGAGAGGGGTTTGTACCCAATAACACAGAACTCAATTGTACCAATCAACAACTGCATATCATTACCGGTCCAAATATGAGTGGCAAATCGACTTATCTTCGCCAAACAGCGCTGATCGTACTGATGGCTCAAATAGGATGTTTTGTCCCGGCATCAACAGCCAAGATTGGTGTGGTTGATAGGATCTTTACACGTGTCGGAGCGTCGGATAATCTCGTTATGGGACAAAGCACATTCCTGGTTGAAATGAATGAAACCGCAAATATTCTTAACAATGCGACATCCAAAAGTTTAATTATCCTTGACGAGATCGGTCGTGGAACCAGNACCTTTGATGGTTTAAGTATCGCTTGGGCTGTTGCGGAATATATTCTTGATGACAAAGAGATTGGTGCTAAAACCTTATTTGCCACACATTATCATGAGTTAATCGAGCTTGCCAGCAAATATAAGAACGTCAAAAATTATAATGTTGCAGTACATGAAGATGGCGAAAAAATCACGTTTTTGCGCAAAGTAGTTGAAGGTGGTACTGACCAAAGTTATGGTATCCACGTGGCACGACTNGCAGGGTTACCACAAGTNGTCGTTGATCGGGCTAACCAGATCNTAGCNGTACTCGAACAACATAACCTGTCTATAGAAAGCAACCAGTCGGAAGAGGCCTCTGAGCCATCGCCTGATCTGGTAACCAGAGATATTCCGCACAAAAGAAAGCGGATTTCGCGAAAGACCTTTCAAGATAACTCTCTTCAGATGGCCCTATTTACACCTAAGACGCACCCAATCGTTGAAGAACTCCANAATCTTGACCTNAATCAATTAACACCCATGGAAGCACTGAATTTGATCTANAANCTTCANGCAAGAGCTNTAAGCTAATTCCACNTNAAACAATTAACAAATATTGGTTCTGTTTTCGGGCAATTGGTTCTGTTTTCGGGCAAACTGAGTAGCAGGACTTTATCTTTGACAGATTATGTAGATCAATGATATGATACCGAGCATTAGGTCTATTCCAAAAAAAACCAGAAAAGATTTGTGGGGCAGCGCGGATGCCAGTTGTTATACCACGTCTCATNGTCGAGGTTTTCGAACATNTTAATTTTGGCGGTAGAAGAGGGTATGTTTTCGAGCCGGTCAGTTTCACCGCTGATATCGGGTTCCAAGACAACATTTCTTCGGTTAAGATTTACAAAGGCCCTAACTTTAAATCCAATCCTAATTATAAAGCCATTCTACACCAGCATTGGCACTTTCAAGGACGGAAACTCGCGCTTGGGCCAGGTTTCTATCCTAATCTTCATGATATGATATATAATTTCACGGATAATATATCGTCAATCAGCTTTGCCTCCGCCTTGGAAACGGCTGGCCCCGAGTGGGGGACGGTGCCGCTGATTGTCGAATGTTATGAGCATGCAGAGTTTCAGGGGCGAAAGATAACCATCTTACGTGATATTGCGCATACAGGAGATCTTGGGTTGCATGATATGATCTCTTCTGTTCGTATCTTCAAAGGACCAGATTTTCCACGTGAGGGAGCGAACGTGATGTTTTTCGAACACGTTGATTTTGAAGGTGCCCAATTTTCTATAAGAATGGAGCCGATGGATTATAAGAAAGAAATACCAAATTTTGCCTTTCTGCCGGGCCGTTTCAATGATGTTGTATCTTCCATTAAAATAGAGGGCTGGTCATCGTCCTCTGAGTTTAACGAGATTGTGTTTGAGGATGAATTTATCGGTAATGATATGCGACCGGAATGGAGATGGGAAGATCCCGGTGGTGGAGGGTCTTGGTCTGAGCGACAAGGATACTTGGAGATGCGTGCTGACCCGGGACAGGACCTCTGGCATGGTAGTCCTCCAGGCAGTGGAGGGAACATGGATGCACCCCGTTTGTTGATGGATGTCTCAGGCGACTTTGCTATTGAGTGTCGGCTCCGTGTATCTCCAGATTTGAAAGAACATGGAGGGCTTATTGTTTGGAAAGGGCCGCATTCATTTGTTCGACTCGAGAAAACTTCGGGGCCGCATGGTTTTAGAGGCGACGTAAGATTTGAGAGACACGTTAATCGTGTTTATTCTCTGGTTGGGCGAGGAGCGGGTTTGGTTAATGTTAGAGAACTTTATCTCAGGCTTGAAAGACGCGGCAACCAATTCCTAGGTTATGCTAGTCCCGACGGTACCCGCTGGTTGAGTTGCGGACAAACAAACGTTGGTATGGGAGATCCCGTTCAAATCGGATTGCATACTCTCTGTCCTGGTAATATTCCACCAACTCTTACTCGTTTTGAATATTTCCGGCTATTTAAGCGTAGGGGTGAAGCGGCTCAATATGGTCTCAGAATGTCCCAGAACGCTCATCAGATGACCGATCATGAAAGGCAAAGACTAGATCAACGACAGAGAGCGCGCGCAGTGCGCGACCTAGTTTAGAATTATTAGGCTAAGGAAGTTAGTATGGCATTAACACCTCGATTGGTTGTAGAGGTCTTTGAGCATGTCAATTACCAAGGACGCAAGGTAACGGTAATTGATTCTGTTGTAAATACAGAGGAAGTAGGGCTTCAGGATATTATTTCCTCTATTAAGATTTACAAGGGACCAGGTTTTAGAGCCGCGCCGAATTACAAGGCGATATTCCATGAACATGCTAATCATCAGGGGAGGAGGCTCATCCTGGCGCCTGGCTATTATCCGAGCATCCACGAAATTCCATACAATTTTGGCGATCTCATTTCGTCAATCAGTTTTACTCCGGCCGCTAATCCCACACCGCCAGAATATGGCGCGATCCCGCTTGTTGTCCAAGTTTATCGTGACATCGATTTTCGTGGTACAAGGGGAGTAATTATGCGAGATGTTAGTGATTTTCGCGAGATTGGTCTGGACAATTCAGTTTCTTCAATGCAAATACAGCGCGGGCCAAATTTTCCTTCTGGCGGTTGTCGTGCAATTTTTTACCAGCAACCCAATTTTGAAGGACAGCGTTTGACTGTTCCACTAGGGCCGAGAGATTTTCAAATTAGGCTTCGGAACCTGCACGACGCCAGAAGCTTGCGTAACCGTAGCCCGGCTCAACCTTTTTCAAATGTAGTTTCCTCTGTCAAAGTAGTTCCGGTTGGTTCCTTCCGAGTTCTTGTTGTCGTTGCCGATAATCGTACAAATGAACCGGCTGTTCTAGAATCGCTTGTCGATGTAGAAGGTCACGAATTTGAGTACACGATTATTAATATCAACTCAAACCCGGATAATTATGGAGACCCTAACAATGCTAGTAAACTTTCCAGTGTTATACTTTCTGAGTATGATATTGTTTGGTTTACTTGGAACGGTCCAGCGCACGATCGCGAGTATTTTGTTGAGGACTCAGATCAAGCGATTCGGGAGTTTGTTAGACGAGGAGGAGTCGTTTGGGCGTCAGCGATGGACGACAATATTGTGGCGCCTGATGGGGTTCATACGCATGAATCCAGCTGGCGCGGTGATTGGTTACCAGTTGATCAACATCCAATCCGTGTGGTGAATTCGGGAGATGTCAAAGCTAACATCACGCGCGAGGGACATCAAACCGGTATATTCGCTTGGCCCCACAAGATAGATGTGAATGCTTTAGTTCTGGATGACCATTGGGTTACCGAAGAGCCCGAATATGTTAGGCTTGCAATCCATGACGATGACAATAATGCTCCCATAGGATTCCAACTCCGCTACGGAGATGGTTATTATGTTACTTTTGCAATTGATACTCGCGATGCAATGAAAACAGCAATGGCAAAAACACTAATTGAAAATGCTCTCTGTTACTTGGCAAACCTGGCTTGGCAAACCTCACCTCGCCAACCGTTGAAAGGACGATCGCGTTCTATACCGAGTTCTAGAGCTTGGCGTTCGGTCATGAGATGATAGGAAAAAAGTATTAGGAGAAATAAATGCGTTTAATTGCTCTCATTCTAATCCTTATCGCAGTGGCGGGATTTGTTGGCTTCTTTGCCTTACAGCAATTCGCCAACGCCTTAATTGTTTCATTGGCTATCGCGTCTTCTATCAGTGTTGCGTTCATCGCTGCTGTTATCCGCTACAAGAAACCTAAGGCGGATGTGGCCTTGGTTAGAACAGGGGGGCGCGGATCTAAGATCAATATCACTGGTGGGTTATGGTTGAACACTATTATCCATGAAGTTAGGGAAGTATCACTCAACACCATACGACTTGAGATACTTCGTGAAGGGCAGGATGCGTTTATTACCGCTGACTTCAACCGTGCGGACGTTGAGGCTGTTTTCTATCTTCAGGTTCAACCAATGGAAGAAGATATTTTACGGGCTGCTCAATCTCTTGGTGATAAGAATATGACGCCAGAAACCATGAAGGAATTGATTGAACAGAAGCTTGAAGGTGCTTTGAGAAGTGTTGCTGCCGAGAGTGATATTGAGGAATTATTGCAAAAAAGAGAAGAATTTGCTGACAAAGTCCAAGAAGCAGTTGGTGTTAACCTGCAAACGGAAAATGGACTTAAACTTGAATCAGTGTCTATAATCCGAGTTGACCAAACACCAATTGACACATTGGATTTGGAGAACCGTTTTGATGCAATTGGGATACGGACAATTACTGAAATTACTGCGGACCAAGCTCGTGAGAAAGAAAGAATCGTTCAGGAAAAAGAAGTAGCTATCGTTCAAATTGATGTTGAAGCGCAAATTCTCAAGCTGGAAGCTGAGCAGGATCAAGCTTGGGCTGAATCTGACCAGCAGAAGAATATAGCCATTTACGCCGCTGAGCGTGAGGCAGACACACTCCAATTTCAGTTTGAAATGGAACAGAGTGTCCAAGAGCGTGAATTTTTAATGAAGCAAGAAGTCGAGAAGGCAAGAGTTGCGCAGGAACAGGCTGTTCAGGAACGAGAGATTGAAGCTATGCAAATGGTTGAAACAGCTAAGATTGAACAGGAACAAGTAGTAGCTGAACGCGAAATTGAAAAGAACTTGGTTGTTGAAACAAAACAAATTGAACAGACCAGNAAGGTTCAAATTACCGAACTTGAAGCTAATCTAGCCGTCTCCATGGAACGTATCGAAATGGAACAAGAAGTTGAAGTTCGTGAGCANGAGAAACTGCTGGAGNTCGAACGAGCCAAACTAANTATGGAAGAGGGTGTAGGTCTTAGAGATGTCGAAAAGACACTGGTCGTCGAAACAGCCAAGATCNGTCAGGAACAGCAGGTCCAGCAGCGTGATATCGAGAAGAATCTAGTGGTTGAAACGGCGCAGATTGGCCAGGAACGGCAAGTGTCGCTAACTGAGATTGAGAAGACACAGACGGTAGAGGTAGCCAAGCTNTCACAGGAAGAAGTAGTTGGTATGCGTGAGCAGGAGAAACTGNTGGAGNTCGAACGAGCCAAACTAACTATGGAAGAGGGTGTAGGTCTTAGAGATGTCGAAAAGACACTGGTNGTCGANACAGCCAAGATNGGTCAGGAACAGCAGGTNCAGCAGCGNGATATTGAGAAGAANTTNGTNNTTGAAACGACGCAAATTAGTCAAGGTCGGCAGGTTGAACTGACAGAGATTGAAAGGATTCGCTCTGTCGAGCAATCTCGAATTGATCAGGAACTGGTTGTTCAACTCAAAGACGAAGATCGAAAGATTGATGTTGCAAATAGGCAGGTTACAACGGCGACAGCTGAGAAAGGACAACTACTCGCTGAAGCGGAGCGAGCTGAAGCACAAGTTGAAGTCACAGCGGCCCAACGGGTTAGAGAAGCAGAATGGCAACGCGATGTAGCTGTCCTTGGTGGAGAAGCTCAAGCCCAACCGATCGAGCGTTTGGCCGATGCTGTTCTAGCCGAAGCACGTGCCAAAGCCACAGGAGAGATGATACATCTGGAAGCACGGAATGTGGCTGAAAAGCGTGTTCTTGTTCAAGAAGCATTATTGGAACTTATTGAGGTCTCACCTGAATTAGCAGAGAGATTGATGAAACCTGTGGAGAAAATTGATTCTATTAAGATTCTCGACATGGGTGGTTCGGATGGCAAAGGTGATAGTAATATGGGAAAATTGGCCAGCAACATCCTTGATACTGGAGCGATTTCTCCAATGCTAAAGGAGCTTTTTGACTTTGCGGATGTCGATGCTAAGCAGATTGCAGACAAAATTGGTGAATATTTACAAGGGCTAACGGGACGTCAAAATAGTTAGACTGGATTGAAATGCGTAGATCCGATCCATTTAGAAAACATCGGTTACGAATTAAAACAGTCCGGTGTCGCACCTGTGGATCTGATAATGGTAAACGCGCATGTCCAGCGTTGAATAATATTGTTATTTGTCCAGAGTGTTGTCGTGCTAAGCGAGCCAAGATTCCTGGATGCGATCGAAACTGTAAATACTACGCTCCCCTTCTTTACACGAGCCGAAACCTCCCCCCGCCTGAATATCCAGTCTATGAATGCTTCGTTAGCCGGACGAAAGACTCAGGCTTAGTATTAGCAGTAATTGCTAGGCAACGATCCGATGGTAATCTACGTGCAATGATTACCTTGCTTGACTTGTGGAAGAAAGGAATTCGTGATTGCCTAGTCGTCACTAACGTAACAGAGGAAATTCTTTACCGTCAAAGCACACAGATTGCTAAATCCCACAATATCGCACAGCAATCAAAGGAAGAAACTGGTGACCGAGAAAAGACCGCAGGCCTTGTAACCGATGACTTGGTGAGCCACTGGTCTTTTGATCTAGCTAGTATTAGAGGCAAGACGCTTAAAGATGTGTGGGGGGAGAATCACGGCACAATCGAAGGCCGCCCAAGGATAGCCCAGGGTAAAATACGTGGTGGATTAAGGTTCAGCGGTAGAAAAAAGGATCGGATAATTGTGCCACATCACAAAAGTCTAAACCTAGAAGGGCGCATGACATTATGTGCTTGGATTTATTGGAATGGACGTTCTGACATCATTGTTACCAAGCGAGATCCTCTTAATTATCAATTTTCTGCATTGGGAAATAAAACAATCCAATTATGTGTTGGAGGTAGTGAAAATGGGCGTGGGTATACCTGTGTCTACTCAGATCGGGTATTGGTACCTAATAAATGGGTGCATATTGCTGTGGTTCGCGACAGAGAAACAGTATTTTTTTATAAGGATGGAGAGCATGCTGGTACAGAGGAAGTTTCTAGCAAAAGTATGACAAACGGAAGAGACCTGATTATTGGCTCCAGCCCTAGAGGATACTTTCGATATGGAGGTATTCTTGATGAGTTAAGTATCTATGATAATGTGTTGACCCCAAACGAAATTCGGCAAAATTTCTCTGCCAAAAAGGGACTTGAAATCTCCGAAGAATTCCAGTATCATTTCGAGTCTGTTGAATTCTCAGAATATCAAAGGTTAATTCGTCATGGTTATGATATCGCTAAGGGAGCAAAGACAGAGATTCCTTGGGAATTTAATTACTGGCGAAATATTGTCGGTAATATAGATGAAGTACCCGAAACTGAAGGGTCGCTATATAAATGTCCGAAGTGTGCGGGAGAACTTCCACAAGTCGCTGTTGATCTCATCAAACAACATGCTCAGTCCGATGATATGCAATTTTATATTGTTTGTCGTAAGTGTAGTGGTGAGTTTGACTGAGTGTCAATAAATTGTTTACAAACAGGTAGTCGGTAGTATATAATCATAGCTGAGATTTTTTGAAAAGGCTGTATATTGGATGCTATTTAATTTT
>NZUQ01000016.1 GCA_002697225.1 Candidatus Poribacteria bacterium
TTCAGCCCCTTCTGCTTATAGGACTAAGCAAATACCGCTGCACCCAGCGATTGGGTTAGGTGAGTGCTAGCGGACAGAATCCAATTAGCAATCTGGTTACAGTCACTGTGATAACTTCCCATTGACTGTTGTACATGTTTGATCTTTTCGGTATCAATTTCTGGAAGTTGTTGAATTCGTGCCTTGATAGCAGAAATCTCTTCGCTTCTCTGGGATCGCACAAAGCCATCTTTATTGTTTAAAGACTGAGTCGGATTGACTTTTAAATAGGAATTCACTGGGTTGAATCCGATTTTTCCCGATTGCGCACTGTACAACCGTGAACTACCTAGCTTGCCATTTTTCCTGATAGATGCCATGTGCTTACCCTCTGTTCATTTCTTAAGTTTCTTTGATTCTATTGTTACCCTAATTATCGCGGATGATTATGTATCGGCAGAAACAGGATAAAACTTTAGGCCTAAAATAAAAAAAATGAATTTAATCTTTCCATCGAATTGAAATAGAATGAGGAGGAAATGATATGGCCTAAAAGGAGAGGTATTTCATGCAGTAACAGTTCGTACCATATACCAGTCATACCACTACTTTTAAAGATTTTTTGAGGAGATTCATTACCACTGAAATATCTGCCTTGATCGGGATCGCCCTAACCACTTCAGCGACTGCGTTGACCAACATACTAATACTATGGCCCATNACCTGTTTGGNTTAGGTGTTCNAGGTGGGAGNAACGACTAGAATCAGNTCCGTACGAATTGGGNATTGAGNCAGGNAAGAAACTGTCCAGAAACAAGGAGGAATCAAGNNCATCAAATGGATAGTTTTCGNGTGGCGGTTAAACCNNAATGGACAAAATAGTCATNGCTAATGATCAGTGGTTCGACCAACGAATGGTCAANTTANGGAAGGAATAATTATCATCTTTCAACTATGGGAACATCACGCATGGCAGAAATCCTCTCCAANACAGGAGGATGACTATAATTGAGAAATACGTTGACCGGATGTGGCGTAAGATTCCCCAAGTTGGCNACTGAAAGCTTTTTCAACCCNAGAATCAGCGAATCTGCCAAGCCTAAGGTNTCAACTGCGTAAGCATCAGCTTGATATTCATGTTTGCGAGAAAGATAGTGCATAGCCACAGACAATACAAATTCAATCGGTGAATANAGGACACCAAAAAACACAAATCCTGCATAAATCCGGACATGATCCACTTNATCCATNCCAAAAGCTTGAAAAAGNGANCGGTTATCAATAAAAATCGATAGTAAATAGAAAAGGAGTCCGGTATGAAGAATCGAAATCACCATCCCTTTGAAAATATGCTTTTTCTTATAATGNCCTACCTCGTGNGCAATGATGGCTACCAATTCATCAACCGAATGTTGCTCTATCAATGTATCGAAAAGCACAATCCGCTTTTTCCTGCCAAATCCACTGAAATATGCATTCGAATGGGANGAACGTTTAGATCCATCCATAATANAGAGATCCGTTAGTGGAAATGCCACCTTTCGTGCGTATTGGTGGATGGCATCTTTCAATTCTCCTTCTGGTAGNGGTGTAAATTTATTAAACAAAGGAGAAATAAAAGTGGTGAAAATTGGTGGTGCGGCCACGATGAAGATGGATACTAACANCCAAGCNTAAAGCCAAGCCAATTCAGCAGCTTTATCGAAAAANTANAGGATTGACCCCATAATCACAAAGCCTAAGACAGCACTCAAAAAATATGTCTTTAATTTATCNAAGATAAAAGTCNGNATCGTTGTTTGATTAAATCCGAATCGTTCTTCGATCACAAAGGTNTTATATAAGGAAAAAGGNAGTGAAAGCCAATCGCTANCCAGAAAAAGTATGACAAAAAAGATCAAGCCGGTTGGAATGGGGGATAATTCAAAGCTACGGACAAAAATATCCAAAACGTTAAAACCACCCATTAGGATAAAAACGAGCATAACAATCAGGCTGATACTGGAGGAGACATAGGCAAATTTCGTGTTGGCACGGGTATACTGCTGCGATTTACGGTATTGTTCCTGATCATAGAAGCCATCAAACTCAGCTGGCAAATCCGNNGCCATTGCTTTGAGATTGAAGTATCNGGTNAGNCANCGAATTAAATACTCACCAACCAGTGCAGCAATGATAATAATCAGATAAGTTTTCATCTTATACNAGTATTAGGGAATCTTCCNTTATTTGGAACTTAGAACTCCGGATCAGGAATTTCTGTTTCATTAGGTTGAGTATCTGGTTCAGTGGTCGCAGGGCGTTCAGGCTGCGAGGGATCTACATCAATGAGTCCATACAATTCAATCTCCTGCGCNTAAGGATGTCCTCGTTTAATTCCACTATAGCGGCGAACGTTGGGATCGAGACTCGTGGCCGACCTGAAATCTTTTCCNACNCGTTTGTCATCCAAAGTACCNCCAATTCGGAAACGTATGGCGTCAGTGACACAAGTGGCACGAAAATCGATGGTGGTACCCTGATTATCTTTGANCTTCTNGATCTTTCGCCAGCTATCCGNATNNCCTAAACCNGCATAGACAATAATATCCTCAAAATTGGTTCCGCGAATGACAATACGATGGATGGCTTTCCGCTCTGGCAAGGTAAGAATGATTTCCTTCCAGCGTCGTCCAACAGTTTCTAAATCACCATCAATCATCTCTGGCGATGTACAAGTAGTCCCTTCAAGCAGAGCGTAATTCTGACTCCACGTCTGTTCAGGAAACAGACTACTAACCAAACTGCTCTTACAACCTGAAATTCCATATNCNATAACCACAATAAAAACAATCAGATTCAGACGGATCCTCATTTGCCTCTTCTCGNTTAGAANCAACCTAGCTAGACTCCCACTTTCCATCNNGTCCTTTCCGAACAACANCTTTCTCATCNTAACCGCCATAAGCACTCGNCATATTGAGCGCAATACCGAGCAATGCTTGCAATTCAGGGGATGTTGCCTCCGGAAACCGCTCTTCGCTGGCATAAGGCATCCATGTTTCAAANCGTTTCATCCAATAGTGACCATAAGTTGGNAAAATAGCCCGACGGACTTTGTCAGATCGATTNCCGCCACCCCGATGCCAAGTTGTGCAGTCAAAAATGACNGCNGTTCCAGCTGGAACCGTCAAACGCAATTCATCNNGCANATTACCAGCATCTCTTGGNGGTGGTGTCCCNTGCTTATGGGAACCGGGAACCACACAAATTGGACCATTATCTGCCGTTAATTCATCCAGATACACACCAACATTCAACATCAAGGGACGATCGCAATAGAAGGTGAAGTCTGCGTGCCATCCTTGATCCGGCGTATTTGGTTGACGGGCAATACCATCGAACTGCAGGAGTTGCGGTCGGGATTCCAAGATCGATTCAATAGCAGATACCAGTATAGGGTGATTAGCCACNCTCAGAAAGGTGATATCGTGATCCAGCAAATTCCGGTATNCTTCCAACAGATCGAAAGCATGACAAATTNGAGCCAGNAGATCTGNTTCTAACATCNGCTCAATAANNTAATANCCAGTTTTGATTAAATTCTTCNTTNTGAGATAAAGTAAGCANCGTCTATCCTTTGATTGCTCCACTGGTTAAGCCACTAACAAATTCTTTTTCAAGTGAGAAAAACAGAATAGCTGGAGGGATAATAGCCAACAGTGTCCCTGCCAGAAAAANNCCNTATTGTTGATCATAAANATCAACATATTGATTTAAGGCAACNGTTAANGTTAACTTTGATTGAGTTTGAATAAATACATCGGGGGCGATAAAGGCATTCCAACTACCAAGAAAACTGATCAGGCAAAAAGCGGCAGTTATTGGACGTACAAGCGGCATNACAATATTAAGATATATGCCAAATTCACCACAACCGTCGATCCGCGCGGCTTCGACTAGGGTACTGGGNACTGAAAAGAACGCCTGNCGGAACAGGAACATACCAAAAGCNCTACANGCNCCCGGAACGATTAGCGCCCAGTAGGTATCCATCCAGTTTATCTTNTGNATCANATGGTAAAGTGGCGAAAGGAGAAGCATAGCCGGAATCATCATNGTACCAAGCATGAAAAGTATGAGGAAACTTCTACCACGAAACTCATATTTNGCAAGAGCATACCCACCCAGNGATGAAAAGAATAGTGTAACAACCGTGGAAGTACTNGCTAAAAANAATGAATTGACGATATACTGCCANAAATAGATAGCTCCTTCCAGTGTTTCTTCCTTTTCAAAAAGCTTTTTNAGGTTNCTAAAGTTGATGGTCTGGCTTGACCANTCTGCAACTGGAGGTAGGAAAGTGTAAGCCATCAANACTTCCGGATCNTTAAAAGCAGAACAAATCAGCCAGAAAAAAGGAGCCANGATCAAGGCAGCGATACTGGCCAGCACCANNTAACGGAGATACACCAAGGCGATCTGCTTGCCTCTNGGCATGAAAGGAACAAAATATAAGAANAAAAAGACGAAACCAAAGAAAAAAAATGTTAAGTGCGTATTATTCATAAAGCTTATTCTGTCTCCAATCCACGACCAATCTTCATNTGNANGAAGCTNATGGTAAANATAATAATAGCTAATAACCAACCGATAGCAGCNCCTGTCCCGAGGTCNCCTGATTCAAAGGCAGTACGATACAAATAACCGACAATCGTCAGGCCAGAATCCTTTGGCCCATAACCGGCAACTCCAGCAGCGTTTTGCAGTAAGGCATAAGGCAATTCGAACAANTGNTAGGAGCCTATCGTGCTCATAACAACCACAAAGAGTACAACCGGTTTAATAGCTGGAAACGTNACCGCCCAAAACAGTTGCCAAGGGTTCGCACCATCNATTAAGGCTGCTTCTTCCAAATTCTGATCGACATTTTGGAGTGCAGCCAGGAAATAAATCATATTGAACCCAACATACATCCACATGGCAGTAATAATCAANGCAGGCATTACNAGATTAGGATTTTCAAGCCANCTTTTTTCTAAACCCCAACCAATTACTTCCTGCAAGAATCGGTTGAACATACCATATCGCGGCATAAAAATAACACTAAAAATAATGCCAACAAAGATCTGTCCAACCAGATAGGGACTGAACAAAATCAGTCGAAATANACCTTTNAGACGATCTTTTTTAGAGTTTAACAGCAANGCCATTCCCAANGATAACGGAAGTTGCACCAATATAGAGGCGAGCGCGAATATTGTAGTGTTCCAAACTGCGATATGAAAATCTCCATCAGCCAGAACAAAAGCAAAATTTTCCAAGCCAACAAAATTCCAGCTCTTTGGACCNTTGGTNTGATAGAATGCCAGAATAATGGCATAAATAAACGGATAAATAAAAAANACAAGCGTTAAAACCAGGTAAGGACTTATAAACAGCCAAGGCGCGGTCCGTTTATTTAGCCGTTCTTTCCATTTTGCCATATGCTATACCTAATGCTTATTCATCATATTTATTGGCAATTTGCTGCCGGTAAAATATGTTGTGCTGTGCCCTATTTTCAACATAGGCAGAAACCCGAACCAATTCTTTTTTGGTGTATTCCCTTAAGCCATCATCACCGTTTCTATCATAGTATAAAGCTGCATTGATAAAAACTTCGTTTAGTTTGTTTCTGGCTAATCCATAGTATGGACTGGCATAATTGGATGGAACATCTTTTGCCATCTCGGCGTATAAGGTACCGATTGGCTGGTTTGTGTAGAAAGGAACAGGTTCCTTAAATTCCGGTAGGTCCCAAGCATCTTTTACCGGTGGAATAATGTAAGATGCTTTAAATCTTTTGCCAAGATCTTCAGCTTTTAGATACAGAACTTTAGCAAACTTCCAAGCCAGTTTCTGATTCTTGCAGGCTTTGGTGATTGCCAGTCCCGTTCCACCCCAGGTACTGACGCGTGACCCTCCGATTTCCCAAGCAGGTAATGGCATCAATTTCATCTTGCCACTAAGATGCGGGGTATCTGTTTCAAAATATTTGGTTCTCCAGTCCGGGCAAAAATAGAATAATACCAAGCCATCAGTGACAGTTTGGGCTAAAGTTTGTCCCCATCCAGCAGAGAAGGCAATACGGTTTTTCCCACGGCTCTGATGGATGTACCAGATAATGGTGTCCTCCACAGTATGGTTATTGATTTTCAGCTGCCCATTTTTAGTGAAGAGAGGTTCCCTACGTTGAAGGAGAAGCGGTGTCAACATATCACCGTTAGCCGGTAGATCAAGCGCATACCGATCCGGATTGCCATCACCGTCAAGATCTCTGGTAATCCGTCGTCCCATTTCGACAAAGTCATCCCAGGTTCGGAGTGTATGCACATCAATCCCGAGTTTCTCTACCAAATCACTTCTATAGCAAAGCATCAACGGATGCACGTCATGGGGCAAGGCAAAGATTCTTCCTAACCTAGATAGGCGACTATAACGCGATTCAACGAAACGATCGTATAAACCTTCTGCATGCAACCGGTCGGTTAAATCAACAAAACCGATATCTTCGATTGGGCCTTTGGTAAAGGTCCCCATAGTATCAGCCAGAATCTCAACGACATCCGGCACATTAGCATTTGTCAGAAACGCGTTTTGCAGTCTGCTGTTCACTGTCCTAGCGGAAACCAATTGTAACTGGACTTTTACTCCATGCTCTTTTTGAAATTCCTCTGTAGCTTCTTCATAAGCCTCCATATGGCTTCTGGCAAAGGAAACAAAAACCAAGTCCGGTTTTTCACCTCTTTTAGAAAGCGCAACTACTAAATTAAAAATCCCCGTCGAAATCGCTATCAGCAGTATCCAAAAAGGGACTTTCCCATACGGAAATTTTGGCATTATCGTTCCAACATTTAAAATTATAAAATGGCTTTATCCGTATTAAAATCGAAAAAATGGGCCCGATCCATGGCTACCGCTAACTCTATCTTTTCACCAACCATGTATTTTCTATGCGAATCGACTCGACTAACGAAACCAGTCGTTTCTGACTTCAAGTAAACATAAGTTTCCGCACCCATGGGCTCAACCACATCAACAACAGCCGAAATCCGCCCAACTGTTTCACTATTTTCAGCTATAGCTGAGCCAATGTGCTCCGGGCGAATCCCAAGCACAATTTTCTGCTTATCAAACTGTCTGAGCTTTTCTGTCTGCTGTTTAGCTATCTGAAGCTGCAGACCATCTTCAGAGAGAAAAGCTATCGGCGAATTCTGACCAAGAATCTGCCCATTAAAGAGATTCATTGGGGGTGTCCCAATAAAACTGGCCACGAATTTGTTTACTGGCCGATCATAGAGAGTAATGGGATCAGCAACTTGCTGTATCACCCCCTCGTTCATCACTACAATTCGATCCCCCATCGTCATAGCTTCAACCTGATCATGAGTGACATAAATCATGGTGGTATTTATTTCATTATGCAGTTGACTCAGTTCAACACGCATTTGCACACGCAACTTGGCATCTAGATTAGACAACGGTTCATCAAACAGGAAGACAGAAGGTTGACGAACAATCGCGCGGCCAACAGCTACACGCTGACGTTGTCCTCCGGATAGAGCTCTGGGTTTACGATGAAGCAAATCGGCCAACCCTAACATTTGAGCGGCATCATTGATCCGTGTTTCTATTTCAGCTTTTGGATACTTTCGCAACTTGAGGCCGAACTCCATATTCTCTCGAACGGACATGTGCGGATAGAGGGCATAATTCTGAAATACCATTGCGATATCTCGGTCCTTCGGCGAAACATGATTGACGACACGATCACCTATCGAGATTTCACCTTCCGTAATCTCTTCCAATCCCGCAATCATACGAAGAGTGGTGGACTTACCGCAACCAGAAGGCCCAACCAGAACGATAAATTCACCATCCTCAATCACTAAATTAAAGTTTTCTACCGCCTTGACGTCACCAGGATAGTTTTTCTTCACATCGACTAAAGCAACAGTTGCCATCTTTACCCTACTCTACAGCCACCAAATTATAACACCCACCTATTACCGCATGTTATAATTTGGGTTTCATTTTGAGACTATATAATTCATTGATCTTCACTATTATCATCGTTGCCCGCTCTATAGAACTAAAGTATACTGGAAATCCAAATTTCAGTCCACAGTTATGGTAAACTATATAAGGTGAATCGGATTTAGAATTCAACAAGCATATAGATTCAAAGGATAATCGGTGTGCAACAGCAAAAACTTTTTTTTGAAGAAGAAGGATATTTGATTATTGAAGACCTGTTATCCNCNCAAGANATNGAAAAATGTCAACATGAAATAGAAAGATTGCATCTGCAATATAAGGATTTNCTGGACANAAACGATCCGAGGAAAAACCATTTTCAGATGGAACCGTTTCGTGAGGAAAATAATTTCGATGACGAACTCNCGGTCCTACGAAAAATNGAGGGAACAAGGGACTTATCTGAGATTTTCGACCAACTTGCGAAACACCCTAGCNTGGTAACAGCAGTCCAAAACCTGATCGGTGAAAATCTACTTCTTTTCCGCAGTACATTGATGCTTAANCCTGCNTTCCACGGTTCAGCACATGGACTACANCANGACTCNGCATATTGGCCAATGGAGCCACCAAAGCTAGTTACCGTAAGNATTGCAATTAATGATGCAACTACTGAAAATGGGTGCTTCAAAATTATCCCACGTAGCCATAAGTGGGGACTTCGTGAATGGGGTGGCATCGCTCGACGACATGACGCTCCNATTACCGACCGGGACGATGTAGATCCTTCAGACCAAGTTGAGGTTCCACTCAAGGCTGGCAGNGCGCTTCTCTTCCACAGTTTGATGGTACACGGTTCTGGAGCAAATTTGTCCTCAAAACCGAGAAATACCGCGCTCTATGCGTATTTTTCATCAGATGTTCGATACAAACCGCATGGTGGAAAGTCTATGCAAAAGACTTTTCCNGTTATTGCTGGACTCAACGGGCAAACTGAATTGACACTCATTTCAGAAGAATCATAGGAACAGGCTGAGATTCTCNTGGTTGAACAAATTNTTAAGCAAATTTTCGAATTTCTGAAGACGCCCGCGGGGCACTGGTTCATCCTGACCTCCGTCAGTGTAATCGGTTTATGGATCGTCTACAACCAAAAACGACAAATACCTGAACTTACACTTGAACAGATCCAAGACGANAGCTGGTTCATCACACGGGATGACAACCATCGACTAGCTATCATCGTAGCTTTAAAATTAATCAATAAATCNGGTGGCCCCATCACATTAAAAAATTGTCGCTTGAGTGGATACTCCCCCAGAGATTTATCAACCAAACTGGTTGTCACAGGTCACGACAAAGCCTTTGAGCTAGAACTTCCTGAGTATGACCAATTCATTGCAGGAAGTAACTATGTTGTCAACCCATACACGGAATGTAAAATATGGATGTACTACGAATCAAGAATNGTCACCATGACNGGAATGCTAAAAACACANGCAATCTTAAGAGATACCAATCGAAAACGTAAATCAATTCATNTCAGTATCCCACGGCAGGANCAGCAAATTCTTATCTACCGAGAAGAAGCGATGCGATATTGAGCTTCACTTGTCAAGATTTTGCCTAATATGTTATGTTTTGCAAGAGAGCCAGAGCCGCAGTTTTACCATGAACAATTATCGATATTATATAATCTCACGCTCTAACCCATTTTTTAAAAGATCATGAACACATTTTCCAAGCGTTTAGATCGCTTACCACCCTACATGTTCGGCAAGCTTAAACAATTGACGCATGATAGGAGGCAACAGGGCATAGATGTGATTGATCTTGGTATGGGAAATCCGAGTGAGCCAACACCACGGGATATCATTGATAAATTGTGCGAAGTTGCATATGATCCCAAAAACCACCGATATTCGGCTTCAAAAGGTATCTTCAACCTGAGACGTGAAATCTGCTGGTACTATGAACGAAAGTTCGGTGTACAATTGGATCCCAACCATGAAGCGACATCCGTTATCGGTACAAAAGAAGGATTATCTCATCTCGCCTTGGCNTTAATTGATGAGGGCGATTTGGCACTTGTACCTAACCCGACCTTTCCAATCCACATCTACAGTATAATACTTGCGGGTGGNAGTGTTGTTAGTATACCCCTGCATGCTGAAAATGAGTTTGTACCAAGCCTAGCNGAAATTACACGCGATATATTGCCTAAGCCGAAAGTGCTNATCTTGAGTTTCCCNCACAATCCAACTGGAGCAGTTGTTAGCATGGATTTCTTCAAAGAAGTTGTGGATTTTGCCCGAAGAAACGACATCATTGTGATCCACGACTTGGCTTACGCAGATATCGTTTTTGATGGGTATCAAGCTCCAAGCCTCCTACAAGTCAAGGGAGCAAAAGATGTTGGGATTGAATTTTTGTCGCTTTCCAAATCCCACAACATGGCAGGGTGGCGCTGTGGTTTTGCAGTTGGTAACAGAGACTTGATCAACGCCCTAGCAAAAATCAAAGGATATTATGACTACGGTATTTTCGCGCCAATTCAGATAGCCTCAATTGTCGCCCTCAGAATTGAGGAAGAAGTTGTCAAGGAAAATGCCAGCGTTTACGAAGAACGGCGCAACATCCTAGTTGAAGGTTTGAACCGTATTGGGTGGGAGGTCCAAAAACCGAAAGGAACTATGTTTGTCTGGGCAGCTATTCCCCAAGAACACAGTCACCTCAACTCATTTGACTTCGCGATGAAAATCCTGAATGATGCCGAAGTATGCGTTTCTCCAGGGGCGGGATTCGGTCATAACGGCGAAAATTATATCAGAATCGCGTTGGTGGAGAACAGCGATCGTATTCGGCAAGCCGTTCGGCAAATCCGACGTGCACTGTTTTAAGCCTCAAAAAAACCAATTTATAGAACAAGGCAATTTACACGAGTTGAATATAACCCATCTCGGCGCCATCGCCCTTTCTGGTTTTGCCTCGAATTACACGCGTATACCCGCCATTCCGCTCCTGATAGCGAGGTCCAAGCTCATCAAAAAGTTTTTGTAGTACTTCATGCTTGCTAATTACTTCTTGGCCATTGACATCAGGGCGAAGAGGTCTCTTTTTATCATGCAACCTCTTACCATGAACCATCTTCGCTGCCTGGCGGCGCGCGTGCAAATCACCTTTTTTAGCCAGAGTGATCAGTTTCTCAGCAACACCACGAAGCTCTTTACATTTTGGCAGAGTTGTACAAATTTGCTCGTGCTCAAATAGCGCAGTAACTTGGTTGCGAAACAATGCTTTACGATGACTACTTGTTCTACCAAGTTTTCGTCCTTTCTTTCTATGACGCATCCTCTNNNCCCTCGCTATCCGNTACNNTNACCTCNTCCAAAGTCATCCCGAAGNGTAGATCCATCTCATCTAAAATGTCTTTAATCTCATTAAGAGANTTCTTGCCAAAATTACGGAATTCNAACATTTTTCTCTCATCAAGGGTAACCAGATCACGGATTGTGCTAATATTAGCAGCATCAAGGCAATTNGCCGATCTAACCGACAATTCNAGTTCAGCAACAGGTCGAGACAGATACTTTTCAAGTTGGANCTTACTTTGGTCGATCTCGGGAACNNTTTCGATATAATTTTCGTCAAAATCACTNAAGAGATGGAACTGATCGAGTAGAATCACCGCAGCCTGAGTAACAGCATCCTTAGCAGTAATGGAACCATCTGTGGATACTTCCAAAATTAATCTATCATAGTTAGTAATAGACCCAACACGTGTTCCTTCAACATTAAAATTCACCTTGGTTACAGGTGAAAATTTTGTGTCTATCGGAATAATGCCCTCAGTCAATTCTTCTTCTATCACTTCGCCGGCAAGGGCATACCCTCTTCCTACACATACCCGCATCTCTATGTTTAATCCATCGCACCGATCAAGTACAGCGATATGTTGATCCGGATTAATAATTTCAACTTGGCTGTTTGGTTGAATATCAGCAGCAGTTAACTCTGTGGAGCCTTCTGCGCTGAGATACAACGTNGCCGATTCTTCCGAAAGAAGACGAAAACGGATCGCCTTAAGATTTAATATAATTTGGAGGAGATCTTCTCGAACACCTTCAACCGTTGAATATTCATGGCTCGCTCCTTCAACAGCAATCGCATAAATCGCCGCGCCACTAATACTGGAAATCAAGACACGCCGAAGCGCGTTACCAAGCGTAGTACCAAACCCACGAGCAAGAGGCTCTGCAATGAACCGTCCATAGTCAGGCCTTAAAGTCTCCTGATCCGCGAGCAGTCGTTTAGGCTTATTAATTTCTAACCTTGTCATCGATTTTCCTTCATACAAATTTATCAACTAATACATAGTTCTAGGCATATACATCAGACCACCTAAACAGATTCATACACGTCGACGTTTGGGGGGACGACAACCATTATGTGGAATGGGTGTAACATCTTTCATGGAAGTAATTTCCAAACCGGCAGAGACCAGGGCGAGAATGGCAGATTCCCTTCCAGANCCAGGCCCTTTTACCCGCACCTCGACACGCTTAAGGCCATGTTCCATAGCTTTCCTAGCACAATCATTCGCAGTTTGTGATGAGGCAAAAGGAGTTGACTTCCTAGCACCACGAAAATGCTGCCCAGAAGTTGCCCAAGCCAGAACGTTACCATTAGGATCAGTGATCGTAACAATTGTATTGTTGAATGTTGCCTGAATATGAGCAATCCCTTCAGGAACATTCTTCTTCTCTTTCCTTCTATTTGATCTCAAATCAATCTCCTACCTAAAAAAAGCCAAAAAACCATTAAACTGCCTGAATTTAACCTGAGATTAAGCCTTGCGACCAGCTTCCTTAGCCTTACGACCGACAGAGATAGTTCTAGCCTTACCTTTGCGAGTTCGAGCATTCGTACTTGTACGCTGACCCCGAACGGGCAAATTGCGGCGATGGCGCAACCCACGGTAACTATTAATGTCATTTAACCGTTTAATGTCTAAATCGATTTCGCGCCTGAGGTCACCCTCAAGCCTGTAATCGCTACTGATCTTAGTCCGTATCTGGCTAAGATCATCTTCTGTAAGATCCTGAATCCTAGTGGATGGATCAATTGCAATATCCTCAACGATGCTAGAAGCCGTGGTCCGGCCAATACCGTAAATATATGTTAGTGCAATATCAACTCTCTTATTTCTGGGTAAATCAACACCTGCTATTCTCGCCATATCCCTATATTACCCCTGTCTTTGTTTGAGTCTCGGATTTTTTTTGTTGATGATATATATTCTTCCCTTACGCTTGACAATCTGACAATCGTTACTTCTTTTTTTGACTGACGCTCTAACCTTCATTCAACCCCCTTTATCTTCTTCTACGCCCTTTACGTTGACCTGTTAAAAAACCGTCATAACGGTGTGTGGTAAGATATGATTCGATTTGAGAAACTGTGTCTAAGACAACACCAACGACAATTAGAAGCGACGCCCCCGAAACCATGGTACCAATCTTTAGCTGGGATTCAAAGATCATCGGTATCACAGCAATACCTGCCAGAAAGAGCCCTCCCGGCAACGTAATACGTGACAAGACCCCGTTTATATGATCAGCAGTCTGCTTGCCTGGACGATAACCAGGAACAATTCCATGCTGCTTATTAAGGTTTTCTGCCATTTCCACAGGATTTACTTGTACCGCGGTATAAAAATAAGTAAACCCAACAATAAGAGCACCATAAATGAGAACATAAAACGGATTTGAAGAACTAAAAATACTCTGAACGCTTAGAACCCATTTCCAGGAACTCGGCAAAAAACCAAGAATTGTAGGAGGAAACTGCATGATAGTCACGGCAAAGATAATTGGAATCATTCCTGCAGTATTAACTTTCAAAGGGATGTGGTTCGTTTGACCACCATACACTTTCCGTCCAACAACTCTTCTGGAGTACTGCACTGGAATTTTCCGAACCGAGAAGTGAATAAACACAGTTACCATAATCGCTACAACAACAAGCACTAAGAACAATGCAATCCTAGTAATCTTTAGTGCGCTAAAATTGCTAAGCAAAGTTAGCGCTCCAGGTACAACCCCAGATACAATCCCAACGGTAATAATCAAAGAAATCCCTTGACCAATTCCGTGTTCAGTAATTTGTTCACCCAACCACATAACAAACGCGGTACCCGCCATCAAGGTAATCATAACAAGGAGTTGCCATTTAAATGTCGGGTTTAATACTACTGCTTGACTTGACCCAATAGATGCAGGGTTTTTTAGCAAAGTGCTGATACCAAACCCTTGAATTATACTTAAAACAACTGTAGCATATCGGGTGTATTGGGTAATTTTTTTCCGACCGTCAGGCTGCTTCGATATCGCTTCTAAGGACGGACTCACTACGGTAAGGAGCTGCATTGCGATCGATGCGCTAATATAAGGTTGAATTCCAAGCGCAAAGATGGTCATTTGTCTGAAAGCACCACCGGAAAACATGTTAACAAAACCTATTACATTACTACCAGCCTTACCGAATTTACCAGCGAGGCTATCAAAGAAACTGTCTAGCCCTGCATCATCAACACCTGGCAGCGTAACATGCGCTCCAACCCGATAGACAATTATCAATAAGGCAGTAATAATAATGCGCTTTTTTAATTCTGGAATCTTAAAAGCATTCCGAATTGTTTTAATCAACTAAATTACCTCTACCGTTCCACCCACTGCTTCTATTTTCTCAACAGCTGTTTTCGAGAATTTATGAGCTTGAACCGTTAGTTTTTTTTCAATCTCACCGTTACCTAAAACCTTCACCTTTGAGTTTTTACCTTTAACAATCCCTGATTCAAACATGGTTTCAAGCGAAACGGTCGCACCATCCTCAAAAATGCTCAGTGTCTGAATATTAACGACACTATACTCAATCCGTACATGGCCAATTCTGCGGGGACCACTCTTCGGAATACGACGGACCAACGGCATTTGTCCCCCTTCAAACCAAGCAGGGATTGACNCTCCAGACCTCGATTTCTGTCCCTTATGACCTCGCCCGCATGTTTTNCCCCAACCAGACCCATGACCACGACCAACCCGNTTTTTTGGGCGCCTCGANCCTTTNGGAGGCTTAAGTTCATTTAATTTCATTTCTATTTCCGTANTTTCCCTATTAAATTAACCCTGTATTTCCTCAANAGTTTTTCCCCGCAGACGCGCAACNTCCTCAATCTNTTTCAGGCTTTTCAAGCCTTGCATCGTTGCCTCCGCCGTATTCTTCATATTACGGCTNCCAATTCGTTTCGTNAANATGTTACGCACACCAGCAAATTCCAAGATNACACGCGTAGCCAGCCCTGCNACAATTCCCGTACCTGGCCCTGCAGGTCTTAACACCACTCTTGAGGCTTTAAAACGACCGATAATCTGATGTGGAATAGTNCCATCTATAACCGGAATACGAACTAAATTCTTTTTCGCATCAACAATACTTTTTCTAATCGCTGACGGCACATCTTTGGCACTGGAGAAACCGATACCGACTAAACCTTGTCGGTTCCCAACTGCCGTTANCGCATTGAAACTTGGCGTCCTNCCACCTTTACGAACACGCATAACACGGTTAATCCCAATTAACTGTTCTTCGAGTTCTAATGACTCTAGATCGTTTCCTTTATTCAACGAAATCTCCTCAAGTTTAGATGATGTTTCTGATCATAAAAATGGGTTAGAACTTCAAACCGCCTTTCCTAGCTGCTTCGGCAAGAGCTGCTATTCGTCCATGATAGAGATTACCTCCACGATCGAAAACCACCGATTCTATGTTGCACTCTTTTGCTTTCGAAGCAATTAACCCCCCCACTTGCTCCGCTGCTGAGATTTTTTCACCTTCAGGAGATAAAGCCTCCCGCAATTCGGGAGAAAGAGTGGATGCTGATGTTAGCGTAGTGCCCTTCGTATCGTCAATAACCTGCGCATAAATGTGTTTCAAACTTCGAAAAACAACCAAACGCGGTACTTGTTCAGTACCATAAACCTTACCGCGTATGCGTGTCTTTCGCTTTTTTAAATTAAGCTGTTTCTTCTTTATCCGATTCAACAAATTCACTCCGAATTGTCTAAATATCTGTTTATTGAAATGGCGGCGATGCCAAACTAACTATACAGCAGTCTTACCTTCTTTATTCCTCACCTGTTCGCCTTGATAGCGAATGCCTTTTGAAGGTTTATAAACTTCAGGTTTCTTAATTTTTCGGATTGAAGCTGCGACTTGACCTACCATTTGCTTATCAATCCCTGTAATGCTAACAGGTATATGAGGCAGGCCATTAATACTTTCAGGGGGATCGACGGTCACCGTTACTCCTTCGGGAGGAGTAAAAGTGACAGGGTGAGAATAACCGACACTTAAAACTAGACAGCTTTGACGGTCGATTTCTGCACGGTAACCAACGCCAACAACATAAAGTTTTTTTTCAAACCCTTCACTGACACCAGTTACCATATTAGCAACCAAACTCCTAGATAACCCATGTAAGGCTTTATCTTCCTTCTGATCTGTTTCCCTTTCAAAATGGATGAGCCCGTCAGTAACATGCGCTTTAATACTTGAAGGGACAGTCCAATCTAACTTACCNTTAGGCCCCTCAACTGCAACTCCTCCATTGTCTTTTAATTCGACTTTAACCTTGTCCGGGATTTGGATTGGCAAATTTCCGATTCGAGACATNGTGCTTTCCCCTTTTACCTAATTGTAGTCCCTTACCAAACATAGCAGAGAACTTCGCCGCCGATTCCTTCTCTCCGACACTGTTTTCCAGTTTTAACACCATGCGAAGTTGATAACACAGAAACACCTAAATCTCCGTATACCCGTGGGATTTTTGNAGCACTAGCGTAGACACGCCTACCCGGCTTACTAATCCGACGAATCCCAGAGATAACCTTTTCTTGATTATCATCATACTTCAAATATATTCTTAAAATACCTTGTTTTCGATCTTCAATTAATCTGTAACTTTGAATATAACCTTCNTCATGTAATATCCGTGCAACCTCGGCTTTTAACTTGGATGCAGGAATCTCGACCCGTTCATGTCTAACCATGTTAGCATTACGGATCCGAGTCAACATATCTGCGACAGTATCTGTCATTGACATTGGTTCACACCTCTACCAGCTGGCTTTTCTAACACCAGGAATTTTTGCTTCTCTTGCAAGAGAGCGGAANCAAATTCGACACAACTCAAATTTTTTAAGATACCCACGTGGCCGTCCACACTGACGACAACGATTATACTTTCGAGTTTGAAACTTAGGTGTTCTCTTTTGCTTTGCAACCTGNGCCTTAGTTGCCAATTAGTTTCTCCTNCAATAATAGTTTTGCATGTTTAATTNTAATCTTCTAGGTACGTTCTTGCAACGGCATTCCCAGTAGATTCAGTAATTCGTAAGCTTCTTCATCCGTCTGTGCGGTTGTTACNATCGTTATGTTTAAACCTCTCACGTCACTGACTTTATCATACTCAATTTCTGGAAATATAATCTGTTCCCGAAGTCCCAGAGAATAATTACCTCGACCATCAAAAGAGTACGGAGATATCCCGCGGAAATCACGGATCTGCGGNATAACAACGTTGGCAAGCTTATAGAAAAAACCATACATCCTATCCCCGCGCAACGTAACGCGGCATCCAATCGACATACCTTGTCTAAGCTTGAAATTAGACACTGACCTTTTAGCCTGGGTGATGACTGCACGCTGACCAGCAATTAAACTCAGTTCCTCAACTGCATCTTCCAGCAATTTCGGTGTTTGAATAGCCTCACCAACTCCAATGTTTAGACTTATTTTTTCAAGCCGAGGGACTTGCATCGCATTCTTATACCCAAAACGATTGATTAACGCAGGCGTAACTTCCTGCTGATACAATAACCTTGCGGGATCCATGTAATATACCTTAATTATGTACGTTCAATACTTTCATTATCTACAACTGATATTCTTTCTCGGAAAAGCTGCACCCTGCCATCAATTTCTTTTTCCACAACACGTCGTTTAGTCCGAACAGGCTTATCAGTCCTGGGACACACCAACTTCAAATTAGACAGGTGCACTGCGCCTTCTATCTGAACAGCACCACCTTGTTGCGTTTGTGGGTCCGGTCGCATGTGCTTTGTTATAAAATTAACACCCTCCACAATAGCACGCTCTTTTTTAAGAAAAACCTGAAGGACTTCACCTTTCTTCCCTTTATCTTTCCCACTTAAGACTAAAACCTGATCACCTACCTTAACGTGCGNTTTTCTTTGAGCCATCAGCTCCTCCTAACTCGATCCCAATANGGAATACCGTAAAATTTTCAAATAGNTTCCGGTGCTAAAGACACAATTCGAGTAAAATCCTTATCGCGCAATTCGCGAGCAACAGGACCAAAAACCCGTGTCCCCTGAGGTTGGTTTTGCGGATCGAGTACGACCGCCGCATTTTCGTCAAACTTAATGTAAGACCCATCTGGNCTGCGGTATTCTTTTGCCGTTCGTACAACCACAGCACGAACAACACTCCCTTTCGGCACTTGACTGTTCGGGACAGCNTCTTTCACACTNGCTACTATAATATCCCCAATTCNNGCGTAACGCTTGCGACTACCACCAAGAACTTTTATGCACATAATCCGCTTAGCTCCGGAATTATCTGCAGAATTCAACATCGTATAAGTCTGAATCATCTCACAAACTCTATGTCAATCTCAATATTGTATCTCATTCGACTTTTGAAACAATACGCTGTAAGCGCCATCTTTTCCGACGACTTAAAGGCTTGCTTTCAACAATTCGCACGACATCACCAACCTGGCATTGATTACTTTCATCATGAGCCAAAACTCTTTTGGTACGCCTTACGACCTTTTTATACACAGGGTGTTGGTAGGTACGTTCTACAGCTACCGTAATACTTTTGTCCATTTTGTCACTTGTCACCGTACCTGTGCGGACTTTCCTACTACCTCTAAAAGCGTTGCTTTCTGACAATTTAATTTCCCTTATCTCTCAATTCCAAGGCTACGTTCACGCAGAATCGTCTTAGTACGAGCAACATCTCTACGCACTTTCTTTAACTGGGATGTATCATCAAGCTGACTGAGAACATTCCGGAATTTTAAACTGAATAGACTCTCCTGTAAATCCTGCAAATCATTTTCCAATTCTTCTGTTGGTTTAGCACGCAATTCTGCTGTGTTCATTGATTAACTTGTTCCCTCTAAGGATCTAGTGATAAACTTGGTTTTGAAAGGCANCTTATGAGCAGCTAGACGCATCGCCTCCTTAGCCTCATCAAATGGAATCCCACTTAACTCATATAAAACTCGCCCTGGCTTAATAACAGCAACCCAGTACTCAGGTGTTCCCTTNCCACTACCCATACGCGTTTCTGCAGCTTTTTGTGTTATAGGCTTATGTGGNAAAATCTTAATCCAGACCTTTCCACCACGACGGACATAACGNGTCATCGCCACACGTGCCGATTCGATTTGTCGACTCGTCATCCAACCAGATTCAACGGCCTGCAAAGCATGCTCACCAAAATCAATCTTTGACCCTTTGATAGGCTTACCACGCCGTTTGCCTTTTTGAATTTTACGATACTTCGTGCGTTTTGGCATCAGCATAAGATTTTATCCTTTCTAAAACAAACACTAGGCACCATATAAATCGAGCCTAACATTAATTCCCATCCTCCGGATTCGACGCCCTTGTCCTACGTGATCTACGCCTTCGACTTTCACCAGCTGANGGAAGTTGTGAGATGCGACTTGATGAAGCATCTTCACCAAATGGATCTCCAATTATTTCTCCTTTAAAAATCCATGTTTTAATCCCAATCTTCCCGTAGGTTGTGGCAGCTTCAGCAAACCCATAATCAACATTTGCACGCAAAGTATGTAGCGGCACACGTCCTTGAATCGCAGACTCACTTCGAGCCATCTCGGCTCCACCAAGACGACCACTCACCGCAATCTTAACGCCTTGGGCACCAGATTTCATTGAAGATTCAATAGTTTTCTTCATTGCTTGCCTAAAATTAGCACGGCGCAGAATCTGCATTGACACTGCCTCGGCAACAAGCTGCGCATCAAGCTCAGGCCTTTTAATCTCCTCAACCTCAATCCGAACAGGTCTTCCGATTAGCTCTTCTAAATCAGATTGCAACTGTTCGGTCTCACTTCCGCGACGTCCAATTACAATCCCAGGACGAGCAGTATGAATTCTCACAGTGCATGTGCCTGACCCCGATTCTTTCCTTTTGATCTCAGTTCGAGAAATCCCCGCACGGTAAAGCCTTTCTTTAATAAATTTTTGCAATGTTAAATCCTCATGAAGCCACTTTGCGTAATCCTTCTTTTCATACCAAGTCGAATNCCAAGCTTCAATAATACCTAGACGTAAACCNCGAGGATGGGTCTTNTGGCCCACAAAAACCTCCTAAAACTCAAGTNCATTCCTACTAANTAGCATTAAAAAAACAATTCCATATCAAACCACATATGAAACAACGGACATTCATAAAAACTGCTATTCCTCCTCTGACCATNCATCCACGANAACCTTAATATGACATTTCCTCCGCAAGTGTCTGTTGGCAATTCCCCTCGATCTAGGACGAATCCACTTGCGTGTTATCCCATCATCCACAAAGATCATTTTAANGTACAACATTGTTTCATCAACGTCTGAGTTACTATCCAATATGTTTGCCACCGCGGAATTAATCAATTTCATGATGACCGGAGACGCTGCTTTGTGTGTAAGTGACAATTGATCTAAGGCATCATCGACATACTCCCCACGAATCAAATCAGCAAGCAATCTAGCTTTACGAGGAGCNATCGTCACATTTTTCTGGCAGGCAACCGCTTCCATAACACAAACCCCTTAATTTATAAAGACCTAATAATACTACAATGAGGAACTGGAATGAGACCTAAAAGTTCGAGTTGGCGAAAACTCACCCAGCTTATGCCCCACCATATTCTCTGTAATATAAACGGGGAAAAACTGCTTTCCATTATGGATTGCAAACGTATGACCAACAAAATCCGGGGTAATCATTGACCGACGAGACCAAGTGCGAATCGCACGTTTGCTTCCAGATTGATCCATGCGCTCTATCTTCTTTAATAGCTTAGGATCAACATAAGGCCCTTTCTTGAGCGAACGAGACATAGCTTCCTTTCAATTTCAACAATCTTCTCCAACAAATTAATGAAGTGATCAGCCTGCAATTAACCGACTTGATTTCTTTTTGGGGTTTCGAGTCTTATATCCTTTAGTCGGCACTCCCCAAGGAGTACAGGGATGCCTGCCACCAGAACTTTTTCCTTCCCCACCACCATGCGGGTGATCTACCGGGTTCATCGCAACCCCCCGAACTTTTGGACGACGACCAAGCCAACGGGATCTACCAGCCTTACCAATTGTTACATTCCCGTGATCAGCATTTCCAACTTGGCCTATAGTACCGCAGCAATCGCCTAATATCAACCGCACCTCACCAGAAGGTAATTTAACCCTTACATATTTTCCTTCACGATCGAGAAGTTGAGCAGATTCCCCAGCACTTCGAACAAGCTGACCACCTTTACCAAGAGTCATTTCAATATTGTGAATGAAAGTTCCAGGTGGAATACGTGAAAGTGGTAAGGCATTTCCAACCCTAATCTCAGCTTCAGAACCGGAACACAATGTTTCTCCTACCTGAATCCCTAATGGAGCAATGATGTAACGCTTTTCACCATCAGTATAATGNAGAAGCGCAATGTGAGCAGATCGGTTAGGATCATATTCAATCGACGCAACCTTAGCCAATATNCCGTGTTTATCCCGCTTAAAATCAATAATACGGTACCTTCGCTTATGTCCTCCACCACGCCTACGAACGGTAATTCTCCCCAAAGAATTACGGCCGGCTCTCTTCTTACTTCCTTTAGTCAGAGATTTTTCTGGGNGCCAGCGTGTCAATTCGGCAAAGTCATTGCCTGTCATTGNACGCCGACTTGGAGTNGTAGGTTTATATGTTTTAGTTGCCACGNAATTATNTCTACCTTATATCATATCTATATGGATNTACTCCAAGTTAAATATTTTCAAAGAGTCGAATGTCCGTTCCTGCNTCAACAGTAAGAATAGCTTTCTTAANATCCGGTCGNCTGCCACGATTAGCACGCATTAATTGACCTTTTGTCTTACCATGAACAAGGATGGTATTCACCTTCAAAATNTTCCCNTTAATATCAAAAACATCCTCGGCTGCCTGNCGAATGTCNGCCTTNGTAGCATTCCGGTCAACGACTANAGTGAANTTGTTACCCTCACGCAAGATTGTCGTTTTTTCAGTTATTAAAGGTTTTTTAATCACCTGGTACGGTGCTTTCATAAAAATCCTTAGATGCCNTNTTTTAATTTTTACAAACTNCTAATTAGCGTATTTCTCCTCCAGTTTACCCGCAGCGCTCTCCATCACAACTATATTATCGTGCCAAAGTATTTCGTAGGTATTCAGCAAATCCCAAGTACAGCTGTTCACTCCGCGAATATTTCGGGCAGAAAGGTAAATATTCGGATCGTAATCACCCAAAACAATAAGCGTCTTCCCTTCTAAGTTAAGTGAATCTAAAAACTGAACTAATTCCTGTGTCTTAGGAACCTCCATACTAAAATCTTGAACTAATCGATAATACCCAGTCTGAAAGACATCAGCCAACATAGACTTCAGACCTAAACGTCGAACTTTTTTGGGTAAATTAATCCGAAAACTTCGGGGTCTAGGCCCAAATGCCACACCACCACCAACACGAATAGGTGACTTAGCATCTCCAACTCGCGCTCTACCAGTTCCTTTTTGGCGATACAACTTTCTACCACTCCCCTTGACTTCACTACGTACTTTGGCCGACGCAGTACCCCGGCGCTGATTTGCTAAATACGCAACCACGCACTTATGAACAACTGACTCATTGATTGGTGCGCTGACAAATTCCTCGCTCAATTCCTTTTGATAAACAACCTTGCCTAATCTGTCATACACATCTAACTTTGGCATAAACGCATTAACCCTTAGCCTTAACAGCTCTTCTAATAACCAGTAAGCCATTTCTGCTTCCAGGTACAGCTCCTTTTACAAGCAAAAGGTTGCGTTCCGGATCGGTTTTAATGACCTGCAGATTTTGGACTGTCGCTTTCTTATTCCCCATACGNCCAGGCATTTTCTGACCTTTGAAGACCCGAGACGGTTGGGCACTTTGACCTATGGACCCCGGCCGACGGTGATCTTGTTCACCACCGTGGCTCTTCCGACCACCAGCAAATCCCCAACGTTTTACAACTCCAGCGAACCCTTTTCCTTTTGACACACCTGTAACATCGACNAAATCTCCCACCGAAAAAGTGCTTGAGTCAATAACGAAACCAACAGAAACATCATCAAGCTCATCCACACACAATTCTTTTAAATAATGCTTGGGNTCAACACTAGCTTTCTTGAAATGACCTAGTTCNGGCTTATTAAATTTACTTTCTTTCCGATCAAAGAAACCGACCTGAACAGCATNATAACCNTCTTGCTCAACTGTTTTAATCTGCACAACCGGACAAGGTCCCGCTTCAATCACNGTGACTGGTANNGCTTCACCTGACTCGTCGAAGACTTGAGTCATCCCAACTTTTCTGCCGAGTATTCCATTAATCATAATTTTATGTATCCATCAAATGCGAAGATTAAAAAGTTGTGATTTGCACATCAACACCTGAGGGCAGNTCAAGCCGCATTAAAGCATCAACTGTCTTAGGAGTAATCTCCACAATATCAATTAAACGAACATGAGTTCGCATTTCAAACTGCTCGCGTGCTTTCTTATTGACGAACGTAGCTTTCTGAACAGTCCACACATTTCTTTTCGTTGGAATTGGAATCGGACCAGCAACAATTGCACCAGTTTGCTTAGCCGTCTCTGAAATAACTGAAGCCGACTTGTCCAGCAAACGATGATCAAACGCCTTTAAACGGATTCGAATTTTCTGACTATCCACTATTCCCCTCAAACTGGTACATAACTAGAACCCAAGTCCCTTACCTGTGCAAGTTAATACAGGCGAACTATTCTGTAATTTTAGATACCACCCCAGCACCTACAGTATGGCCACCTTCACGTATGGCAAAACGGAGTCCCTCTTCCATTGCGATCGGCTTTGTAAGTTCCACTGTAATCTGGATATTATCGCCTGGCATCACCATTTCAACACCTTCTGGTAGATGCATCTGCCCTGTTACATCTGTAGTCCGAAAATAAAATTGCGGTCGGTACCCAGTAAAGAAAGGCGTCCAGCGCCCACCTTCTTCTTTGCTTAGAATATAGGCTTCAGCTTCAAATTTGGTATGAGGGCTAACTGATCCTGGCGCTGCCAGAACCTGTCCTCGCTCAACCGACTCTCGGTCAATTCCACGCAACAATGCACCAATATTATCACCCGCCTCACCACTATCAAGCAGTTTACGGAACATTTCCACTCCGGTACAGACAGTTTCTTCTGTTTCCCGTAGACCGATAATGTGTATCGGATCACCAACATTAACCCGACCTCTTTCAACCCGTCCCGTAACCACAGTACCACGACCAGAAATAGTAAATATATCCTCAATTGGCATCAAGAAAGGTAAATCGACATCTCTTTCAGGTTGCGGTATGAAATCATCAACCGCCTGCATCAATTCGATAATTGCCTGACAAGCCTCGCTAGCTGGATCTCCACTGGATTCCAAGGCCTTTAAGGCAGAGCCAGCGACAACAGGGATATCATCCCCAGGAAAGTCATATTCATCAAGCAATTCACGGACTTCCATCTCAACAAGTTCAAGCAACTCCTCATCATCGACCATATCTGCTTTATTGAGGAAAACAACGATGTGTGGTACATTTACTTGTCTCGCTAACAAAACATGTTCTCGCGTTTGTGGCATTGGACCATCAGCGGCGGAAACAACAAGAATCGCACCATCCATCTGAGCTGCGCCCGTAATCATGTTTTTGATATAATCTGCATGTCCCGGACAGTCGACGTGGGCATAATGACGATTCTCAGTTTCATATTCAACATGAGCTGTATTGATAGTGATTCCACGTTCCTTTTCTTCCGGTGCGGCATCAATTTCTTCATAAGTTTTTACATAATTTGATTCGCTTAGGCTCGACATCACCATCGTAATAGCTGCTGTCAGCGTAGTCTTTCCATGATCTACATGGCCAATAGTACCCACATTCGCGTGAGGTTTTGTCCTTTCAAACTTCTCTCTTGCCATTTTACAAAAACTCCTTAAAAATTCAAATTAGTCTAGATTACCGATTTTTTATCTTCTGCACTAGTTTTCGCAGAAACGACCTCTTCAAAAATGCCCTGAGGAACCAAACTATAGTGTGAGAACTCCATTGAATGTGTCGATCTACCTTGCGTCAATGACCGAAGAGTTTTTACATAACCAAATGTCCCAGACAATGGAACATAAGCCGTGATCACCTGAACATGAGATTTGCTTCTCACTTCGGTATCAAGAATTTGTGAACGACGAGAATTCAAGTCACCCATCACTTTACCTAAGTAGTCATCTGGAACAATTACTTCCACCTTCATTATAGGTTCAAGTAATATCGGACTGGCTTTCCTAACTGCTTCTTTGAAAGCCATAGAACCAGCGACTGAAAACGCCATTTCCGATGAATCCACTGGATGATACGACCCATCAAATAATCGCACCCCAACATCAACAATAGGATACCCTGCAAGNACCCCCGCCCCCATCGCACTTTCAACNCCCTTTCTAATAGCGGGTATATACTCCGNGGGAATNNCNCCTCCCTTAATTTCNTTGACAAATTCAAATCCAACACCTTTATCAATCGGATAAACTTCCATACATACATGACCATACTGCCCACGTCCACCTGTTTGACGAACATACTTCTTATCAACTATAGAATGGCGACTTAACGTTTCCCGATAAGCGACCTGTGGTTGTCCAATATTTGCAGACACTTTAAATTCGCGGGAAAGCCGATCCATGATAATCTCTAAATGAAGTTCCCCCATACCTGAAAGCAACATCTGATTTGTTTCAGAGTCCTGATGGACCTTGAATGTGGGATCTTCTTCCGATAATCTGGCCAAAGCCATATTCATCTTGTCAACATCAGATTTTGTTTCTGGCTCAACAGCAATAGAGATCACAGGTATAGGGAAGTCCATGGACTCCAGAATAATCGGCGCATCCATCTGGCAGATCGTATCGCCTGTCGTGATGTCCTGCATACCAATTGCGGCAACGATGTCTCCGGCATAAACTACCTCTCGGTCTTCTCGCCTGTTGGCATGCATCTGCAACAGACGGTTGACCCTTTCAACCTTACGAGTAGAACTATTGTAGACTTTTGTTCCCTTAGCCAACACCCCAGAGTAAACGCGGAAAAAGGTAAGTTTGCCAACATGTTGATCTGTCATAATCTTAAAAGCCAAGGCAGAAAACGGTTGGTTTTCATCCGGCAGACGTTCTTCCATGACGTCTGTTTGAGGATTCATTCCCGTGATAGCCGAAACTTCGCGAGGGTTCGGCAAATAAGAAATGATTGAATCCAAGATTGGTTGGATACCCTTATTTTTTAAGGCTGCTCCGCACAAAACGGGGACGATATCACCAGCAATCGTCGCATTCCTGAGACCATCATTCACGTTTTGCTCGCTAATTTCCTCACCTTCCAAATATTTCACCAGAAGATCGTCATCCCAGTCGGCTATTAACTCCAACATTCGGCTGCGATAATCATCAACCACGTCTTTCATATCATCTGGAATTGGCACTTCATGCACTTCCATTCCAAAATCATGATCTTCCCATGTTAGAGCCTTCATCTTAACAAGGTCCAC